>JALYVS010000321.1 GCA_030853115.1 Actinomycetota bacterium
CCGCCGCAGCCCGGCACGTCACCGGCCCTGCGGGAACTGCGGCGAGACCGCGCCGGTCGCCGTCCGCGGCCGCGGCGCCAAGCCGGACATCTGCGTGAACTGCTACCGGCTCCCGGCAGCGGCCTGCAGCCTTTGCGGACAGGTACGGCCCTGCACCTTCGCCGGCACCAGCCAGCCCGTCTGCAAGCAGTGCGCGCCGCGGGCCACCGCGGCCTGCGCCCGCTGCGGCCAGGACCGGCCGCCGACCGCCCGCTGGCCCGAAGGGCCAGTCTGCGACACCTGCTACACCGCCGCGCTGCGCCGTCGTGTCCCGTGCGTCTCCTGCGGCCAGGTCCGGCGGCCGGTCCACCCGCCCGGCCCAGGCGCTGACACCTGCGCCAGCTGCGCCGGGCTGACCGTCACCAGCGTGTGCGCCGACTGCGGCACCGAGGACAAGATGTTCGAGAAACACCGCTGCGCCCGGTGCAGCCTGCAGCGCCGCGCCGCGGCGCTGCTGTCCGGCACGGCCGGCAGCGTCCCGGAGGAACTGGCCGGGGTGCTCGAGGCGATCAGCGCGGCGCGCACCCCGCAATCGGCGCTGAACTGGCTGCGCACCGGGGCAGGGGCCGCCATCCTCGCCGACCTGGCCGCCAGGCGGCTCGCCGTCACCCATCAGGCGCTCGATGAGCACCCGCGCCCGCGGGCCGCCAGCCACCTGCGGCACATGCTCATCACCGGCGGCGTCCTGCCGCCCCGCGATGAGGAACTCGCCCGCACCGAGCGGTGGCTCACCACGCTGCTGGCCGCCATCGACGTCCCCGGGCACCGCCGGCTCGTGCACGCCTTCGCCACCTGGCAGGTAATGCGGCGGCTGCGCCGCATCTCCGAAACCCGCCGCCGGCCACGGACCTACACCGCCCACGCGCGGAACACGATCAGCGCAGCCGCCCGGTTCCTCGGCTGGCTCAGCGCACGCGGCGTGACCCTGCCCGGATCCGGCCAGGCCGACGTGGAAGCCTGGCTGGCCACCGGCCCAGGAGCCTGCTACGTCCGCGACTTCCTGGCCTGGGCTGCCCGGCACGGGCACTGCCAGGCGCTCGACGTCCCCCGGCCGCAGCGGCGCACCGGAACCGCGATCAGCGACAGCCAGCGCTGGGACCTGGCCGCCCTGCTGCTGCACGATGACAGCATCCAGACCACCGACCGGGTCGCCGGATGCCTGGTCCTGCTGTTCGGCCAGACCATGACCCGGATCGCCGCCCTCACCACCAGCCAGATCACCCAAGCCGACGACGGCGGCGTGACCATCCAGCTCGGGGAACACCAGGCGCCCGTCCCCGGGCCACTCGGCGACCTGCTGCTCACCCTGATCGCCGACGGCAAGCCCTACACCGGCATCGGCTCGCCCCCCAGCAGCAAATGGCTGTTCCCCGGACTGCTGCCCGGACGGCCGATCACCCCCGCACGGCTGGCCGACCGGCTCCGCGCCCTCGCCATCCCCGTCCAGGCCGGACGCCGCGCTGCCCTGATCGATCTCGCTGCCCAGATGCCCGCCGCCGTGCTCGCCGACCTCCTCGGCCTACACCCCACGACCGCCGTCAAATGGATGCACCAGGCCAGGGCCGACTGGGCCCGCTACGCCGCAGAACTAGCCCGCGACCGTAATCACCAACCAGGGGAATAACCCTCAAGATGCCCGCTCCGGCTGAGGCATTCAGCGTGGTTAGAACATTGCTCTCTACCAGTTTGATGCGGGCGGGACGCTGGAGGAAGCCCAGGATCTCCTCGGTCACGCCAGCATCGCTTCTACGCAGGTTTATACGCATCCGGATCCGGCGCGGCTGAGGGCCGCCGTCGATGCGGTGCCCAGCCCGCGTGACCTGGCGGAGGCGAAGGCATGACCGCGGCGGCGAGGATCCACGCGGTCCCGGCTTCGCTGCCGGATGAACTGCTCGCCGGAGAAGGCCTGTTCGCGGGCCGGGTGCTGCTGGATGAGCGGTCAGCTGTGCTGGCCAGCCGGATCGACGCTGGGTTCCTGGCCGAGGCAGGCTGGGATGCCGGGACCTGGGTGCTGACGCTGCCGGCGGAGCATCCGCTGCTGGGCCGGACGTTCTGCCGCGCACCGGGATGCCAGACCACCTGCGCCGCAGCGACACGCGTGTGCCTGGACTGCCAGCGCAGGCTCACCGCGGCCGGGCTGGACCTGGAGGACGTCGCGCTGCTCCCGCCGCCGCAAGGCAAGCGCTGGCTCGGCGCCGGCGACGGGACATGCCGGGTTACCGGGTGCCCGCGCCCGTGGGTGACGTCCGGTCAGCCGCTGTGCCCTGAGCATCTGGGCCAGCAGGAGCAGATCGGGGTCAGTACCGCTGATTTCACCGCCCGGGCTGACACCGTCGCGCTGCCCTCGCATGGCACCTGCCCGGTGGCATCGTGCCCGCGTCAGCTCCCCGGGCACGATGCCGTCTACTGCGACGCGCACCTGCAGCGGCTGCGCGTCTTGCGCCGCACCGGCCATCACCCCGACGAGGCGGCCTGGCGCGCAACCGAGCCGCCGGTCCCGCGCGCCGGGCAGGTCAGCCTCGCCGGGCTGGCCCCGGCAGTCGCCGTGGAGATGCTGTCCGGGCTGCAGCAGCGCACCCGGCAGGGCGTCAAGACCTATTGCGCGATCCTGCGGCCAGTCGCCAGCGACGCGCGCACCCGGCAGGTGTCATCCCTGGCGGGACTGGACATCCCGGCCAGCCGCGGCCAGGGCTACGCCAGTGTCGTGCACACGCTGATCACGCACGCCCGCCGCGGCATCTCCGACCCGGGCACCGAGACCGCCAGGGACATCTGGGACATGGCGCTGTTCGGGCACCACGGCAACCTGTCGTTCACCGCGATCACCCAGCCGTGGCTGCGCCAGACCGCCAAGATCTGGGCGCTGGCCGGCCTTTCCCCGCCGCCGCGGGCGCAGCGGCGGGGACAAGACCCGCCACTACCTGTCCAGCCTGGCCCTGCTATCGGCCAGCCTGCGGCAGCGCGCCGACCGCGGCGAGGACCCGGCAGCGCTGGGACGCACCGACACCGAGCTGTTCCTCAACCGCCTCGGCTATCTGTATGCCGGCGGCGAGATCAGCGAGCTCACCCGGGTCCTTGCCTGCCGCGAGGTCCGCAAGCTGCTGACCGCGGCACGGCAACTGGGCGCGACCAGGCCCGGCGGGCCAGCCGCCGGGCTCAGCGACCAGTTCGCCCTGCACCGCGACGACATGCCCGGCGAACCTGAGCACGGCGAACCCGGCCGGGACCTGCCTCCGGAGATCCTGCGGCAGGTCTGCAGCCACCTCGGGACCCTCACCTCACCCACTATCCGCACGGCGATCAAGATCCTCATCGACACCGGCCGCCGCCCCGAAGACGTCGTCGCGCTGCCGCTGGACTGCCTGGCCAGCGACCCCGGCGGTGCACCCGTCCTGGTCTATGACAACCACAAGGCGCACCGCCTCGGGCGGCGGCTGCCCATCCCCGCGGCCACCGCGCAGCTGATCCGCGCCCAGCAGCAGCGCGTCCGCGACCGGTTCCCGGACACCCAGGCCAGCGAGCTGAAGCTGCTGCCCGCCGGCTGGGCCAACCGGGACGGCCGCCGTCCGCTGACTGTCCCGGCGCTGTCGACTGCGCACCGGGACTGGCTCACCTCGCTCCCGCCGCTGCTGCTGGACGGCGGCGGCGAATTCGGCAAGGACCGCGCTGTCCCGTACTCCTACCGGCACACTTACGCCCAAAGGCACGCCGACGCGGGCGTCGCTATCGACGTGCTCGCCGAACTCCTCGACCACCGCAACCTCAACGTCACCCGCGGCTACTACCGGGTCGGCGAGGAACGCCGCCGCGGTGCGGTCGACAAGGTCACCGCGATGCAGTTCGACCGGCACGGCAACCGGATCTGGCGTGACGCCCGCGCCCTGCTGGACGACGAGCACGCCCGCTACGCGGCCGGCTCGGTCGCCGTCCCCTACGGCACCTGCACGGAGCCGTCCAACGTCGCCGCCGGCGGGAACGACTGCCCGGTCCGGTTCCGCTGCGCCGGCTGCGACCACTTCCGCACCGACGTGTCCTACCTCCCTGACCTGACCGCCTATCTCGATGACCTGCTCCGCACCCGCGAACGGCTCGCCGCCGCGACCGGCATCGACGCCTGGGCACGCGACCAGGCGGCACCCGCCAGCCAGGAGATCACCGTCATCCGGCAGCTCATCAACCGCATCAAAGGCGACATCGCCGGCCTGAGCCCGGACGACCGTGCCCGCATCGACGAGGCCGTCGCCGTCGTCCGCAAGCACCGCGCAGTCAGCATCGGCATGCCCCGCCTCCGCCCGGCCACGCAGGCCCTCACCTCACAAACGCAAGGCCAGGCCTCATGACCAGCCGCAACCCAGCAGCAGGCACCGACCCGGACCCGCGCACCGAGACGATGCGCAAAGGCCGGCAGGCCGACTCCGCCCGGCGCCGCCAACGCGTCCTGACCGCGCTCGACCGCGCCGCCGCCAGCGGGACCGAGATCAGCGCGTCGGGTATCGCCCGTGCAGCCGGCGTCGACCGGACCTTCCTCTACCGGCACCGGGACCTGCTCGAGAAGATCCACGCGGCCGAAGCCGCACCGCCCCCCGCCGGTAACACCGCAGGACCCGCCGTCACCCGCGCATCCCTGCAAGCCGACCTGCTAGCAGCTCACGAACGCGCCATCCGGCTCAACGCACGCGTCCGCCAGCTCGAACAGCGGCTTTCCGGAGCGCTCGGCGAACAAGCGTGGCGCGAGTCCGGGCTCGGCGCGCCCGCCGACATCGACGCGCTCAACCAGAAAATCACCCATCTCGAGCAGCAAGCCGCCGACCTGCGCCTGCAACTGGAAGAGCGCGGCGACGAACTCTCAGCCGCCCGCACCGCCAACCGCGAGCTGATGACCCAGCTCAACCAGTCAGCGGCAACACGCTGACACGACACGCCACGCGGTAGTTGCACCACACCTGTTGCATCAGGTAACTTCATCCGTACCAGCCTCTGACCCGCGGAAACGCGGAGATCGAGCTCAGCTGGCCGGGCTCCGCCCCTGGAGAACGTAAGTAATGGTGCATCTCAATGGCCCAGTGGCCGCGGAGGTAAGCGAGCAGGTCATCCGGCCCGGCTTCCTGCGCGGTGAGGCTGGTGACGCCGAGGACGGCGACGGCGGACAGCAGGGTCCCGTCGGGGGCGTAGCTGTAGCGCTCGACGAGGAACACCTGCTCCACGCCGGGGAACAGGCTCCTGATCAGGTCGTTCGGGGGCAGCGTCTTAATGGTGCGGACGTCGTACGGCCGTGGCCGCGGTCCGCCGTCCAGGCCTCCCCGGCGACGGCTGCCCAGGGCAGGGCGTCGGCGGCGGCGAGCAGTTTCGGCTGGTTGCCCCCGATGGTGAATACGTACCGGGCGCCGGCTTTCCCGATCTGGCGGGCGAGCCTGCGCTGTGTGTGCATCTGGTCCGCCGTGATGACGGCGCCCCTGAGCTCTCCTTCCGGGATTTTCTTCAGCAGGTCCCGGCAGACGGGGATCTCATTCGTCTTCTTCACGTCCACGACGAGCTGGGCGGCGGTAGTGCCGTCGTCCCACAGGCTGGACAGCAGCATCGGGACGCGGCCGCCGCGGGGGGCCGCGCCCCTGACCGCCTTGCCGTCGATCCGCAGGTGCTTTCGCATCCCGGGCCGCAGGCTCCGGGCGCGGGCGGCCGTCCAGGCACACAGCGCGTCATCGTATCCGCCCTGGTCGCAGCCCTGCCCGAGGGCACGGGCGATGGTGGTCGCGTCCGGCCGCCGCGGCTCCCCCTCCTTGTCCCGGGGCGCGCCCAGCTTCACCAGCAGCCCCGCCGGGGCGTCCGCCGCCCATTCGGCGATGGCTTCGAGTTCGCCGTCGCCGGCCATGCCCGCGGCCAGCGGCAGCGCGAGCAGGTACTCCAGCGGGTAGCCGCGGCCCCGCCGCCCGCGCAGGTCGGTGACCGTCCGCAGGAACCCGGACAGCCTGCCGGCCTCAGCATCATCCCAGCGGCAGGGACCGGACTCGCGCACCAGTTCCCCCTGTCCCGGCCGGGACCGGGCGGGCAGCCAGCGCCGCGGCCAGCGCCGCGCACCCCGCGGCGGGAAGGTCGGCCGGGAGGCGTTCCGGCAGCACCAGCACGGGCGGCGGGGCGGGCAGGAACTCCGGCACCACCGCAACGGCCGGCATTACCGCAGGCAGCACTTCCGGGACCGGGGCACAGGGCATCGAGGGCATGGCAGACTTGAGCACGCGGGGTTCCTTCGCGGAATCGGGTGATTTTTAGCGGAAGAACCCAGTTTTCCGCCGGGAACCCCGCATCCCCGCAACGACACGCCCGTTACCCAGCCGCACCCGCCCCGTGACCACGGCGCGACACCAGGCACGCCCGGGACTCAACGTCGAACCCGCCGCCCATCGCTGACCAGCAGCAACCACTCACGCGCTCAGGCGATTACCGACTTTGCAGGGGCCCTGGCTGGCGGACTTCGTCTCGCTGGCACTGTTGGCGGACATTCGCCAGGACCGAGCCTTCCTCGACGGATACCGGCAGGCCGGGGGGCCAGCGGCGCTCGACGCCAGTAGCGAGGTCAGGCTCGCCCTATACCGCAGCTATCTCTATCTGATCATGCTCGCCGAAGTTGCCCCGCGCACCTTCACCCGCACCGAGCGCAAGCGCCGCGAAGCCTCGGTCGTCCCCGTTCTTGCCACCGAGCTCGACATCCTCCGGGACCGCCTCGCGTGACGGCTCAGCCAGCGGATGCGAAGTCGATCCGGTCGGCTCACTCACCCCGGCCGACGAAGACGGTCGCCACCACATGCCGCGGGAAGAGGCCGTGGGCGCCGCCCAGGCCGGTGCTGCGGCGCGGGCGCGCACGCGCTGCTGGTGGCCGAGGGGAGATCGCCCGGACCGCTCACGTCTACCCCGCCTGGTCGCTGGCCATCCAGCAGGCAGCGGCCCAGCTCTTCGGCGGCTACGGGGAACGGGCCGCCCGCCCGGCACGGGCCGGCGAGCAGCAGCCGTGACCGTGCCACGCAGGCAGTCACGGGCAACCCGGGCGCGCGTGTTCACCGGCCGGCCTGGTGCTGACCGCCGGGTATCGCACGGTCAGCTACGGCCCATCCGCGGGT
>JALYVS010000322.1 GCA_030853115.1 Actinomycetota bacterium
GCCTGGTCCAGCGGCTGGCGGCCAGGCCGGGCGGCCCGGGCGGCCTGGCCGCCAGCGGGATCACCCAGCAGGCCGGCGAAGTCGCGCCTGAGGATCCCGATCGCGCCGTTGTCCACGGCCAGGTGCGGGAACGCGGCGGCGCACGCGATGACCCGATCCCCCGCGCCGGGTGCGATGGCCACCGCCACGCGCACCGGGCACCTTCCCGGGTCGGGTGACTCGCGCAGCCAGCGGACGAGCGCCTCGGCCACCACGGGACGGTCCCGCGGCCCCCACTGTCCCTCCCCGAGCGAGCAGACTTCCAGCAGCAGGACACCAGCCGCCGCGACCCGCTGGCGCGGCTGGCCGCCCGGCACATAAGTCGTCCGCAGGCTCTCATGCCGCGCGATCAGCATCGCGGCGGCCGCCGCCACGTCATCGACCGGCACCGCCGCCGGCACCGGCAGTTCGACGCACAGGATCGCGTAGAGGTGGCCGGGGGTCTGGCTCAGCCAGTGGTAGATGTCGAGCTGACCCAGGGTCAGTGGTCCCTCGCCGGACCGCTCCCCGGTGAACTCGACCGGGACCGACCGCACCGGGGTCAGCCGCAGGGGGCGCCGGCGGCGCTGACCGGTTCCGGTGCCGGTGCTCATAGCTGTTTCACGGCGGGGGTCGCACCGTTCTGGTGATAGGAGGCCAGCCGCCAGCGTTGGATCTTGCCGGCCGCGGACCGAGCGTCCGGTGCGGCACGGCCACGGCAGCTGGCGGCCGGGCCCGCGTGAACACGGTGCCGGTCGTGCCGGGCGGGACCGGGTGGCCAGCGCGGTCCAGGACGTGGATCTGGCTGAGGAAGCCGCGGTCGACCGGGCCGGGCCGGGTCAGCCATTCGTCGCCGCGGACCAGCGTCACGCCGATCCCTCGTTCGCGCTGTACAGCTCGTAAAACCGTTCCGGGCCGAGCAGGCCGAGCCAGCCGCGTTTGGTGTCCGCGTCGCCGGCCAGCTCACCGTAGGACAGCACGATACGACCTTCGAGGTGCACAGCCGGGAAGCCCCGGCCGCGCGTCGTCGTGGGCCGCGAGATCCAGCGTCGCCAGCGCCTCAGCCACCATATCGATTTCACCCAGCTCTTTCACTTCCGAAACGGGGGCCTGGTGATATAGCGGCGCGCCTGCACAGGTCGTCGGCGACCGTGCGTGCGCTCGGCAAGCTGGTCACCGTCCACGCTGACCCTGCTGCCGAAGACAAACATACGCAGACAACCGCAGACGGCCCCCTCCCAGATTGCCGAACCCTGTCGGGTGCCAAATATGGCCTATGGCTCATCACCTGCAGTGATGTGTAACCATAGGCACGATGATCAGTCATGTCCCGTGCTGCGCTCATCTGGTAGCTGCCGGGGAAGCTGCGAGCAGGCCGGCCAGATCTGCGATGAACAGTCCGCGGAATTCTTCGCGCCCGGCGTACCGGCCCGCTCCGCGAGGCGCGGACAGGTCCTGGCGGGCGTTCCTGATCGTCCGGGCGGTACAGGGTCGTGGCGTATTGTCCGTCAGCCAGCCAAGTGTCACCTTGATGTGACAGCGGGGTCTCAATTTAACCTGACAGCGCCAGCCGCACGGTCGCGGTCTCTTCCAGGCGTCAGAGGCTTACGGTAACCCTGAGTTCCCCCTGCGCGGAGCTGAGCTGTTCGATTTTCGCTGTGCGGCCCGCTGCGCGGAGGTCTGCCTCGGCCAGCGCCACTCGGGCCAGGGCATCTGGCGCACCCGCGACCTGGAGGCTCGTGACCTCCGTACGCATCGAGACCTTGGCCTCCGACTTGGCCTTGCGGACGGCGGCGATCACGTCAGAGGCCACCGCGAGCACCTCCCGATCCGCGCCTTCAACCGCGGTCCTGAAATCGGCCGCATCCGGCCATGCCGCCCGGTGCACCGAGCCGTCCTGCCACCATGACCAGACTTCTTCAGTAACGAACGGCAGGAACGGGGCGAACAGCCGGATGACCGCTGACAGCGTTATACGCAGCGTGGCCCGCGCAGACGCAATGCCGGGCATCGAGGTCTCGCCGTAGGCCCGGTCCTTCACCAGCTCCAGATAGTTGTCGCAGAAGTTCCAGAAGAACGCCTCGGCCTGCTCCAGCGCCCGCGCATAGTCGTACGCCTCAAACCAGGTCGTAGCAGCCTTGATCGTCAAGTCGAGCTCGGCGAGCATCGCCCTGTCGATGGCCTCGGTCACGGCGTCCGGCGTCACGCCCTCGTCTGGCTCCCCGATGCCCAGGACGAATTTGCTGGCGTTCAGGAGCTTGATGGCGAGCTTGCGGCCCACCTTCATCTGTCCGATGTCGTAGGCCGTGTCGGTCCCGGGACGGGCGCTGGCGGCCCAGTAACGGACAGCGTCCGAGCCATACTCGACTAGCATGTCAGTCGGCGTAACCACGTTTCCCTTGGACTTGGACATCTTCTTCCGGTCGGGGTCGAGGATCCACCCGGAGATCGCGGCAGACTGCCACGGGAGCTCGCCGTGCTCGTAGTGGCTGCGCAGCAGGCTGGAGAACAGCCAGGTGCGGATGATCTCGTGGGCCTGCGGGCGGATATCCATCGGGAAGACGCGCTTGAATAGGTCATCGTCGTAGCCCCAGCGGCCGGCGATCTGCGGCGTCAGCGAGGACGTCGCCCACGTGTCGAGCACATCCGGGTCGCCGATGAAGCCGCCCGGCTCACCTCGCTGCGTACCGGTGTACCCGGCGGGCGTGTCGCTGCTGGGGTCAACGGGCAGTCGCTCCTCCGGCGGGAGCAGCGGTTGGTCGTAGACCGGGTTGCACGCCTCATCGAGCGGATACCAGACCGGCACCGGCACGCCGAAGAAGCGCTGCCGGCTGACCAGCCAGTCGCCGTTGAGGCCGGCGACCCAGTTGTCGTAGCGGACCCGCATATGCGGCGGCACCCACCGCAGCTCGGCCCCCCGGTCGAGAAGCGCCGTCCGCAGCTTCTCGTCCCGGCCGCCGTTGCGGATGTACCACTGCCGGGTCGTCACGATCTCCAGGGGCTTATCGCCCTTCTCGAAGAACTTTACGGGGTGCGTGATCGGCTGTGGCTCGCTTAGCATCTCCCCGCTCTCCCTGAGCATCGCGGCGACGCGCTCCCGCGCGGTGACCGGGGTGGCGCCGACTAGCTCCGCGTACGCGGACTTGGCGGCCTCGCTGTCTAGGCCCGGCGGCGGCTCTGGCAGGAAGCGGCCTTCCCATCCGATCACCGGGCGGGTCGGGAGCTGCAGCTCACGCCACCAGGTCACGTCGGTCACGTCGCCGAAGGTGCACACCATCGCGATCCCGGTGCCCTTCTCCGGGTCAGCCAGCCGGTGCGCGATCACCGAGACCTCCACGCCGAAGACGGGAGTGGTCGCGCTCTTCCCGAACAGCGGCCGGTACCGCTCGTCGTCGGGGTGTGCCACGAGCGCGACGCAGGCCGGGAGCAATTCCGGGCGGGTCGTCGCGATCTGGAGATCCTGGCCATCGGAGCCGTGGAAGACGAGCTGGTAGTAGGCGCCAGGGCGCTCCCGGTCTTCCAGCTCGGCCTGCGCGACGGCGGTCCGGAACGTCACATCCCACAACGTCGGGGCCTCGCTCAGGTACGCCTCACCACGGTTGAGGTTGCGCAGGAACGCCCGCTGCGAGATGGCTCGCGCGTTGGCGTCGATTGTCTGGTAAGTGAAGGACCAGTCCACGGACAGACCCAGTCGCCGCCACATGGCCTCGAACGCCTGCTCATCGTCCACGGTCAGCCGCTCACACAACTCGATGAAGTTACGCCGGGAGACCGGGACCTGCTGCTTGCCCGGCGCGGCGGGCGGCTCGAAGCCAGGGTCGTAGGGCAGGGACGGGTCGCACCGCACGCCGTAGAAGTTCTGCACCCTCCGCTCAGTAGGCAGCCCGTTGTCGTCCCACCCCATCGGGTAGAAGACCTCGCGGCCGCGCATGCGCTCGAAGCGGGCCACCGTGTCGGTTTGCGTGTAGGAGAACACGTGACCGACATGCAGGGAACCGCTGACCGTCGGCGGCGGGGTGTCGATGGCGAACACCTGCTCGCGGGCCTTGCTCCGGTCGAACGCGTATACGCCAGCCTCGTCCCACACGTGAGTCCACCGGTCCTCAAGACCGTCCAGGGTGGGCTTTTCGGGCACGGTAGTACGGCTAGGCGCGTCGGTCATACACCAAATGGTATCTACCAGCGGGCCGCGACGCCCACTTAGCTAGCGAGGCGCTACTGCTTCGCCACCTCGATGCCGGCGCGGAAGTTCGTGGTGATCCTGCCTGGCCCGCGACATTGTGACCTGCAAAGGCGTCATCGCTGAAGACCTCCAGCATACTCGTTACGGCACCGCTGCAGCTTCTTGAGAACCCTGGACCCCATCTCCTAGAGATCTTCCCGGCCCTGGATGAAGTCGACCTTGGCGTCGAACAACCGGGCAGTTCCCTGCGGACAGCCCTGGGCACGACTACTCGTGCTACCTCGCCGTGATGCCTGCGCCCTCAGCGTCACCAGGGTGCTGTTGCAAGATCGTTTTCCGCTTCCTCAGCACGTCCCAGGCTGCAGCGGCACCTCATGACCGTCTTGCGCGAGTACGAGGACTTCCACAACACCTGCCAGCCGCACCGCACCCTGAACCAGGCCGCACCGCTGCGCACACTGCCCGATAACGCCACCGACCTGAATCAGTCCCGGGTCCAGCAGCGCGACCGTGCCGACGGCGTTATACATGAGTATCGCCTAGAGGCACAGGTTTTCGGCACGGGGGGTCTGTCTCGCCAAAGGTGTTTCCGGCGGTTTCAACTAGTAGGTCTCAGCCGACGGGAAGCGGTCGGCGAAGGTGATGGCGAACGCGTTCAGGGCGGGCTTCCATCGCATCGTCCACTTTGTCCTGCCGGTCCCGGTCGGGTCAAGGGACCGGGTCACCAGGTAGAGGCACTTGATCGCGGCCTGCTCGATGCCCCTATGTTTGTCAAGTCGCTGCGGGTGTGAGGGCTGCCGATATGATCTTGAAAATCTCCCGGGCGATGTACCGTTTCAGGCATCGCAGGATCTCTCTTCTAGTCTTGCCTTCGGCAGTCCGGCGCTGGACGTAGGCGTGAGTGCGCGGGTCAGCACGCAAGCGGGTGAGCGCGATGCGGAACAGTGCGGCGTTGGCCTGCCGGTTCCCGCCGCGGTTCAGGCGGCGGCGCTGGGTCTTGCCTGCGGAGTGCTCGATGGGGCTGACGCCGCACAAAGCCGCGAATGATGCTTCGCCGGTGAGGCGCCCGGGGTTGTCGCCGGCGGCGATGAGCAGGGTCGCGGCGCTGTCCTGCGCGACGCCGAACAGTTCCAGCAGCGCGGGCGCCGTCGCGCTGACCTCGGCGGTGAGCAGTTTCTCCAGCTCCCGGATCTCCCGGGAAAGGTTCTGGATGCGGCCAGCCAGCAGGCGCAAGGTGCGGTGGCTGGCGGTGATAGCAGGGCTGCCGCCAGCAGGGATCAGTTCGGCGCAGTGCTGCACCTGAGCGTGCGTGGTCAGATTCCTCAGCTGCTCGCGCAGTTGCGGGTCGCCGTTGACGATAACGCCCTTGAGCTGATTAACGGCCTGGGTCCGTGATTTCACCGCAGAGTCTTTCGCGAGCTTGTAGAACCGCATAGCCTCCACTGCGCCGTCCGCGCTCTTGGGGATGACCGTAGCCTGCCCGCAGAGCACGGCGCGGGCGGCCGCCTCGGCGTCGATGGCATCAGTCTTGCCGCGCCGCCTGCGGGCCGAGCGGTCGGGCCGGTTCACTTCGATGACGGTGATGCCCTCGCCGCGCAGGAACCGGGTTAGCCCGGCTCCCCACGACCCGGTGCCTTCCACCCCGGCCGCGGCCAGGAGACCCAGCTCACGCGCCCACGCCAGCAGCTGCTGGTAGCCATCGGCTGTCGACGGGAACGTTGAGGTCGCCGTCAGAGTGCCGGATCCGGTCAGCACCGCGGCGACATGAAGATCCTTATGCGTATCGACGCCCAGGATCACCTCCTGGGCACTGGCGTGACCCGGGTGGGCAGGCTCTGCCTGCTCGGCATTGTGGTCATGGCTGTGCATCTCCCCTTATCTGGGCTGGCGGGTAGCCCGGCTCCGGGCCGGGCGGGGCGGTCGGACCTGTGACGGTGTCAGTTGCGAAGGCCCCTATCGGGACACGCCTGCCCGGCCCGGAGACCAGTCAGCACCGCTCCGGCCCGGAGGCCGACAGATCGAGCACAAGGCACGAAGCCAGGTGGGGAACGGGTCAGGCCACCTGCCGGAGCAGCACCCCCTGATACTCACAGGTCGGGAAGTGCCCCCGGGCCTTGACCGCCCGCCGGTAGCGGGCGTTCAGCGACTCGATCGCGTTCGTGGAGCAGATGACCGCGCGGATCTCCAGGTCGTAGTCCAGGAACGGGATGAACTGCTCCCAGGCGCTCTCCCAGAGCCGAATCACGGCCCCGTACCGCTTCCCCCATTTCTCCGTCAGCTCATCCAGCGCCGCCCGGGCCGCATCGGCGCTGACCGCGGTGTAGATCAGCTTGACGTCGCGTTTCATCGCGTCCCAGTCCCGCTTGGACGTCAGCCGGAACGTGTTGCGGATCAGGTGCACGATGCAGGTCTGCACGATGGCCTGCGGCCAGACGTTCGCCACGACGTCGGGAAGGCCCTTGAGGCCGTCGCAGACGACGAAGAACACGTCCTTGATCCCGCGGTTGCGCAAGTCAGTGAGGACGCTCATCCAGAACTTGGCGCCCTCCCCGCCGGTGCCGGCCCAGAGCCCGAGAACGTCTTTGTCCCCGGCCAGGGTGACCCCGATCGCCGCGTAAACGGGCCGGTTGGCGACCTGCCCGTCGCGGACCTTGACCACGATCGCGTCGATGAACACCGCCGCGTAGACCTCGTCCAGCGGCCGGGCAGCCCAGGCCTGCATCTCCTCGATCACCCGGTCGGTGATCCTGCTGACGGTCTCCTTCGAGACCGAGGCGCCGTAGATCTCCGCGAAGTGCGCGGAGATCTCCCCGGTGGTCAGGCCTTTCGTTATCTTGAGCTCTTGCGTCAGCCAGGGCTGTGACCTGCGGTGTCCCGTGGTGGACAGTGTCGCCGACGGGACGCTCGCGGCCTGATTCCGGTTGGTT
>JALYVS010000323.1 GCA_030853115.1 Actinomycetota bacterium
GTTCTCCCGCACCGCGGGCGAGGAGCACGCAAACAGTGAATGCACGGCTACTCACTGCTATAAACGATACCCTCTTGCTGCCCCGCTCCTCATAGGACCTCACTTGCAAAAGCAATTGCAACTAAATCGCGCTGGCAAGGTCGAGTTCCGGCAATAAGCGCAAACTACCTTTTACACGAAATTGCGGGCACAATGGATGCTGCCGCACCCGATCGATGCGGCCGCCCCAGGGGAAGGTCCGTCTGACCTGCGATCTCAGCCGGAAATTTACTCTGATTACCCGAAAGATCTAAACATGTACTTAGAGAAACTACCCGGTCTGTCTAGGGCGTATCAAGATCTTTCCCCCGAATTCGTGAGGCCTGCGCCCCTAAAGGCTCTTCCGTCTCGCCATCCCCGCCCGCACCAGCCAGGAAGGAGCCCGGCCATGCGCGACGACAAGTGGACCTGACCCCCCGCGGCACCCGGCCGCACCAGCCAGGAAGGAGCCCGGCCATGCGCGACGACAAGTGGACCTGATGTAAGGCGTGACGGCGGTGCCCGCCAGTCAGCGGGATCCGGGCTGCGCTAAGGGCGACGGCCAGCCCTACGAGAGCGCCGGCCGCACCGCAAACCGCTATTGCCTGTTCCGCGGACCGATGTTCGGCTACGGCTCCGGCTCCGATCATCACCATGCCCTGGCCCAGGCTCATGGCACCCTGGGCCAGGCCGAATAGCTGGCTGCGCTGTTCTTGCGGCGCCGCGGTCACGAACGCGGCATTCGCAGCCAGCTGGTAAGCGGCGCACAACCCGGAGGCGACCAGGATCAGCAGCGAGGCGAGAAGGCCCGGTTTCCACCCGAACACCACGAGAATCGCGCAGGCTGAGACGGCCAGCGGGCCCATGAGGCGCAGCCGCGCGGGCGGGGTGACCAGCCGGCCGAACACGACAGCCCCGGCTGATTGCCCCAGGGAGTTGGCGGCCAGGATGACGCCGACGGTGGCAGCGCCGCCTCCCAGGCTGCGGGCGAGCGGGGCAGCGACCCCCTCGGGGACGTTGTAGAACGCGGCCAGCAGGCCGAACAGCAGCGGCGTGCGGAGCGCCGGGCGAACCAGGATCAGCCGCGTGGCCGCCATGATGCCAGCTGCTGGCGAAGGCTTGCGCTGGTCCTGGCCGGCGGGCACGCGCCGGCTGACCCAGGCGCGGATGATGAGGGCTGATCCGCCGAAGGTAGCGGCGTCGATCAGCAGCGACGTGCGCGTCCCGGCGAAACTGACCACCGCGCCGCCAGCAGCGAAGCCGATGATCTGCGCGAACTGGTAGGTGGTGACGGTGACCGCGGTCCCCATGACGTACCGGTCGCCGGCCAGCACATCGGGGATGATGGCCGCACGCGCTGAGCTGAAGGGCGCTTCGGCGAGAGTCACCATGATCAGCAGCACGACCAGAACGGCCAGCGGGAGGCCCGGGATGGCCATGACCACGACGAGCATGGCCTGGATGAGGACGCAAACGATCATCACGGCCCGGCGCGGGTACCGGTCGGCAAGCCATCCGAGCGTCACGCCGCCGACGAAAGTCGGCACGATGCTGGCCACGTACGTGATCGCCGCGAGCAGGGCCGACCGGGTACGGTCATAGACCAGGACGGTCAGCGCAACACGTGCCAGCTGGTCGCCGGCCACTGACAGAAGCTGCGCCGTCCACAAGGCGCGGAATTCGGCCACCGCGAAGACCTCCCGAAACGACGTCCTCGCGACCGTCTCAGTGGCACCTCCCGGCGCTGCCGCGTGCTTTGCTATGTCGCCCTCCGGCTCAGCGCGGGGCTGCGGTCTCAGTACTCAACCACATCCTTATGGATAAGTTTCTTTTCCCGCAACAACCCGGGCACTGGTACCAGGTCACCCGTACGGAGGGATCAGCCGACCGTCACGCACCGGTAGGACTCACCTGCCAGGAACGCGGCGGCGACGCACACGTCGGGGCTCTGGCCAGACCCGATCAGCCAGGGCACGCGGCGCGGGTGATCGGTACAGCCGCGTCCGTCAGAAGCCAGCGGCGTACGCCCAGCCGGCAGGGGATAAGCGGGCGCCGTTGGCGCTGGTGGAAGCGGTCAGGCATGCTGCGCCCCCGGCTCATCGGCGGCCTTGCCGGCACGGCGCGGGTCCGGGGTGCAGTTCACTGCCGCTCCGCCAGGTATATCCAGACGCAGACCGTCTTGCCGTCTCCGTCAGCGTCATCCTCGACGCAGAGTCTTCCGCCGTACAGGTCGAGCAGGGCGTCGATCACGGCCAGCCCGCGCCCGGATTCGTCGTCTGCGGCTGCTTCGCGCCGGACGGGCCGGCCTGGGCCGTCATCGTGGACTTCCATCAGCAGCCGGCCGCTGCTGTAGGAGATGCGGGTCCTGACCGGCCCCGTTCCGTGGCAGATGGCGTTGGCGACCAGCTCGTCGATGATCAGCTCGACGATCTCGGCGTGCTCGCCGAGGCCCCAGCCGAAGAGCGCTTTGCGGGCCTGCTCGCGGGCGCGCCGGGGCTCGGTCAAGTCGCGGCCGGGGGGCCAGGATACGGACTGCTCAGGGGTGGCTGTCAACGGCATTCGCTGCTCCTCGGACTCGCGGTGGGTTACCCGGTGACCGGCGGGGCTGGCTCGTCGTCAGGCTGTGACGGAGGCGGCCTGCCGGCGGCATCGGGTCATCTCGGCGGCGGATGCGATGGCGGCTGCGGCGGGTCATTGCCTGCGCCCCACGCCGCCGTAGGCGGCGATGCGCCGGGGAGGGTCGCCGGTTTCCTGCGGATCAGGCCGCCATTGCGGGACGGGCACCAGGCCGGGGCCGATCATCTCAAGACTGCCGAAGAACGCCATGACCTCGGCGTGGCTGCGCGGCTGGAACGGGGCGGTGGTCTGGTTGTAGTGGCTCATCGCCTCGGTGACGCGGGGGGGCTGGCCGTCGGTGGTGCCGTGGCTGATCACCACGAAGCTGCCGGGCGCGAGTGCCTCGCGCAGCTCGGCGACCAGGGCAGCGGGCTCGTCGGAGTCGGGGAAGAAGTGCAGCACCGCCACGAGCAGCAGCGCGACCGGGCGGGACAGGTCCAGCAGGTCGCGCAGCGGCGGGCTGCCGAGGATTTCCGCGGGGCGGCGCAGGTCGGCCTGGATGGCGGTCGCGTTCTGGTTGCGGGCCAGGATCGCGCGGCTGTGCAGGACGGCGACCTCTTCGTTGTCGACGTAGGCGACGCGGGCGTCCGGGGCGGCCTGCTGGGCGATCTCGTGGACGTTGCCCATGGTGGGGATGCCCGAGCCGATGTCCAGGAACTGGCGGATGCCCGCCTGGCCGGCGAGGTAGCGGACCGCGCGGCCCAGGAACGCCCGGTTCGCGCGCATCGTCTCCCGGGCGTCGGGCCAGCGGGCCAGGAACTCCCCGGCCGCTTCCTGGTCGGCAGGGAAGTTGTGCGACCCGCCCAGGAGATAGTCGTAGACGCGGGCGATGCTCGGCCCCTCGGCCTGCTGTCCCGCCGGGATGGTCATGGCAGGCACCCGGCCTCGCGTACGGAGGCGGCTTGCTCCCGGCGTGCAGGCACCACCGGGCAGTGAGCGGCGGTCCGTAGCGGCGGCGCGGCGCATCGGGTCGCTTCGGGCAGTGACGGGGGTGTCATCTGGTCACGTCCTCGGGGCCGAGGTCAGGCGAGCGGGGGTCTGGCTAGGCTTCCACCCTGCCAGCGTGGTTACCGGTAGATCACTCCCCGTGCCGGGAACGTGTGGTTCCCGGCACGGCCGGCCCGATGAGCTGGGGAAACCTTGCCGGAGGAACAGAACGTGTTTCCATGCCCGCCTCGGGCCAGGGACCGGTTGTCCGGGCTAGCCGGCAGGCAGGCGCACGGTTACCGAGGGCAGAAGAGGCCGGCGGCCGGCATGCTGAGATACTGCTGCCTCAGCTGGGACGCTCAGCGGGCGCGGCCCCGCCGGACGTTCGCTGCTCTGGAATCCGCCGGCTGACGTGGCCAGCAGCCCGGTCGGGTCCCGCCCCGGCTGCGACACGGGGTTACGCGGACGCGCCGTGCTCGCTGCTGAGTCCGGCGAACACGAGCCCGACCTCGATCTCGCCGATGCGCCGCCGCCCGAGCCCGCTGATCTTTCCCAGCTGGCCCTGCCTGTGCAGTCGGAGGACGTCACCGACAGTCTCCGGCGGGTCAAAGGGCGCGTCGTAGGCGCGGGCCAGCGGATTGAAGGTCGCCCTGGACAGGACGGCTCCCAGGCAGTCGACCGGGCAGCCGGGCGTGATCACATGCGGGTCGTGAGGGCCGCTGGATGCTGGCTTGTCCATGGTGTGTCGGGCTCTCCCGGGCCTTAAGCGATCTCAGCCTGTCTGGGGGCAACAGGACGTTCAAGGGGGTCCAGGTCAGCCGGCTATTCCCCCGCGCCGTCCCCAGGGGGCTGCGCGGGCTTGCGGCCGAGGGCGGCGTAGGCGGGCAAGGCCGCTTTCTTGCGGGTGCCTGGCGGCGGGCCGGGATGCCAGTGGCTGACCGGGACCACGCCGGGGACGGCGAGTTCGAGGCCGCCGAAAAACCGGGTGAACTCTTCGCGTGTCCGCAGCCGCATGGGGACGGCTGAGTGCTCGTTGTAGCGGCTGCCTGCCGTAGCGACCTGCCCGGCCCGGATGTCGCTGGCCCCGTGCGAGACCGCCAGGTAGCTGCCGGCCGGGACCGCGTCCATCAGCTCGGCGGTGACCGCCCACGGGTCGTCGGCGTCGGGGATGAACAGCAAGATGCCGAGCAGCATGACCGCGACCGGCCGGGTGAAGTCCAGGGTCTGTGCGGCCTGGGCGAGGACCTTGCCGGTGTCGCGGGCGTCGGCGTCGATGTAGGCGGTAGCGCCTTCCGGGCCGCTGATGAGCAGCGCCCGCGCGTGGGCCAGCACAACGGGATCGTTGTCGACATACACGACCCGTGTTTCCGGTGCCGCTCGCTGGGCGACCTCGTGGGTGCTGCCGGCGGCGGGCAGGCCGGTGCCGATGTCGAGGAACTGCCGGATGCCAAGGTTGGCCACCAGGTGGTGCACCGCGCTGGCCAGGAACGCGCGGTCAGCCCTGGCGACTTCCCTGACGACGGGCGCGGCCTGGAGCACGTGGTCGCCGGCGGCGCGGTCGGCGGCGTAGTGGTTCTTGCCGCCGAGCCAGTAGTCCCAGACCCGGGCCGGGTGCGCGACTGACGAATCGAACGCGTTCGTCCGCGGTTTCTCGCCGGAACCGGCCGTGCCCGGCCAGTCTCCGCTTCCTGCTGCCACGTTGCTCCCTCTTGTCTACTGCGTCGCTGGCCGGTCCGGTCCGCCTCAGCGCCGGTCACGTGCCTAGCGTCTGCCCGTCTGGGCAGGCCGCTGCTCGTTGGTCCAGCGGAGCCTGTGCTAAGGGTGCCTGAGCATGTCACCGGGCCAGCAGCCCGGTCAGTACCCGCCCATGGGAACCTGTGGTTCCCATGGGGGCGGCCCTATCCGCGCTTGCCCGAACCTATGCAAGCTCGGTCCTGTCCGTCCCGGGGAACGCCGCCTGCGCCGCCGCCCTCGACCGCGGCCACTGCGGGAGAACACGGGCACGCCGGTAACGCGGGTCCCGGCGCCGGCCGCGCCCAGGCGCCCTGACCCCGTCGCGCGGCGGGAACGGATCTGCTTATCCGGCGCTGTCCTCGCACGTCAGGGTCGCGGCAGGGCGGGAATCAGATCTTCCCGGCACGGGGAGTGAAGCAGGTACGGCCAGCGGCGATCCTGGGAGCGGGCGACCGCTGTCGCCGCGTCTGCTCCGATGAAGGCAGGAACTCATGACCAGTTCGCCATCCGCCGGCCCCGGCCTGACCCTGCTGCCGGTGCCGGAAGTCCCCGCCCAGGGCCCGCGCCCGGCTGGCGGCGGACCCGTGGCCTTTACCGCAGGCCATCACTTCGCGCTCAGCGGCCAAACCGATGCCGCGGCGCTGGCCGGGGCCGCCACCGCGCCGCTGTCGGTGATCTTGCAGGTCACCAAGCGATGCGACTTCGGCTGCGTGTTCTGCTCCGAGACGCTCCACATGGGCGACCCGACCCTGGCCCAGCTCGACACCATCCGCGGCAACCTCGCGGGCGTGCAGCGGGTGTTCCTGTCCGGCGGGGAGCCGCTGCTGCGCCGCGACCTGCCCGAGATCACCGACATGTACTCCAGGTTCATCCTCGGCCTGCCGACCAACGCCACCCGCGGACTGGCCATGGCACCCAAGCTGGCGGGCAAGGTCGCCTTCGTCAACATCGGCTTCGACGGGCCGCGGTCCACGTTCTCCCGGGTCCGCGGTGACTACGACAAGGTCATGGCCGGCGTCCGCGCCTTTCAGCAGAGCGGGCTGCCGATCTCGCTGTCGGCGGTCGTGCTCCGCTCCACCCTCCCCGGCCTGCCCTACCTGTACCAGATCGCCGACGTCCTGGACGCGGGCAAGCTCAAGCTGATCCTCCCGCTGCGCAAGGGCAACGCGCTCGGCCTGGCCGAACGGGAGTTCATCACGGCCGAGGAGGCACGCGACGCGTTCGGACGGCTGACCGAGCTGCGCGCCATCCACGACTGGCGCCCGGCGGTGCGGATGACCCCGTGGACAGCCGAGACCCAGGGGCACATGATCGTGATCGAGCCGGACGGCAGCGCGCAGGCCTGGCCGGTCTATGACCGGCCCGACCTGTTCCTGCCACTCGGCAACCTGCTGGAGGAACCCGTCACCGCGATCTGGGACCGCTACCCCTACAAGGCCAGCCACTACGCCAAGTACCTCGGGGCCAGCATCCTCACCGCCGCCCGCAGCGGCGCGTGATGCGCACCTGGACGAACCTGCCCTGGCCTGATGACCCCTACCGGACCGGGCAGCAGCTCTACCGCAGGCCCGCCGCCAGGCTGGCGGCCTTCACCGCCTGGACAGCTGTCGCCGGCGGCCGGGCGGTGCCGTTGACGACGGCCATCGTGTACCTGCCGCTGGACCGCTCCAGGCCGGTGGCCGTGACCGGGCAGACGCTGGCGTTCGGGTTCCGCGCCGTCAGCGCCGGCGACCCGGCGGAACTGCCCGCCGTGGCCGCGGTCGCCGACCTGGACCTGATGCAGGCCCGCCGCCACGCGGCCGTCCTCACCGGATACCACCTGGCCCAGGAC
>JALYVS010000045.1 GCA_030853115.1 Actinomycetota bacterium
CGAGCTCACCTACCCCGCCACCCACCTTGGCGGCAGCCCGGCCGCCCTCGCCGCCCTCGCCCGCCGGTGGTCAGGTCGAGTTCCACATCGGTAGTGCCGGCCGCGGTGCCCAGCGCCTCGATCGCGGCGGCGGACAGCGGTGCCCGGCCCAGGTTGGTATGCACGAGCACGCCGGTCCCGTTGATCACCGGGGTCAGCGCGGCCGCGTGGGCCGGAAGCTCGGCCACGGCCGCGTCCGCGACCTCGTCCGGCGTGATCTGCCCGTCCCTGGCCCGCTGCTGCGCTCGGCCCACCGCCGCCTTGACCAGCGTGCGGCCCAGCCTGCGCTCGGCGGCGGCCAGCCGGGGATCAGTCAGCAGCAGATCGGTGCGGGGCACGAGGCGCCTGGTATCCACGTCGCGAACGATACCCCCGCGGTCGCGGAATACAGCGTCCCCGTCGGGGTAGTGGCCGATGACGGTTCGACCTGCATAATCAAAAATCGCGACTCATCCCAGGATGTGATACGCATGGCTGGAATGCTGCAGATGCGGCGCAGTAGAGGGGCATTCAGCGGGTTCCTGCTGATCCTGCTCGGACTATGGGGAGCCGTCATCCCCTTCGTGGGACCTTATTTCCACTACGCCTATACGCCGGACACCGCCTGGACCTATAACACGGCCCGGCTGTGGCTGGAACTGCTGCCCGGCGCGGCGGTGTTCCTCGGCGGATTCTTCCTGATGATCGCCACCGGCAGGCACACCGCGCTGCTCGGCGGGCTGCTGGCCGCGGCGGCCGGGGCCTGGTTCAGTCTTGGCACCATCCTCAGCCCGCTGTGGAATAACCACGTCACCCTGGGTGGCTCGCCGGCCGCCACCACCGTGTACATGCGGACGATGGAGCAGCTCGGCTTCTTCTCCGCGCTCGGAGTCGTCATCGTGTTCGTCGCGGCCGTGGCCCTCGGCCGGATCTTGTCCGTGCCGGCCGGGATCAGGACCGTCGAGCCGGCCGCCGAGACCGGACCCGCCGAGACGGTGCCCGCCGACAGGGCGCCCGCCGACTCCCTGCCCACCAGGACCCTGCCCACCCGGACCCCGCCCGCCCGGACCGTGCCGACCAGGGGCGGTCCCGCCGAGACCGGCCCGGTGCAGACGGTCAGGGGCGAGGAGGCCGCCAGGACCGAGGACACCCAGGCCATCGGGTAAGCCAGCGGTGACCGGGACCTCCGAGGGCTAGCCGTGGGCGACGAGGCCGCCCTGGGGCGGATGCGGGAACGCCTCGCGGCGCGGGTGATCAGCACGACCGGCATCCGCGGTGAGGCGATCGCCGCGGCGCTGCGGGACGTGCCGCGGCACCTGTTCCTGCCGCAGCTGGCGCCGGAGTCCGCGTACCGCGATGACGCCATCGTGACGAAGCGCGACGCCGGCGGGCTGCCGGTCAGCTCCTCGTCCCAGCCCGCCATCATGGCGATCATGCTGGACCAGCTCGCCCTGGCCCCCGGCCTGCGGGTGCTCGAGATCGGGGCCGGGACCGGTTATAACGCGGCGCTGATGCAGCACATCGTGGGACCGTCGGGCGCCGTGGTCAGCGTCGACATCGACGCCGGCCTGGCCGCCCTGGCCGGCGATCACCTCCGCAGCGCCGGGTACCCGGACGTGACCGTCGTGGCCGCGGACGGCGCGGAGGGCTACCCGCCAGCCGCGCCGTATGACCGCGTGATCGCCACCGTCGGCGTGAGCGACCTGGCCGCGCCGTGGCTGGACCAGACCGGGCCGGGCGGCCGGATCGTCGTGCCGTTCGATGTGCGCGGGACCCAGCTGTCGGTGGCGTTCGAGCGAGCCGGCGACGGGCACTGGGCCAGCATGTCGCTGGTGCCCTGCGGGTTCATGCGGATGCGCGGCTCGCTGGCCGGCCCCGAACGGACCGTCTGGGCGCAGCCCGGGCTGTCGGTCATGCTGCCGGACGGGCTCACGCTGGCCGACGGGAAGGACGTCGACGCCGAGGCGCTCGCCGCCCAGCTGGCCGGGCCGTCCGTGGAGCTTGCGACCGGGGTCCGCGCCGGAGCCGGGCCGGTGATCTGGGGGCTCGGTTTGTGGCTAGCCGCCGGAGATCTCCGTTCGTGCACGGTCGCAGAAGAGCGGCCAGCACGTTCGCGGGCCGTCGTCCGGCTCCAGCACGCGCCGGTCCGCCGCCGCGGGTTGCGGATGACGGCGGGGATCCTCGATTCCGGTGGTATCGCGATGCTCACCAGTGCCGCGCCCGCCGGGTCACCGGGATCGGAGGCGGGAAAGTCGCCCAGCCCGCCCACGCTGGCGGTAACCGGGTTCGGCCCGCACGCACCGGAGCTGGCGGCCGGGCTCGCGGCGCAGGTCAGGGCCTGGGACCAGGCGGGCCAGCCTGGCGTAGCCGGGCTGCGCGTTGACGCTTGGCCGCGATCACCGGCGGCGCCCCCCGTCCCGGGTCGCGGCGGGCTGGTGATCGAGCGGCCCAGCATGAAATTCGCGGTCTATCACGCGTAGCCTTAGGTACGTGACGAGCGGCCCTGGCGATCACCTGGAAATCGAGCAGAAGTACGACGCCGATGACAGGTTCGTGCTGCCCGGGTTCGGCGCGCTGGCTGGGCCTGGGATCCGGCGGGGACCCTCGCGGCCGGAGCCGAAGCGGTACTACCTCAGCGCCACCTACTTCGATACCGAGCAGCTCGACCTGCACCGTAACCGGATCACGCTCAGGCGGCGGGTCGGGGGCACCGACGAAGGCTGGCATCTCAAGCTGCCGGTACGCAAGGACACCAGGCAGGAGCGGCACGCGCCGCTCGACGAGGGCACCGCCGGGTCTGTCCCGTCGCGGCTGGCCACCCAGCTCGAGGACATCACCGCAGGCGCGCCACTGCGTCCCATCGCCATTCTCGACACCGAACGGACCGTGGTGACAGTGGCGGGAACGGCGGGCGACGCGCTGGTGGAAATCGCCGACGACCGGGTGACGGCCACCCGGTTTGGTGAACCGGGCGAGGAACCCGTCCGGTGGCGCGAGATCGAGGTCGAGGTCATCTCCGGCCCGCCTGAGGCCGCCTCCAGCCTGCTCGAGGCGGTTGGCCGGGCGCTCCGCGAGGCCGGCGCGAAGCCGTCGGCCTCACAATCCAAGCTCGCCCGGCTTCTTCAGAGCTAATTCATAGCCAAATCTGACCGGCCCCAGACGTTGGTGGCGTGAGCTGGGAACCTAGGCGGAAAGTCGTCACCCCGGCGTGGGCATACTAGGTACAGAGCCGGTCAAGAGGTGGATGGCTCCCCGAGAACAAGCGAGCCTGAGGACGATGGAGAACGACAGCCAGGTCACAGCACCGGCCAACGGCGTGACGAGCGACCCGGGGGCCAATGCGACGAGCAGCGCGGCGGCGAGTGCCCGCAACGCCGGCATCCAGCGGGCGGACGGTACGCCCGTGCGGGTGCTCGTCGTCGACGATGAGCCCAGCCTGGCCGAATTGCTGGCGAGCGTGCTGCGCTACGAAGGCTGGAATGTCCGCACCGCGGGCAGCGGTGCCGACGCGGTCCGGACCGCACGCGAGTTCCATCCCGACGCGGTGGTGCTCGACATCATGCTCCCGGATTTCAACGGCATCGAGGTCATGCGCCGCCTGCGGGCTGAGGTACCACAGGTGTGCGTGCTTTTCCTGACCGCCAGGGACGCGGTGGAGGACCGGGTGGCGGGCATCACCGCGGGGGGTGATGACTACGTGACCAAGCCATTCAGCCTGGAGGAGGTCCTGGCCAGGCTGCGCGGGCTGCTGCGGCGCGCCAACCTGACCCGCGCCGCGCGCACCGAGGGCTCGCTGGCGGTCGGCGATCTGACCATGGACGAGGACGCGCGCGAGGTCCGCCGGGACGGCGAGCTGATCGACCTGACCGCGACCGAGTTCGAGCTGCTCAGGTTTCTCATGCGCAACCCCAGGCGGGTGCTGTCGAAGGCGCAGATCCTGGACCGGGTGTGGAACTACGACTTCGGCGGTCAGGCGCACGTGGTCGAGCTCTACATCAGCTACCTGCGCAAGAAGATCGACGCCGGCCGGGTGCCGTTGATCCACACTGTCCGCGGCGTCGGTTACGTGCTGAAGCCAGCTGGCTGATGGCGCACGGATCCGGGCCGGACGGGACGAAGCCGGCCAGGCCGAGGCCGGCCGGCCAGGCGCACCGGCCAGGCAGGCTGGCGTGGCTGGCGTCCCTGCTGTCGTTCCGCACCATCAGCGGCCGGCTCATCATCGGGCTCGTCGTGCTGATCGCGGTGGCGAGCGCCGCGGTCAGCGTGGTCACCGACAACTCCCTCAACCGGTCGCTGATGTCCTCACTGAACCAGGAGCTGCAGACCGCGACCAGCGCCTGGTACCAGTGTGTCCAGCACTCCTCCATGGATGCCCCGGACCCGGACCCCTCCGGGCCGCCCCCAGCTGGGCAGACCGCCGGCTACCTGGCTACTCCGGATTACGCCCAGTGCAGCGGGGACGGGCAGCCGCCCGGCACGTTCGAAGTCTTGCTGACCGGGCCCACGGTCGAGTACAAGACCGCCGTGCGCACGACGTGTAACCTTTCCGCCGCGGACAAGACCATGCTAGCGAAGCTGCCGGACCCCTCCGGGTCCCCTCCTGCCATCTCCGACATTACCTCCGGCGCGGCGACGCCGCCCCCGGCGCCGTCGTCCGCGCCGACCTATATCCGGCCGCTAGCCTCGCTCGGCGGCGCCTACCTGCTCACCAACGTCACTGGTCCCGAGCCCGGCACCGCGCTGATCACGGGGCTGCCGCTGACCACGGTCGATAACACGCTGCATCACGTCGAGAACACGGAGCACGCGGTCTTCGCCGGCGTCCTGCTGCTGGCCCTGGTGATGGGTACCGGGATCGTGGAGCTCTCGCTGCGGCCGCTGCGCCGGGTCGCCGCCACCGCCACCAAGGTGACGGAGCTGCCGCTGGATTCCGGTGAGGTGACGCTGCCCGCGGGCGTGCCCGACAACGACCCCCGGACTGAGGTCGGACGAGTCGGGGCCGCGTTCAACCGGATGCTGTTCCACGTCGAGCGGGCGCTGGGCCGCCGGGCAGAAAGTGAGGCCCGGCTGCGCAGGTTCGCGGCCGACGCCAGCCACGAGCTGCGCACTCCGCTGTCCGCGATCCGCGGCTACGCCGAACTTGCCCTGCGGCACCCGGGGCCGGTGCCCGAAGATGTGACGCACGCGCTGACCCGGGTGCAGTCCGAGTCGGCCCGGATGAGCATCCTGGTCGATGACCTGCTCCTGCTGGCCAGGCTGGACGCCGGGCGTCCGCTGGAGCAGCAGCCGGTGGACCTGTCCCGGCTGGTGATCGAGACGATCAGCGATGCGCGGGTCGCGCGGGTCGACCACCGCTGGCGGCTGGACCTGCCCGACGAGCCGGTCCTGGTGCAAGGTGACCAGCACCGGCTGCATCAGGTGATGGCCAACCTGCTGAGCAACGCGGGCAAGCACACTCCGCCCGGCTCGACCGTCAGCGTCGCCCTCACCGTAGATCCGCCGACCGTGCGGGAACGGGAGCGCGCGGAGGGGGCCGCCGCGCTGCAGCGCGGTGCCCCGCCCCAAGGATCTCGGGTCGAGCTGAGCGTCACCGACGACGGTCCCGGCATCCCGCCGGAGCTGCTACCTGAACTGTTCGAGCGGTTCACCCGGGCTGACACCTCCCGGGCCCGTGACGCCAACGCCGCGGGCAAGAGCACCGGTCTCGGGCTGGCCATCGTCGACGCCGTCGTCGTCGCGCACGGCGGCTGCATCACCGTGACCAGTAAGCCCGGGCAGACGCGCTTCTTGATCACGCTCCCGCTGCTGCCTGAGCCCGCCGACCAGACTCAGGCCGCACCGGTCTGAAGCGGCCGCGGTGACGGCCCGCGCTGATGGCCGCGCGGGGGTTACCGGAAGAGATCCGGCAGGTTATAGCTTGAGACCGGGTTTCTTATTCAGTTCGGCGAAGACCCGATCGCGGGTGAAAGGCAGATCGGTCAGCCGGCGCCCGGTGGCGTCCCGGACCGCGTTCGCCAGGGCCGGGGCGACCGGGTTGAACGGCGCCTCGCTCATCGGCTTGGCGCCGAGCGGTCCCAGCGGGTCGCGGGAGAGGGCGAAGTGCACCTCGGTCCGCGGAACGTCAGCGAACTGCGGCAGGTGGTACTGACGGAAGGTGCGGGTGCTGACCCGCCCCGCCGCGTCGATGTCCAGGTGCTCGTACAGCGCGGCGCCCAGCGCCTGCGCTACGCCCCCCTCGACCTGGCCCCGGCACTGCCCGGGGTTGATCACGGTGCCCGCGTCAGCCGCCTGGACGCTCTGCAGGATCCGGATCTCCCCGGTCGCGGGCCGGACGGCCACCCGGAAACCCTGGACGTTGAACGAGACCGACCTGGGCGTGCCGTCGCTGGTCGCCTCGGCTTCCAGCAGCGGTTCCGCTTGCGCCGGGTCTGCGGCGCGCTCGCCGGCGAAAGGCCGCGCGGCGCGCAGGTCCGCCAGTTTCTGCGCGGCGCGCAGGGTGGCCAGGCCCGCCACCACCGTGCCGGTCGAACCGTAGGCGCCGGTATCGTGCCGGACCAGGTCGGTGTCGGACTGCCGCAGCTCGATCTGGTCCACCCCGGCGCCCAGCGCCTGGGCGGCCAGCTGCCGGTGCACAGTGGAGGTACCGTTGCCGAACTCCGGCGTCCCCACCCAGAGCGTGTAGCCGCCGCCGGGCCTCATCGCGATACGGGCATGGGAGTAGTGGCCGCCCGGCGGCGCGGTGTCGAGCATCGTCACCGCCATCCCGGTGCCGGTCAGCCAGCCGGGTCCGGCTGGCGGTGCCTCGCCGCGGCCGCTGGCCAGCGCGTCCGCCACCAGGTCCAGGCACTCGGGCAGCCCGTAGCTGGCGATCTGGACATCTTCCGGCTCCCCGCTGACCGAGATCAGCGGGTCACCGGGCCTGACGACGTTGCGGCGGCGGAACTCGGCCGGGTCTAGGCCCAGCTTCCTGGCCAGCTCGTCCAGCGCGGACTCCACGGCGAAAGCCGACTGGGACAGCCCGTAACCGCGAAGCGCCCCGGCGGGCACGGTGTTGGTGTACACCGACCAGCCGTCCACCTTCTTGTTCGGGCAGCGGTACAGGGCCAGGGCCTCACCGCAGCTGTGCATCAGCACACCGCCGCTGTGGTTCCCGTACGCGCCGGTGTTCGCCACCGTCTGAATGGTCAGCGCGGTCAGCGTGCCGTCGGCGGCGGCCCCGGCCTGGACAGCGATCCGCATGGGATGGCGGGTGGTGGCGGCGGCGAACTGTTCCTCGCGGGTGAATTCCAGCTGCACGGGCCGCCGCAGGCGCAGCACGGCCAGCGCCACCACGTCCTCGGTCAGCATTTCCTGCTTGCCGCCGAACCCGCCGCCGACCCGGACGGCCTGGACGCGCACCTGGCCGGGCGGCAGGCCGAAGAGCCTGCTGACCGCGTCCCTGGTCAGGAACGGGGTCTGGGTGCTGCTGCGCAGCATCAGCCGGCCGCCCTCGAGCCAGCCGATGGTGGCGTGCGTCTCCAGGTGCGCGTGCTGAATCCGGTGGATGCCGAAGCTCTCGCTGACCACCGCCGCCGCACTGGCCAGGCCAGCGGCCACGTCGCCGATGTCGCTGTGCACCTCGGCCGCGACATTGCGCCCCGGGCGGGCGATCCCATCCGCCGTGCTCTTATCCCCGTGCAGCAGCGGAGCGCCCGCGGTCATGGCCTCGTCGGGGTCCAAGACCGCGGGCAGTACCCGGTAGGCGACCTTCACCAGGGCGGCGCCGGCCTGCGCCGCGGCCGGCGTCTGGCCGGCTACGGCGGCGACGCGCTGGCCGGTGAAACGGACCACCCGGTCGAACAGCCTGGTGTCGCGCGGATCGTCCTGCGTCTTCTCGTGCCGGGCGGTGGAGTACCTGACGTCGGGGGCATCGGTATAGGTGAACACGGCGAGCACGCCCGGTACGGCCAGCGCGGCGCTGGCATCGACCGACTCGATCTCGGCGTGCGCGTGCGGCGAGCGGACCAGCGACAGATGAGCCAGCCCGGGCAGCGTCAGGTCCAGGGTGAACGGCTCGCGGCCGGTGACCACCCGGCGGCCAGCCGGGGCGGGCACGCTGGCGCCGACCGGTTCCTGAGCCGGCCCCGCGGCCTGCGGTGCCGTGGATGGTACGCAGGCCAGGGCGCGGGCTACCGACTGGTAGCCGGTGCAACGGCACAAGTTGCCCTTCAGTGCCCGGCCGGGTTCGGCGCGCCCCGAATCGTCCAGGGCGGCCACCGTCATGATCATCCCGGCGGTGCAGAAACCGCACTGGAAACCCTGAGCGTCCAGGAACGCCTGCTGGACCGGGTGCAGCTCACCGTCGCCCGGTGCGAGTCCCTCGATCGTGGTTACCGGCTGGTCGGCCGCCCGTACCGCGGGGTAGATGCAGCTGTGCACCGGCACGCCGTCGACGTGCACGGTGCAGGCTCCGCAATCGCCCGCGTCGCAGCCCTTCTTCACCCCGAACCAGCCTTGCTGACGCAGGTAGGTGCGCAGGCACTGGCCGGGACCGGGCGGTCCGGAGGCAGGAACGCCGTTGATGATCACGCCGGCGTCAGCTCGTCGAGCACTTCCCGGGCCAGGTACCCGGTGATGGCCTCCCGCCAGGCCGGGGAGCCGTGCACGTCGTCGTAATACGGCGGCGCGGCGGCGGCCAGGGACGCCTGCAGCTGGTCCGGAGCAGGGGTGGTGGCGAAGCGGAGCTGGACCGGCCGCGTGGTCGCGGCGGTCACCGTGAGCACCAGCGTGCCGGCGGCCGACCGGCGGCCGATGACCAGCGCCGCCGAGCGGCCCACCGGTGACAGCGAGAGCTGCCGGAATGCAGTCGTGCCGTTCAGCGCGGTGGCGGGCAGCTGCACCGACCGCAGCAGCTCACCTGGCCGCAGGACGCACCGACCGGGCCCGGTCACGAAATCGGCGACCGGAACGCGGCGCGGTGCCCCGTCGGGGCTCCAGATAACGCACTGCCCTTCCAGCGCCGCGGTGAGCGAGATCATCGGCCCGGCGGGCAGTGCCAGGCAGAGGTTCCCGCCGACGGTGGCCTCGTTCCAGACCTTGAACGAGCCGAGCAGCGCGGCGCAGCACTGGCCGATCAGCGGGGCGGCCCGCCACTGCGGCACCTGCAGCCGGGCGAGCTCGGCCAGCGTGCAGGTGGCGGCGATCTCGAGTCCGGCCTGGCTCACCCGCAGGGCGGGCCAGCCGAAGGCCCGCAGGTCGAGCAGCCGGGTCAGGGCCGGCTGGGGCTCAGAGAACAGCCAGGTCCCTCCGGCCAGCCAGGCGTCACCGGGGCGCCAGGACCCCAGCCGGGCGGCCGCGACCTCGGTGATGCCGGGCAGGTCCATCGTCAGCCCCCAGCGCGGACGTGCCCGGCTATCCGCGCGCTCGCGGCGGCGGCCCCGGCCGCCAGTTCAGCGGCGTCGGCGGTCACCAGCTTCCCGTCACTGACCACCGGGCGGCCAGCCACCCAGAGCCGGTCCAGGGCCGGGGCGCCGAAGACCAGCGTGCACAGCGGGTCGGCGATGCCCGACCCGGCCAGGCCGCCGGTCCGCCAGAGCGCCACGTCGGCGAGCTTGCCCGGCTCCAGTGATCCCAGCTCGTTCTCGCGGCCCAGGCAGCGGGCTCCCGCCATCGTCGCCATCTGCAGGGACGCCCGGGCTGACAACGCCAGCGGGCCGTCCCTGAACCGGGCGGCCAGCAGCGCCTGGTGCAGCTCGTCGATCATCCGGCCTGATTCGTTGGAGGCCGCGCCGTCGACGCCAAGGCCCACCGGGACGCCGGCCTGAAGCAGCGCCCGCACCGGCGCGATGCCGGAGCCGAGGCGGCCGTTCGAGGTCGGGCAGTGCGCCACGCCGGTACCGGTGGCCGCGAACCGGGCGATGGCCTCAGCGGACAGGTGCACGCAATGGGCCAGCCACACGTCAGGTCCGAGCCAGCCGAGATCCTCGGCGTACTGCGCCGGGGTCCGGCCGTAGGTGCCCCGGCAGAACTCTTCCTCGTCGAGGGTTTCCGCGAGGTGGGTGTGCAGCCGCACGCCGGCCCGCCGAGCTAGCTCGGCGCTGTCCCGCATGAGCTCGGCGGTGACCGAGAAAGGCGAGCAGGGCGCGACCGCGATCCGGGTCATCGCACCAGGCGACGGGTCATGCCAGCGGTCGATCGCCGCCTGCGTGGCGGCCAGGATGTCGTCGTGCTCTTCGATCACCGAGTCCGGCGGCAGTCCGCCCGCTGACTGTCCCAGGTTCATCGATCCGCGGCCCGGGTGAAAGCGCAGGCCGATCTGCCGGGCCGCCATGATCTCGGCCTCGAGCAGGTCACCGTGCCCGGCTGGGAACACGTAGTGGTGATCGGTGGTGGTGCTGCAGCCGGTCAGGGCCAGCCAGCCTAGGTTCGCCGCCGCGGCCGCGTGCACCAGGCCGGCATCGAGGCCCGCCCAGACCGGGTACAGCGTGCTCAGCCAGCCGAACAAGGTGTCATCGGTGGCGTATCCGCGGGTGATCCACTGGTACAGGTGGTGATGGGCGTTGACCAGACCCGGAGTAGCGAGCAGATCCGAGCCGTCGATCCGGGTCGCGTCCGCGTAGCGGGCCGGCAGCGGCCCCGGGCCGGTCGCGACGATCCTGTCGTCCTGCAGGACCAGGTAACCGGCCTGGTGTTCGGTCCCGGCGTCGTCCACCGTCGCGATGTAGCAGCCGTCAATCGCCAGCACGTAGGTGACCTCCTCCAGCTCGTGGTATTGCGTTGTGCTAGTTCTAGGTCATGGACGCTGGCCAGCGGCGGCTCGTGATGACGATGCCGCTGCACGCGATTACCTCAACCTACGGCGAGCAGGGACTGCGGGAACGGTTCGCGGCGGAGATCGCATCGTACCCTCCGCCAGACCGCGAGCGCCTGAACCAGGCCCTGGACCTCGCCGCCCGGCTGCACGCCGCCGACCGCAGGGAACAGGAACCGTACCTCAGTCACCTGCTCCGGGTAGCGATCCGGGTCATGTCGCACTACGGCGTGCACGACACCGACGTGATCTGCGCCGCCCTGCTGCACGACGCGGTCGAAGATCATGCCGCTGAGCTGGCCGGCGGCCCGGCTGACCAGGCCGCGGCGCTGGCGGTACTGGCGGGCCAGTTCGGGCCGCGGGTCGCCGGACTGGTCGCCGCGGTGACCAACCCCCCGTCCGCGCCTGACCGCGACGCGAACGAGCAGTACCGGGAGCACGTCGCGGATAGCCTGCGGCGCCACCCGTGGGCGCGGGTCATCAAGGCCTCTGATTTCACCGACAACGGCGTCGGCCTCATCCACACCTCCGGCCCCCGGCTGCTTAAGCTGGCCGGAAAATACGCCCCGCTGGTCCCGATCCTGCGCGAGCTCATCAGCCTCCCCGACACGCCACTGGAGGGAGCGGCCCGGCAGCACATCCTGGCCCAGCTCGACCGGGCCGAGGAACGGTTCGCGGCTCTGCTGCCGCCGGACCAGACATAAGGTCAGGCCCGCCGGATCACCCGACCCGGCGGAGGCAAGAAAGGGCCGGGTCGCGGTGACCGCGTTCAGCGGAGGCGAGTAAAACGGTGAGGTGCCAGAACTTCCCGAGGTCGAAACCGCCCGCAGCCTGATCGCCGACGCGGCGCTGCACCGCCGCATCGTCGGCGTGGACGACGCCGACACCTTCGTGTGCCGCCCGCACTCCCCCGGCGAGCTGCGCGACGCGCTGACCGGGCGGACGCTGACTGCGGCGCGCCGCCGCGGCAAGACGATGTGGTGCGAGACCTCCGGCGTGGACGGCTCATCCCCGCCGGGCCCCGACCTGGGGCTGCACCTGGGTATGGGCGGCCGCATCGTGGTCACCTCCCCGGGCGGCGGGGCGGCCGAGGGCGGCGGTCCGGCCCGCCGGGACGCACAGCCCCGCAAGGCCGAGTGGAATCGTTTCACGCTCCAGTTCGCCGACGGCGGCACCCTGGTGCTGTTCGACAAACGCCGGCTGGGGCGGGTCCGGCTGGACCCCGACGTCGGCGCCCTCGGCCCAGACGCGGCTGAGGTCACGCCCGCAGAGTTCCGCAGCCTGATCACCAAGGGCTCGATCGCGGTCAAGGCCCGGCTGCTCGATCAGTCCAAGATCTCCGGAGTCGGGAACCTGCTGGCCGATGAGGCGCTGTGGCAGGCAAAGGTCTCACCGGCCGCCCGCACCGCCAGCTTGCAGCGCAAGGACGCCGACCGCCTCTACCGCGCCCTGGCGGCCGCGCTGCAGTCCGCCATCGCCAAAGGCGGCGTGCACACCGGCGACGTCATCGCGGCCCGGCATCCAGATGGCACCTGCCCGCGCTGCGGGGCCGAGATGCGGCACGGCACGGTGGGCGGCCGCTCCACCTGGTGGTGTTCTCGCGATCAGGCCAGCGGCTAGTACCGTGCAGGTTGCCCGCGACACGGCATTCGACGACTGACCGGCTAGTCGCTAGCCAGCCGCGGTGATATGTGCTCGAACGCGTCTATTGAAGCGTTGTGGTGGTCACGGGGTAGGTGGGCGTGGCAAGCAGTGACTCGTCGAGTGGAACGGTCTCGGCGTAGATAAGCCGAGAGCCGAGCTTGAGCCCGACTCCGACCGCGGCGTCTGCTTGGTACAGCTCCTCCTCGCTGATGAGCAGCCGATACCGTCCGGCTTCGAGAGCATCGTTGCCGGTATAGCGCATCGAACCGGACCACTGGATGAAGTCGTTATCGTCGGCGCTCGTCCCGGCCGCCTCAGTGACGGCGAAGTCGGCCGCGGCCGACCAGGCCAGATCGCTGTTCACGACTGGGTCGCGCACCTGGACGCTGACCGTGATCTTGGTCGGACGTCTGGCACCGGCGCCTTCGACGTGCGGGAGCGGTCCACGTGGCGACGGGCCGGAAACCACCGCCCGCAAGACCCCTGGCGCAAAAGGATCGGACGTCACCATCAACGCGCGTTCGGGAGTCAGCTGAGCGAAGTCAGCGAGCACCACGCGTGACAACTTGGCACCGACGAGCGCATGCGGTTGGTAGCGCGCAAGCGCGAGACGGATGAACGGCGCATAGGTGGCCTGCTGGCAATCGACAGTGAGATCGCAGTAGTAGAGCTGGCGGCGGCTGTCGTAGTGCACCTCGTGACCAGCCACATCGACCCGCCGGGAGATGAGGAACGCGCTCGACGCCGGCCCGGGATCGAGCGGCAGACCTGATTCAGTCGCGGTCGCGTCGGGGAAGTTGTACGTCGCCGGGAAGTCCGCCAGCGCGGCTGTCTCCCAGATCGGATCCTGGCCCCACTGCGTGATGAACGGCTTCCATTCCTCACGGTCGGGCTCAGCCGCGCCGCTGTAGCTCAGCGTCACGCCGAGCAACTCGCCCACGCCAGACGACCACCACGGCCGGTCGAGGTAGACCCGCAGGCCGCCGCCCGTCCGGACACTACGCACCTGATTGCCGGACGTGACCCGCTCCCATCCGAACGTCGGCAGGACGTACCGGATCGACGGTGCGACCGGACGAGCCGAGGCAGGCACGTGCACCGTGACAGGTTCGCCGGAACGGGTGAAGTCCCGGGGATTCGCGCCGTCCTCGGCGGCGAAGTATTCGCGGTACCGCGAGGTCGCGATCGGGCTGTAGCTTACGACGTGGTGGCGGGTGTCGCCGATCTGATGACGTGGCATCGAATCGGTACCCACGACGTCACCCTCGGCGCGGTTGCCGAGCTCTGACCCGCCCGGCACGAAGCAGACGAGGTCGTTCTCGGCGTCGTAATAGCCAACGTAGCGACTCTCACCGTTTGCCCTGAGCTCGCCCTCGGCGAGACTGACCAGCGGCACCTCGTCAACCTGCACCGAGAACGACTGCTCGGTTGGGTTGGTGACCAGGCCGGATGGAGCCGGGGTCGGGTCATCGACCGGGTCGGTCCAACTGGCCTTGATGTCGACCTTCGCGGTGCTGGCCCCATCTACCGAGAGGGCGCCGACAAGCCAGGCATCCGTAGATCCGAACACCCGCCACGGTGAGCACGTCGAGTTCGGTGTCCGCAGTCGGCTCGTCCTCAGGCTGGGTCTGAACCTGCATGCCAGCGCGGCCGAGTTGTGCGGTGAGCCGCTCGAACGCAGGGTGCCCGATGGGCTGCTGCACGGCGTGCACGAACGTCAGCAGGTGCGGCGGCGTCAACATGCCGTGGCCGCCCTCGGTCGCTAGTTGCAGGATGTGCGCGATCCGGTCCTTGGCCGTCGGGCTCTGGAAGAACTCGGAGCTGACCTCGTTCACCGCGATGTATTCGAGGTACTCGCGCAACCACTGCCAGACGCCGAGCAGCTTGAGGTCGTCGGCGTCGCAGACCGAACTGACCGGCACGACGCTGGTGCTGCCCTTCGGCAATGACACGGTCAGCAGAGCAGCGGCCGGGTCCCAGGTCGGTCCGGCCGAGCCGTCGGCGAGCGCCAGCCGGAACGGCCTGACCTGCTGCCAGTCCGAACGACCACCGAACTCGACGATGGTCGCGGTACCGGGTCTGGGCTGGGCATCCGGAATGGGTTCGTAGGTCACAGGTTGCGATGCGCCTGCACCCGGCGCTGCCCGTCCGATCGTGGTGCCGGACGTTCCGGGCAAGTTGCGGAAAGCCGCAGCGCGAGCCAGCGGGTCTGGCAGATAGGGCAGCGGATCGATTTGCGCGCCGCCCTCTACGGGATAGCTCTGCTTCTCGCCGTTGATCACGATCTGGTCGAACACCTCGGTGTGGAAGGCGCCCTGATCCCGATCGCTGATGAGCTTCCACATGGCGGGCGAGCCGACGAGCTTGCCGCCGGCGTCATCGAACATCCCGTGCCGTTCGGCGAACTCAACATGGGCGCCGGGCGGCGCGATGTGCCGCTCGGAACCGGTCAGGTCGGCGGCCGCATCGTCGCGTGCGGGGTCCGTGTTGAACGTCCGGATCACGAGTCGATCGTTCGAGGAACCCTCGCCAGTCAGGGCGGCCGCGTCGCGCGCGACGATGACAGGCGCGACGATCGGCTCGAACCGCAGGTACGGGATCACGCTGTTGCCCCGCGGCATGCTGAAGACCGGCGTCAGCAGGTCGGTGGCCTTGTCGTCGATCGCGAGACCGTTGCCCGCCAGGTCCACCTGCCGAAGCCGTAGCCGGTAACCCACGCCGAAGCGCAACCTCGGCAGGCTGGCCTTCACGTGGGTCGCCTCGGACGTGACCTTGAACGGAGTCACGGCCTCGTTCTCAGGATCGGGGTTCGCCGGATCTGCCACGGCGTGTTCCGGATCGGCAGCCCGGGTGAGGTGCTTGCCGACCGTTGCCCCGCTCAGGCTCCAGCCAGCCCACCGGACGATCGCCTCGTGCAGGTAGAGATCGGTCGTGGCGTGGCTACCGTCCGCACTGGGGGGCGCTTGGGTCGCGGCTGGCTGGAACCAGCCTTCCTCGTCGTTGACGGTGAGTTCGAGTTTGTCCTCGCCGATGTGAATGACCGTGTTCTTGCGGTGCAGTGAGTGCCACTTGCGGGTGATCGAGTCCCAGATGTCGAGCCGGAAACCGCGGGTCAGATCCTCAGCGCAGAACGGTGACTTCTGTGGCTGGTTCTTCTCGAGGTCCGCGTTCAGGTCCTTCGACCGGTTGAACGTGTCCAGCATCGCGAGCGCGCGGGCGTCGGCGAATAGCGACAAGCCACCGGAGCGAAGCGACGACAACGTCGTGGCGGGATCGAACACTTCGGGGTGCTGCGGCGGCGACTGCCCGGCCAGCTGGGTGAGGTTGTCCGCCTGCATGACAGTTTTGTGCATCGCGCCGTCGACGTCGACCTGCGCGACTCCGAACGAGTCTTTGTCGAGGTCGAGCAACCCGAGCTGAGGGCGGTGCCGCTGGCCCGCGTCAGCGCGTTCAGGTGCGTCCTGAGCTCGGCCTGTCGCGCACGTTGCTCTGCGAGCAGGCGAGTGCCCTTTTCGTCCGACCAGTCAAGGGCAAACCCGTTCACGAAGCTCTCGAAACGAGAGCGCCGACGGCCGATGCGTTCACGGGGATCGCCGTCGACTGTGGGCAGCGCAAACTCGACACCGACGCTTTGGTAGGTCGCCTTCAGCAGGCCCATCGCCGTGCGCACGCCATAGCTCGAGACGAATTGGTCGGAGTAGTCATCGAACTCGTACGGGTTGACCAGCGTGCCCGGGCTGAACAAGGCCTGCCAGAGGTCGGATCGCAGACCGCTGGTGTCGGCGTCCACGTCGAGCGTGCTGCCGCCGCACTCGAAAGTGAGTTTTATACCGTCGTCTACTCGCCGCTGGGTCCAGTTCAGCCAGTCGCCGTACGGGCCGAGGTGGTCATCGCCCGACAGGCGGGGCGAGACGAGTACCGAGACCTTGATCGTGTCCGGATCGAACGCAAGGTTCTGCGGCACTGCCGTGAAGATAATGAGCTGCGTGTTGGCCACTGCTGATTCCCTCGTCCGTCCTGGTCCGTCCTCTAGGCGAACGCGTCGGCGTATTCGGCCCACAACGCGGGCGTGTCCATGCTTTGCGCAAAGGTCGGGTCGCCGCCCTTGCCCCCGAAGGACCGTTCGACCGTCAACTCGATCGACTTGCTGAAGCAGGCGATCGAGATCTCGACAGTCAGGGTGGCCCTGCCCTTCGCCTTCTGCAGCTCCAAGAAGTAGGTGAAGCAGAGATAGAACTCAACCGACACCCGGACGATGCCGAGCACGCACAGCGAGCCGCCGCAGCGCAGGTAGCCACTGAGCGAGGACACCATCTGCTCGCCGTTGGGCGGTGCGAGCTGCTTCTTTTCCATCTTGAAGTAGATGCCGGCCATGATGTGCACTTCGCCGCTGGCTACGCCGATGTCCAGCGCCGCCGTCGCGCCGAACTCAAAGGCCGCCTCAAGCAGTCGCATGCCGTCGGTGTCGAGCTCGAGGTGGAAGAACCCGCCGCCGCCGAAGACCATGACTGCGAGCAGGAAAGGCTTGTCCCGGCTGGCGAAACCGAACTCGACAACCGGCTTGCCGTCGAGGAACGGGATCGTCAAGCCGGCCGAGAACGCGATGTTCCTGAGCGCGAAGACCCCTACGGTTGCGGGTGGCAGTCCGATGCTCAGACCGGCCTGGACGCCGAGCGGGTCCTGGATCAGGTCGATGCTCACGCCATCGCCGAACACGCCCGGCGGGATGATCTTGCGCAGGCCTTCCACGAACGACAGGTCGCCTTCGAACACGATTGGCGAGACGTCGTCGAGGTGGACGTTGACGTCCGTCTTGCTGCCCGTCCGCGAGGCGAACGTGAACGCCGTGAACTTGATCTCCAGCGAGGCGAGGAAGACGATCGAGAAGTCGTTCAGGGCCGTCGAGTGCGAAGGTTCCCGCTCCGCCCGCAAGGTCCTTGGTGATGACCGCGTGCACCTTGAGCGCGGTCGGGTTGCCGCCCGGAACGAAGTCGACGATGCCGGCCGAGAACCTGGCGTTGATCGGCGACTGCCAGTCAAGATCGGTGATGCTGGTCGTGCCTTGGCGGTGCACCTGCATCTTGGGCGCGTGATCATCGACGCTGCCGCCGGGCAGAAGATCGGCGAGATCGAACGCGCCGAACAGCGTGGCCAGGCCGGGCTTGAACACCTGTTTCGGGTCGAACGTGTTCGACATGGCGTCTGCTATCTTGCCGCCGAGCGGGCCCGCACCGCGGGTGAGGCACACGATGTCCAGGCTCGGCGTCGAGAAGCCGCCGGCCTGAGCAGCGCTGAACGCCGAACCCAGTACCGCCGTGGACAGGTCGCCGGACACGTCTGCGTTGTGCGAGACGATCTCGGCGAACGTGCCGGTCTTGTTAGCTGCGGCGCCGAAACCTTGGGCGAGGTAGTCCGCCGTGAGCCGTATCGACGTGACCGCGGTCGATCCCGTCAATGCCTCCACTGCAGGCAAGTGGACGTCGGCGGCGAAGAGACGCGGGTTGAAGAACGCATCGCCGCTCGGGCCCTCGTTCTCGAAGTAAATCACCTCCGTAACGAGGCTCGTGTTGTCCTTGCCCGCCGCCGGGTCGCCGTCCGGCAGTCGCTCTGCGAAGGTCACCTTCTGACCCGGGATCGATGCGCTGATCCGGGCCCGGTTGGCCTTGATCGCGGCGTCGATAGAGGCGAAGTCGGTCTCACTGTCCGGCACGAAGATCAACGGCTTCTGGAAATCAATGCGGCTGCCTGCGACGTCCTCGGCGTAACCGTGGAAGAGGAAGTCCTGCTTGTCGACCATGACCCAGAACGACCGGTCCGTCACGGCCGGGCGCCCGTCGTACGGTTGTTTCTCGTACGGGTACTCGATGTGCGGGGTTACCAGGGTGGTCAGCCGGACGCGCCGCAGTGGCATGCCGCGTCCGCCGTCGGCCAATCCCTCGTTTGGGTAGAACCTCTCGGGTTCTTTCACCACGACGTACATGTACTGGCGCAGGTACGCGACGGGCGCACCGCTCGGTGATCCTTCGAAGCGTCGCTCGGTCACCTTCACCAAAGAAGCACGGTGGCCGAGGTCCTTCAGCCTGCCTTCGTAGACCAGCCGCACGTAGTGATCGCGGCCCTGGGCGGCCATGTGCGTCCATTGCGAGAGGTCGAGCTGGCCGTGGGGGTCCAGGTCGTAGAGGTTGAGCCCGATCCACTCCGGATCAAGGAACGCACTCTGCGCATCGACCGCGAACGCACGCTGGGCGGCGGGTGCTGCCGCGGTTTCAACGAGCGGCTCGGCAGCTGGCGCGACTGCAGCCTCGAGTTCGCGGCCGTTGAGGATGTGATCGACACCGATCGGTACGTATCGAAGGCGTGGCCGGATCTTTGGTCGGCGGGTCCCAGGTCCCAGCCGAACGCAGCCAGCCGCCGAGCGGCGACAGCATCAGCATGGTCGCCTCGATCGGCGTCGGCACGAATTGCTGGTAAGAGTTCACGGCGTAGCCATCGAACGCGGCGGTCAGCACGACGATCTGGTGGCGGTCGGCGATGTCCATCGGCGCGATCGTCGGCAGCGGCGACAAGCCTGAGGTGCCCGGTGACGGGACCGGGCCACCCGGCCTGTAGTCCGGCGACCAGATCGCGCGCAGGCCGATCTGGTTGTCGGCGCTCAGCTGCCGAGCTGCGCCGTTCGCGTCGCGAGTCGCGAGCCGGGTATGCCAGAGCTCGACGCGTCCGGCGTGACTGACGAGGTTCGGGTCATGTTGCCACGCGGCGTTGTGGGTGGGGGACAGGTGCAGGCGAAACGGCAACTGCAGCGTTGTCTCGGTGGCCTCGGGCTCCTTGATCGGCAGGCTCGTGTTCGGCGTCGCGCCGTTGGGTACATCCGCGATCGGCGAGACGGAAAGCTCGAACGCCGACCAGTCGAGCAGCCCGGCGACCGTGTACGGGATCCGTGTGTCGGCCGGCACCTTGAACACCAGCCGCGATTCGCCACCAAGCCGGAACTGCACAGAGCCCGGATCCGACGGTGTCTTCGGGCCGATGCCAGGGTTCGGGTCCGGTGGAATGGGCTTGTGCGCCGGTGCCGGCGAAGGGTCCTGCTCGGGGGTTTTGGGGCTCGGTGCCGACGAATCGAAGAAAGCTTCTTCAAAGATCGTCTGCGACGGGAACCGAGCGACGAGCAACGCTGGTTGCGCGGAATCATCAACCACCAGAACCGGGTTCTCGGCGTTGGTCGTATCAAGGCGAAGGTTGACCGCAACGATGTCAAGGTTGAGAAGATCGTCCGGCCGCAGTACGGAAATCTCGATATGCACAGGTGAGTTGAGCAACCGAAGCTCCTTCGCCGGGCGTGCGACGTTGCAGGCCCCGTACTCGTCGCGGTAAACGCGACATGATCACCCTGGCCCCTCCGACGAGCGTTGTCTACCCCATGGGCGACGAGGCCTAGTGGCTGCGCGCAGGCGCTCGCGGCCTGCTGTTAGCCGATCCTCGGCTGGACTGGGTACGTCCGTGCGCATCACGCGGAGCAGATCGAGATCATTCATTCGCGTGAGGCCGCTCGTATAGGGCGTTATACGCGCTTGGCGTGCCCTTCGGGATTGGTCAGGGCAGCAGGGATTCGACGTGTACCGACGGGTAGCGAGTGGAGAACTTCGCGTCCAGGGTGGCCAGCGTGGCGTCGCTAGCCTGGGCGAAGGCAGCGAGGTAGTCGTCGGTCCACAGTTTGTGGCTCTTGTCATCGCGTGCGGAGATCGCGCGCCATACGGCGTCCAGTTCGTTCGGCTCGTCCGCCCAGAGGACACGCTCATCTGCCCGGAGCTGGTCGAAGGTCCGCCAGGCCTGGCTGCGGTCGACCGCGTCGTCGCCCATGATGACGGGATTGGACAGCAGCCGGAGCAGACTCATCTGAGTGACCCGGCAGAAGACTAGGTCACCGGTCTGCCTGCCGAACCAGTCCGCCGTCGCCGGATGGTGCGCGTGCCGCCCCCAGATCGCGGCGAGCCAGACGCCGACGTCCAGGAGGATCATTGCGGTCCGTACCGGTCGATGTCGTCCGCGTCAAGGGCGGCGGCCATGTCCTGGTTCGTGATGAGGACCTCAGGTGCGGCGCCGCGGCCGATCAAGGGGAGTGTCACGCGCCCCGCCTTCGTCTTTGGTGCCGATGGAAGGCCGAGCTCGCGCACTACCGCCCGGTTGACCAGGTCCTTCAGGCTCTCGCCGTGCTCGGCGGCCCTGGCCTTGGCCGCTCTCATCAGAGTGGGAGGCATGTCAACTGTGGTGCGCATAAAAGCATATTAACATCCGTTCGGCAGGATGGGTCGCCGGCCGCGATCGCCTTAGGCGTGTTATGTGGGTTACGCGCGCCTTGTGCTCGCACCTGGCGCAGGCGGCGCTGACGCTAGGCTGCCTGACCTGCCCGGTCCGCTGACCCCGATGCGGCGTCCGGTCACGGTAATCCCGGCGCGGCCACCGCCAGCGTTGTATCCGGTGCCTCCAGAACCACCGATCTGTCCCGGGCAATCGCCGCCTAGCCCGGCGCGGCGCTGGCCGCCGGGCCGGCAGCGGCCGGTGATAGCAGGATGGCCGAGAAGTTGACGTCGGGGGTGTCCATGATGTTGTGATCTGCGTCGGGGCCGTCTGTCGTCTGCGAGAAGAAGAAGAAGGGCCGGGCGGCGTACGTGGTGGTGTCCACCGCATAGCTGTAAGCCAGGGCCCCGGCAAGCAACCGCGTTCCGCCGGGCAGCCAGAGTATCCAGCCGGCGTTTTCTTGCGTCACCAGCCGCGCGGCGCGGACCGCGCGGACCGCGCCGGTGCGGGTGTTCACGATCGCAAGAACGGAGTTGCTGGCGCAGCAGAAGGAGTTGATGCTGGCAGTCCGCTCGAAGAGCGCCAGGTGCGTCCCGTCGGGCGAGAACGCAGCGCCCTGGGCGAAACCGTATGGAAGCGGGCTGCGGGCGGTCACGGTCGTACGGGAAGCGGTGTTGGTGATCTCGATCGGGCAGGTCCGGAACGTGAACGTGCATGGGGCCGGTGCCCAGGCAATAAGGCTATAGCGGCTGCCCGGCGCGGTATATGTGCCGATCGCAGCAGCGCGGCTGGCCACGAGCGTCACCTTCCCCGTCGCCGGGTTCCAGATGCCCAGGTTCCACGGGCTGCGGGAAGAACCGTCGGGACGCGAGCTGACCAGGATGCCGGGCCCTGCGACGCCAGCCGTGACCTCGCCCGCCGCGTCCGGCACCAGGTACCAGCCGGCTGGCGTGTGCAGGCGCTCAAGGACCCCGCGGCCGGCGACGCGCAGTTCGGCCAGGCTTGTGCTGGTCCGCTCGACGTATACGTGCCGTCCGCCGGCTGCCGGGAAGACGCCTACCCCGGGCCCCAGGCTCGAGATGGTGCCCGTCGCGGGGTCGAATTCCGTGATGCCCGGCGGCCCGGTCCCGTAGATCCGGCCGCCGGCCTGGGTGAGCCAGCCCGTCCCGGCCAACGCGGGGATGGTCCCGGCCACGTGCTGGGCCAGTGTGGCCACGTCGCCGATGTGCAGTTGCCCGCTGTAGTCCACCCAGGCAACTTTCGCGGGCGGCAGCCGGAAGACCGGCCCGCGCTGCGCGGCCGCAGGCGGATGCGCGGCATCGGCCTGCCCGTCCCGAGGCTGATGCGACCAGGCACCGCTGCCCGCGGCAGCTACCAGGCCGGCCAGGGCGAGGTTGACCGCCGCAGCGGCCAGGCGCCGCCGGCGGCGACGCCGGCGCGCCTCCGCGAACAGCACCTGGATCTGCGCGGCGTCCGGCAGCCT
>JALYVS010000324.1 GCA_030853115.1 Actinomycetota bacterium
CGCCAGCCGGTTCGCCCGCACATTCAGCTCCCCGTACGACAGCGTCACACCACCCCAGATCACCGCCGGAGCATCCGGGACCCTAGCCGCCTGCGCCTCGAACAACTCCGGCCACGTCACCGCAGGGATCTCCCGGGCCGTGTCATTCCAGCGGGCAAGGTCCTGCCGTTCGGCCGGCGTCAGCGCTCGCGCCGCGCCCCCGGACTGTGCTGGCGGCAGAATACTGGCCATGGTGATCCTCATTCCGGTGGGCGATGCCACGTGCACATGACGTTCCGGGGCAATCCGCCGCGGACACCGCCCCTAACACCCGCGCACCCGGCCGCCTCCAAGGAGGCTCACGAACGGCAGCCTCGCAATCCGCGCCGCACACCCGCACCTTCAACATTGCGAACCAGCCGTTCCGCCCAGGCGCCGTAAGGGATCCGAAGCAGCGCGGGTCACCGCGGCGGTCCCGTCAGGCCGCTAGCGGTGCGCTGGGCGCGAGGGGTTAGCCGATGCCGGGGGCGGTTCGTTCGAGGAGGCGGAGAGAGCCGTGGGCGCGGGTCTCGGTGAACGCGCCGGAGGCGAGGGCTCGCCGGTAGATCAGGTACGGGGGGCGGCCGCCGTCGGCCGGGTCGGGGAAGACGTCGTGGATGGCGAGCGCGCCGCCGGGTGCCACCCATGGCGCCCAGCCCTGGTAGTCCGTCATCGCCGCCTGCTCGGTGTGGCCGCCGTCGATGAACACCATGCCGAGCGGCGTTCGCCAGAGCCCGGCCACGTCGGCCGAACGGCCCACCACGACCACCACGTGATCCTCGAGTCCGGTCGCCGCCAGCGTGGCCCGCAGTGTAGGCAGCGTGTCCAGACGACCGGTCCGCGGGTCGACCAAGCCCGGATCGTGATACTCCCAGCCGGACTGGTGCTCTTCCGAACCGCGGTGATGGTCGATGGTGACCACCAGCTGGCCGGCCGCCCGGGCCGCCGCGGCCAGGTAGATCGTGGATTTGCCGCAGTAGCTGCCGATCTCCAGGACCGGCCCGCGGCCGGCATAGGCGGCGGCCGCCTCGAACAGTGCCTGGCCCTCGGCGGCGGGCATGAAACCCGGCGCCGACTCCGCCGCTTTCCTCAGCTCAGCATCCATCGCGCATCCTGTCAGGATTCCAGATAGGCCAGCACCGCCAGCACACGCCGGTTGTCGTCGTCGGACAGCGCCAGGTCCAGCTTGGCGAAGATCCCGGCCGCGTGCTTGCTGACGGCTTTTTCCGTAATGAACAGGCGCTGGCCGATCGCGGCGTTGGAGCGCCCCTCGGCCATCAGCGCGAGCACCTCCCGCTCCCGGGGCGTCAGCCGGGTCACCGGCTCGGTCCGGGAACGCCGCACCATCAGCTTCTGCACCACTTCCGGATCAAGCACCGTGCCGCCAGCGGCGACGCTGCGGATCGCCGTGGTGAACGTCTCGTCGTTGAACACCCGGTCCTTGAGCAGGTAACCAACCCCGCCGGCCTGGTCGGCCAGCAGTTCGCGGGCGTACAGCTGCTCGACGTACTGGGAGAGCACCAGCACGGGCAGGCCGGGCACCTGGCGACGTGCCCGCAGCGCCGCGCGGAGCCCGTCATCGGTGTGCGTCGGCGGTAGCCGGACGTCGACGATGCCCACGTCCGGACGCTCGTCGAGCAAAGCCCGGAGCAGCTCAGGGGCACTGGCTACTGCCGCCACGACCTCGAACCCGTATGCGGTGAGCAGCCTGACCAGGCCCTCCCTCAGCAGGAAGAGATCTTCGGCGATGACAACGCGCACGGTACCTCGATGACGAGAATGGTCGGCCCGCCCGGCGGGCTGCTCACCGCCAGGATGCCATCAAAGGCCGCCAGCCGGCGCTCCACTCCGGCCAGCCCGGTGCCCAGCCCCGGGTCGGCGCCGCCCGCGCCGTCGTCGGTGATCTGGGCGCGCAGCATTCCGGCGCCGTGGGACAGGCTGATCAGCACCGTCCGGGCCCCGGCGTGCTTGGCCACGTTGGCCAGCGCCTCGGCCACCGAGAAGTAGACGGCCGAGGCGACCGGCAGCTCGACCTCGCCGGGCAGGTCGACGGCGAGCTCGACGGGCAGCGGCGTGTCCAGGGTCAAAGCGCGGATGGCGTCAGCCAGGCCGCGGTCGGCGAGCACCGGCGGGTAAATGCCGCGCACCAGGTCACGCAGCTCGGTCAGGGCACGGGAGGAGGTCTCCTTGGCCTCGGCCACCAGCGCCAGCGCCGCCTCGGGGCTGGCCGGGAACAACCGCTGCGCCGCCTGCAGGCTCATTCCCACCGCGACCAGGCGGGCCTGCGCCCCGTCGTGCAGGTCGCGCTCGATGCGGCGCAGCTCGGCGGCCGCGGTGTCCACCGCGTCGTAGCGGGTCCGGGTCAGCGCCTGCACCCGCTGGCTCAGCTGCTGGGTCCGGGCCGCGAGCTCCGGATCCGGCACAGGCAGGTGCTCGCGCATGACCCGCGGCGCCAGCCACAGACCCGCGGCGAGCAGGGCTCCGCCCTGCAGTCCGCTGCCCAGTATCGCGGCCCGCGGCGTATCGAGCATCACGAAACCGTACATATACCCGGGCACGGCGGGCCAGAACGCGGCGATGAACAGTCCGTAGCCACCCACGACCAGCAAGCCTGCCTCGGCCATGGTCGCCGCCCAGATCCAGGATCGGAACACCAGGACCAGGCTGGCCGCGACCGCGACCGCGACCGTAAGGGGTACGACTGCGGTCGCGGTGAACCACCGTACGCCGAACCAGTTCCTGGTCCCAAGCAATTCGATCGCCAGCGCGACGACCGGCAGCAGCAGGAGACCCTGGCCGGGGTGGATGCCGCCGCGTGCGCTGTCGCGCCACCGGGCCACCAGGGCGCTGACCTGGTGGCCGCCAGGTACCTGCACTCGCACCAGCAGCCACAGACCCGCGGCGAGGAACACCGCCGCCTGCAACGGCACGAAGTGCGTCCGGGACTCCCCGGCGCCGGCCAGCACCATGCCGTATAGGACCTCGGTGTTGTTACCGTCGTGGTACGACTTGGCGATCAGGAGCCCGCGGCCCGCGAGGACCAGCAGGGCGTAAGGTACCGCTTTCTCCGCTAGCCGCGGAACAAAGATCACGGCTAGCACCCCGGCGAGGACTTCAACGGCGCCGAGCAGATGGTCGCCGCCGTCAATCAGCGCGTACTGGACCGCGACCGGAACAAGCAACAGGCCCCAGCCGCGCCGCCGCAGGCGATGGGGCAGGGCATGCAGCCACGCGTTCACGCCGTCGGAATGCTTGACCGCGAAGGCGTACGGCACGCCGATCAGGCCGATGACGGCTACGACGAGCAGGACCATACGCCGCTCCTCGGGTGTTTGCGGCCACGCGGGATACGAGGTCAGGTGTCCATCGTGGACGCCCGGCTGGCTAACCGCCATGGGCCTGCGCCTACCTGCGTGGTGGTGCTGAGCCCCCTACCCGCTCAGCCGGGCCAGGCGGGCCAGGGCCTCGGTCAGCACCTCGGGGCGCTTGCAGAAGGCGAACCGGACTAGGGTGGCGGCCGCGGCCTTGTCGTCGTAGAAGACGGCGGCGGGGATGGCCACCACGCGGGCGCGTTCGGGCAGGGTCCGGCAGAACTCCATGCCGTCCGCCTCGCCCAGGCTCTTGATGTCGGCGGTGACGAAGTAGGTGCCCTGCGGCCGGTACACGGTGAAACCGAGATCGGCCAGGCCTGACACCAGCAGGTCGCGCTGGGCCATCAGGCCCTCCCGCAGGCCGGTGTAGTACTCATCCGGCAGGGCCAGGGCCTCGGCTATCGCGTACTGGAACGGCCCGCCGCTCACGTAGGTCATGAACTGCTTGGTCGTCTTGACCGCGGTCACCAGCTCCGGCGTCGCCTTGACCCAGCCGATCTTCCAGCCGGTAAAGGAAAACGTCTTGCCCGCCGAGCTAATCGTCACCGTCCGCTCGCGCATGCCCGGGAACGAGGCGATCGGCACGTGCTCGCCCTCGAACACCAGGTGCTCGTAGACCTCGTCGGTGACGACGAGCAGGTCGTGGGCGACCGCGAGCCGGGCGATGACGGCCAGCTCGTCCCGGGTGAACACCGACCCGGTGGGGTTGTGCGGGGTATTGAGGAGGATAAGGCGGGTGCGTTCGGTAATGGCGCGGGCGAGGGCGTCCAGGTCGGGGCGGAAGTCCGGCGGGCGCAGCGTGACCGGCACCCGGACGCCGCCCGCCATCGCGATGCTCGCGGCGTAGGAGTCATAGTAGGGCTCGAACGCGATCACCTCGTCGCCCGGCTCGACCAGCGCGAGCATCGCGGCGGCCACCGCCTCGGTGGCGCCCGCCGTGACCAGGATCTCCTGCTCCGGGTCGTAGCGCAGGCCGTAGAAGCGGGCGGCGTGGTCGGCGATCGCCTGGCGCAGTTCGGGGATGCCCAGGCCGGGCGGGTACTGGTTCCCGCGGCCGGCCAGGATAGCGTCCGCCGCGATCTGGGCGATCTTAACCGGGCCGTCAATGTCGGGGAAGCCCTGGCCCAGGTTGATCGATCGGGTCGCGACCGCGCGGGCGGACATCTCCGCGAAGATCGTGGTGCCGAGGCCGGCCAGGCGCCGGTTCAGCAGGGGTCGATCGACCCGCGGCCGGTCAGAGACGGGCCGGTCAGAGACGGGCCGGTCAGAGACGGGCCGGTCGGAGACGGGCCGGTCGGAGACGGGCTGGTCGGGCCGGGGCTGGTCAGGCAGGGATTTGCTCACTCGCATATGACATCATGCCGCGGCCGATGGCGCGCCAGCTAGGCTGAGGTCATGCGTGTCGCACTGTGCCAGATCCCGGTCAGCTCACGGCCAGCCGTCAACTATAAGCGCGTCAGGCTCGCCCTCACGCAAGCCGCGGAGGCCGGCGCCGACCTCGCGGTGTTCCCCGAGGCGACCCAGATCAGGTTCGGCTCGGACCTGCGGGCGGCGGCCGAGCCGCTGGACGGCCCGTTCTGCTCCGGGCTCGCGGAAGCGGCCAAGGAAGCCGGGATCGCGCTGGTGGCCGGGGTCTTCGAACCCGCCCCGGAGGGCCGGGTCTACAACACCGCCGTCGCCTACGACGGGACCGGCGAGCTGGTCGCCTCGTACCGGAAGCTGCATCTGTTCGACGCGTTCGGGCAGCGGGAATCCGACCAGGTCGCGCCCGGGTCCGCCCTGGTCATCTGCACGCTGGCCGGGATGCGCACCGGGCTGCAGATCTGTTACGACGTGCGGTTCGGCGAGCTGTCCCGGGCGCTGGCGGTGGGCGGGGCCTCGCTGCTGCTGGTGCCGGCGTCGTGGGCCGCGGGGCTGTTCAAGGAGGACCACTGGGTCACCCTGGTCCGGGCCCGGGCTATCGAGAACACCGTGTGGGTCGCCGCGGTCGGCCAGGTCCCCGACCCGGACGAGCCGCCCACCCGGGCCGCGACCGGAGTCGGGCGCAGCATGCTGGTCGACCCGCTCGGGGTGGTCAGGGCCGACCTCGGCCCGGGACCCGGCGTCGTGGTGGCCGAGGTGGACGCCGACCTGATCAGCACCGTCCGGGCCAGCCTGCCGAGCCTGGCTAACCGCAGGGACGACGTCTTCGGCCCGCCGGTCGCCGTCCCCGGCTCCTAGCACCCGGGCTGCGGTGCATGTCCGCGATGGCGAGACGGCGAGGGCGGTGGTGCAGGTGAGACTGGCTGTCGCGTGCCGTAATCGGGGACCTCAGCGGACGGGGGTCTGCCAGAGGACGGGCTGCTCGCCGGTCAACGAGGCGGTGTAACCTACGCCGAGCATGGTGCCGCCGGAGGAGGTAAGGGCGGTGATCGCCTGGATGCCCGGGCCGGTCAGGCCCCGCCCGCTCGGCGTGACCGCTTGCCAGGCCAATCCGTTCGCCGAGGTCCACACCACCACGTCCTGGTGAGCGGCCGTGCTGCCGAACGTTCCGGTCGCGGTGAACGAGCCGCCGGCCGCGGCCAGGGCCGTAACCGTCGACGTGACCGACGCCTGCCCGGCGGGCGCCGGCAGGGTGGACTCGGTCCAGGTGGCGCCGCCGTCGGACGAGCTGGCCGCCAGCGGCAGCCGCTGGCCCGTATTGGTGAGCACGGTTCCCACGGCCACTATGGTCGGGCCGTTGCTCGCGACGTGCTCCAGCACCGCCCGGGCGGAACCAATCGGCACGGGCAGGTTGTCCTGGCGCCAGGTCCGGCCATCCGGTGAGGTCCAGGCCGACGCCTGGTGGCCGGCCGCGCCGACCGCCACGAAACCCGTCGAGCTGGCGGTGACGGCCTGCATCTGGGTGCGGCCGGACGAACCCGCGATCGGGCTGACCCGGACGCCCTGCCATCCGGTCGCACCGGCCGGGTCGCTGGACCACCAGGCTGTCGCGATGGTGCCGTTCGCGGTGACCTGGTCGCCGACGATGACATAGCCACCAGCCCCGGCCGCCGCCTGGACGGTGACCAGCCCGCGCCCCCCGAACGCGGCTTCGCCGTCGGCGGCCTGCCAGCTCGTGCCGTCCGCCGAGGAAAGAACGACCGGATGCTGCGAGGCGCCCGCGGTGACGCCGCCGACCGCGAGCCATCCACCGTTACCATGCGTCACGCTCGTCAGCTGCTGAGTCCCGGCCCGGGTGAACACGGCCGGGGTCGCGCCGACGGCACGGGCCCACGAGTTACCGCCGTTCGCGGAAGTCCAGGCGGCCGGGTATCCGTTCGCGCTGCCCACCGCGATCTGGATACCGCTGGCCGCCGCGATGTCGTTGACGGCGAGCTGCGGGTCGAAGGCACCGGGGATCTCGGCCACGTCCACCTGGACCGCGGGGGCGCCCGCGGTCACCACGGAGATGGCCGCCTGGCGGCTTTCCGGCCCGGCCAGCGTCGCGGTGACCACGGCATCATTACCACCGGCCATGGCCACGCCCGAGACCGATTCATCGGCGGTCAGGCCGAAAGCCGGGGTTCGCTGCCACGAAACCCCGGTCGCGGACACAAAGGCGATCAGGGTCCGGCCCGCCTGCGCGGTGCCGCCCGCCTGCGCGGTGCCGCCCGCCTGCGCGGTGCCGCCCGCCTGCGCGGTGCCGCCC
>JALYVS010000325.1 GCA_030853115.1 Actinomycetota bacterium
CCGCGGGAGCCGTAGGGGCCCCTCCGGCTCCGGCCGGAGCCGAAGTCAGCAGGCTACGCGGCGCGGCGGCGCGCACCGTGACAAACATGACGGCCAGCCTCGGTGTCCCCACGGCCACCAGCGTCCGCGCGGTGCCGGCCAAGCTGCTCGTCGACAACAGGATCGTCATCAACAATCACCTGCGGCGCGGGCGGGGCGGCAAGGTGTCGTTCACGCACCTGATCGGTTACGCGGTGGTGACGGCACTGAAGTCGATGCCGGAGATGAACGAGGCCTATACCGAGGAAAACGGCAAGCCCGCGATCGCCAGGCCCGAGCACATCAACCTCGGCCTGGCCATCGACGTCCAGGCGGCCGACGGCGGCAGGCAGCTGATGGTGCCGAACATCAAGGGCGCGGAAGAGATGGACTTCCGCCAGCTCTGGACGACGTACGAGGACGTGGTGCGCCGGGCCCGCGCGGGCAAGCTCGCGGTGAGCGACTTCGGTGGCACCACCGCGACGCTCACCAACCCCGGCACAATCGGGACCGAGCACTCGGTACCCCGGCTGATGCCGGGCCAGGGCTGCATCGTCGGCGTCGGGGCGATGGAGTACCCAGCCGCTTACCAGGGCGCCTCCGAGGAGACGCTGGCCCGGCTGGCGATCAGCAAGTCGGTCACGCTCACCTCGACCTATGACCACCGGATCATCCAGGGCGCGCAGTCCGGGGAGTTCCTGCGGAAGATCCACGCGCTGCTGCTCGGCGCGGACGGCTTCTACGACGACATCTTCGCCGCGCTGCGGATCCCGTACGAGCCGGTCCGCTGGGTCAAGGACTTCCCCTCCGGCCACGAGGACGACGTGGCCAGGTCCGCCCGGGTGCAGGAGCTGATTCACGCCTACCGCGTGCGCGGTCACCTGATGGCCGACACCAACCCGCTGGAGTTCAGCCAGCGCAAGCACCCGGACCTGGACATCAACCTGCACGGGCTGACCCTGTGGGACCTGGAGCGCGACTTCCCCACCGGGGGCTTCGGCGGCAAGAACCGGATGAAGCTACGCGACATCCTCGGCGTGCTGCGCGACTCCTACTGCCGCACCGTCGGCACCGAGTACATGCACATCCAGGACCCGGAAGAGCGGCACTGGCTGCAGGACCGGATCGAGGTCCCGCACGCCCGCGCCGAACACGACGAGCAGATCCGCATCTTGTCCCGGCTCAACGTGGCCGAGGCGTTCGAGATGTTCCTGCAGACCAAGTTTGTCGGCCAGCGCCGGTTCTCCCTGGAAGGCGCGGAATCGCTGATCCCGCTCGTGGACGCCGTGCTGGCCGAGGCGGCCGAGGCGGGCCTGGACGAGGCCGTCCTCGGGATGGCCCACCGCGGCCGGCTGAACCTGCTGGCCAACATCGTCGGCAAGTCCTACGCGCAGATCTTTAAGGAGTTCGAGGGCAACCTGGACCCGGGCAGCGCGCAGGGTTCCGGCGACGTCAAGTACCACCTCGGCGCGGAAGGCACCTTCCGGGCGCCGGGCGGCCAGCAGATCAAGACCTCACTGGTCGCCAACCCGAGCCACCTGGAAGCAGTCGACCCGGTGCTGGAAGGCGTGGTCCGGGCCAAGCAGGACGTCATCGACAAGGGCGAGCCCGGCTTCACCGTGCTGCCGGTGCTCATCCACGGCGACGCCGCGTTCGCCGGGCAGGGCGTGGTCGCCGAGACGCTGAACCTCTCGCTGCTGCGCGGCTACCGGACCGGCGGCACCGTGCACGTCATCGTGAACAACCAGGTCGGCTTTACCACCGCCCCGCAGAACTCGCGGTCCAGCGTGTACGCGACCGACGTGGCCCGGATGATCCAGGCGCCGATTTTCCACGTCAACGGGGACGACCCCGAGGCGGTGGTGCGGATCGCGAGGATGGCGTTCGCCTACCGGCAGGCGTTCAAGAAGGACGTTGTCATCGACATGGTGTGCTACCGCAAGCGGGGGCACAACGAGACCGACAACCCGTCGTTCACCCAGCCGCTCATGTACGACCTGGTCGAGGCCAAGCGGTCCACCAGGAAGGTGTACACCGAGTCGCTGATTGCCCGCGGCGACATCACCATGGAAGAGGCCGAGGCGGCGCTGCGCGACTATCAGCAGCAGCTCGAGCGGGTCTTCACCGAAACCAGGGACGCGGCCAGCCGGCCGGCCGAGCCGGGCACCGTGCTCCGGCCCGAGCCGGAGGACCGCCCGGTCAACCACGAGGCGGTGCCGACCGCGGTGACCGCCGAGGTGGTCAAGCGGATCATCGACACCCAGGTCAACCTGCCGAGCGACTTCACCCCGCACCCGCGCCTGAAGCCGCTGCTCGACAAGCGGTCCACCATGCGCGAAGAGGACGCCATGGACTGGGCGACCGGCGAGCTGCTGGCGCTGGGCGCGCTGGTACTGGACGGCCACCCGGTGCGGCTCGTGGGCCAGGACAGCCGGCGCGGGACGTTCGGGCAGCGGCACGCGGTGCTGGTCGACCGGCATACCGGGGCTGAGTACACGCCGCTGAAGCAGCTCGATTCCGGTGCCGCCAGGTTCTTCGTGCACGACTCGCTGCTGTCCGAGTTCGCGGCGATGGGTTTCGAGTACGGCTACTCCGTGGCCCGCCCGGACGCCCTGGTCCTCTGGGAAGCCCAGTTCGGCGACTTCCTCAACGGCGCGCAGACGATCATCGACGAGTTCATCGCCTCCGGTGAGCAGAAGTGGGGTCAGCGCTCCGGCGTGGTGCTGCTGCTGCCGCACGGCTACGACGGGCAGGGCCCGGACCACTCCTCGGCGCGGGTCGAGCGCTTCCTCTCGCTGTGCGCGCAGGACAACATGACGGTGGCCATGCCGACCACGCCAGGCAACTACTTTCACCTGCTTCGGTGGCAGGCACTGTCCGGCCGGCACAAGCCGCTCATCGTGTTCACCCCGAAATCGATGCTCCGGCTCAAGGCGGCGACCTCCGCGGTCAGCGAGTTCACCAACGGGTCGTTCCGGCCGCTGATCGGAGCACCGGCCGGGACCCGGGAAGCGGACGTGCGCCGGGTGGTGCTGTGCACCGGCAAGGTTTACTACGACCTGGCCGCGCGGCAGCGGGAAATAGACGCGGGCGAGGTGGCGATCGTCAGGGTCGAGCGGCTGTACCCGCTGCCGGCCTCGGAGCTGCGGGCCGAGATCGGCCGTTACCCGCACGCCGAAACGGTCACCTGGGTGCAGGAAGAACCGGCCAACATGGGGGCCTGGCCCACCATGGCGCTGAAGCTCCCCCGCGTGCTGAGCCGCGGGGTGGGCGTGATCTCGCTTCCCGCGAGCTCGGCGCCCGCGGCCGGCTCGGGGGCCAAGCACGCCAGCACGCATAAGGAGATCGTCGAGACGGCGATCCCCGCCGCTTAGGAAACGGCATGTACTTCACCGACCGCGGCATCGAAGAGCTGGAAGAGCGGCGCGGCGAGGATCAGGTCAGCATGATCTGGCTCGCCGCGCGGCTGCGCGATTTCGTGGACCTCAACCCCGGCTTCGAGACCGCCGTCGACCGGCTGGCGACCTGGCTCGCCCGGTTCGACGACGAAGAAGAGCTTTAGGAGCCTTTCTCCGAACGCCGCTGGTTTCCCGTCCCATTACCTGCGTGTTTCATGATCACGAAGATTTGTACCCCTTTTTCGGGGGGCAAAGTCTTCGCGATCATGGTTCGGGGGGCCCCGCGGCGGAGCCGGGGGCGGAGCCGGGGCGGGGGCTGGGGCGGGGGCTGGGGCCGGGGCAGGAGCGGGGCGGGGCTGGGGCGCTTCTCGTGGTGGCGGCTCGCGCTTGACGCGATATGTCTTGACTTTGGATGGATGAGATATATCGTTAGGTGTGACGGGTAACTGACGGGAAGGACGGCTGCGATGACACAGTGGACCATTGAGTCCCCGACGAGTCTAGATTTCGGGGACGTGACCGGGCTCCGGATCAGGCTCATCGCCGGGTCGGTGGCCGTGCTCGCCACCGACGGCAAGTCCTCGCTAGACGTGACGGACATCGTCGGCGATCCGCTCTGCGTCAGCTACCAGGACGGCGTGCTGACCATCAGCCACGAGAACCTCACCTGGGAGGGGCTGCTGAAGTGGCTGCGGCCGCACCGCCATTCCGCGACCGTGACGGTGACCGTCCCCCGCAAGTGCCAGACCCAGGTAGGCGTGGTCAGCGCGAGCGCGGTGATGTCGGGCATGAGCGCGAAGGCATCGGTCAAGAGCGTCTCCGGCGGGATTACCCTGGACGGCGTCACCGGCGACGTCGATGCCAACACCGTGTCCGGCGCACTCGAGGCGCAGGGGATCAACGGCAAGCTCAACTTCAACACCGTCTCCGGTGACCTGACGCTGGCCGACGGCTGGCTGGAACGCCTGGACGCGAACGGGGTCAGCGGTGACGTAACCGCGGACATCGATCTCGACCCGCTGGGCGGCATGCAGGTCACCACGGTATCGGGTGAGGTGACGCTCAGGCTCCCGGCTGAGGCCGACGCCCGGGTGAAGCTGCACTCCATGTCGGGCGACGTGCGCAGCGAATTCGCGGAGCTGAAACGATCATCGGGGCCGGCGTCACATAGCGTTAGCGGTAGCCTAGGCGCCGGTTCGGGGCATGTGTCCGTGTCCACGCTGTCGGGCCGGGTCATGCTGCTGCGGCGCGCCGAGCGCGCCACCGGGCCCGATCGTGAGAATGAGATGGAAGGCGAAACCAGTTGAGTCCGGTATTCCGCCACGGCAGCCTCCGGCTGTACTTGCTCAGGTTGCTCGACGAGGAACCTCGACATGGCTATGAGGTCATCCGGCTGCTGCGCGACCGGTTCATGGGCGTGTACTCACCCTCACCAGGCACGATCTACCCCCGGCTGGCCCGGCTCGAGGAAGAAGGCCTGGTCACCCACGACGAGGTCGACGGCCGTAAGGTCTACCGGATCACCGAGGCCGGCCGCGCGGAGCTCGCCAGCCGGAGCGACGAGCTCGACGAGCTTGAGGAAGAACTGTCCGCATCGGTGAGCGACATCGTCCGTGAGGTCAGGGAAGACGTCAGGCAGACCGTGCGCAGCCTCCGCGAGGAGCTGACCTGGGCGGCCCGCGAGTCCCGCCGGGTGAGCAAAGACGCCGCCGCCGACGTCCGCGAGCAGGCCAGGCAGGCCCGCGACCAGGCCGGGCAGGCGGGCGAAGACGCTCGCGAGCAGGCCAGGCAGGCCACCCAGGACACCCGCGACCAGACCAGGCGGATCCGCGACGAAGTACGCGAGCAGGTCAGGCAGGCCAGGGAGACCGCGCGAGAGCAGTCCCGGCAGGCGCGTGAGGATGCCTGGGAGCAAGGAACACGGGACGACGAGCAGGACCCCGGCGCCGGAGCCGGCGCCGGCTCTGGCTCTGGCTCCGGCGCTGGCGCCGGCTCCGGCGCTAGCTGGCGCGTGCACGAGCAGGCACGGCGGCTGCGAGAGGAGGCGGCTAGCGCACGCTTTACGACGGGTGAGCAGGACTGGGATACTCCCGGCGGCTCGGCCTGGTCGGCCTGGTCGGACTGGCCTGGCCGCCAGGACTGGTCGCGGATGCGCGGCCGGCCCGGCTGGAGCGAATCGCTCGACTTCGGCACCTTGCGCGATCTGGAGCGGCTAGCCGTCCAGTTCACGTCGGACCTGAGGAAACTCGCCACGCAGTCGTCCACGGCCGGCGAGAACGTCATCAATGACCTGCGCACGATCTTGGAAGAGGCACTCGAGCGGATCAAGACCGAGATCTTCGGCTCAGGCCACGAAGGACCCGGCACGGCTGAGGAACAAAACCCCGAGGAGCACCCCGGTCAGGACTGAGGCACCCCGGGCAGGACCAGGCACCGGGCAAGACTGAGGGCGGCCAGGCGCAGGACTAGGCGGCTAGGCGCAGGGCTCAGGGGCGGCCGAATAGGAACTGAGGTCGGCTTAGAGGGTGAAGACGACCTTGCCGAACAGGTCGCCCGCGATCATGGCCGTAAAGCCGTCGCGGGCCTGAGCCAGCGGCAGCACCCGGTCGATCACCGGACGAACGCCCGTCTGCTCGCAGAACCTGGTCAGGCGACCGAGCTGGTCCCGGGAACCCATCGTGGATCCGGTCACGGACAGCTGGGTGAAGAAGACCCGGGTCAGCTCGGCCGGCGGAGCGTCGCCACTGGTCGCGCCGGAGACGACGATCCGGCCACCGGGCTTGAGTGACCGGACCGAATGCGCCCAGGTCGCCTGGCCCACGGTCTCCATGACCACGTCGACTCGCTCCGGCAGCCTGGCGCCGGCCGGGAACGTCTGGTCGGCGCCGAGCTTGAGGGCGCGCTCTCGCTTCGCCTTGCCGCGGCTGGTTGCCCACATCCGGTAACCGGCCGCGCGGCCGATGATGATCAGCGCGGTGGCCACGCCGCCGCCTGCGCCCTGTACGAGCACCGTCGCGCCAGGCTGAACCCCGGACTTGTCGAACAGCATCTTGTACGCGGTCAGGTAAGCCGTCGGCAGGCAAGCCGCCTCCTCGAACGACAACGATGGCGGCTTCGGCACCAGGTTGCGGCGCGGCACGCAGACCTGCTCGGCGAAGGCACCGTCGTAGCGCTCAGACAGCAGCGAGCGGTGCGGATCGAGGGTCTCATCGCCGCCGCCGGCGTCGGGGTCGGCGATCACCGCATGCACGACCACGTCGTTGCCGTCCGGGTCGACGCCCGCGGCGTCACAGCCGAGCACGATCGGCAGCCGGTCCGCCGAGATACCGACCCCGCGTAGCGTCCAGACGTCATGGTGATTCAGCGCGGCGGCCTTGACCGTCACCGTCACCCACCCGTCAGGCGCCACCGGGTCGGGCCGCTCGCCTAGCTCGAGCCCGGCCAGCGGATCATCGGCGTCCAGACGCGCAGCAGTCGCAGCAAACATGATGCACACCCTACAGAACTCAACGCCGCGGCCGGAGGCGCAGGTGGCGCAGGCGATATGTCAGCAGTTTCGGGCGTTGCAGCACCCGAAACTGCTGACAAAGCGCAGCGGCCGATGCGGGAGGGGTGCGGGGGGCGGGCGGGACCGGGGCGG
>JALYVS010000326.1 GCA_030853115.1 Actinomycetota bacterium
ATCGGCTCGGCCGCGGTCTCATCGAGGTGCCAGGCCCGTTCGGCCTGGGTGCCGTAGCTCATCATGCCCAGGCAGATACGCGAGACCTTCATCCCGGCCGATCCCAGCTTGACGTAATCCACGGCAGCAGCATATGAAGGCAGGAATCGGGTTGTGAAGCGCCAAACAGCGGATCCAGGCGGGTAAATGCCGTCACATCAAAGGAATTTTGTCCGACAGGCCTTCGAAGCTGCGCCTGAGCGCGGAGCGGTCGCGCCGCTGGACGCGATCGACCTGCGGATCGTGGCGGAACTGCAGGCCGCGCCGCGGCTGCGGGTCGCTGAGCTGGCCCGCCGGATCGGCTTGTCCGGCCCGGCCGTCGCCGACCGCCTGCGGCGCCTGGAGGACAGCGGCACCTTGTCCTACCGGGCGGAGGTCAGCCCGCGCGCCCTGGGCTACTCGCTCTGCGCGATCGTCAGGATCAGTCCGGTCGGCGGGGGACTGCGGCTGATTCCCGGCATCGCCCGCGAGGTGCCGAATATCACCGAGTGCTACCGGATCACCGGGGAGGACTGCTATGTCATGAAGGTCTACCTACGCTCCATCGATGAGCTTGAGCCAGTGCTCGACCTGTTCACGCCGCATGGCCGCACCACGACCTCAATCGTGCACTCGGCACCGGTGCCGGCCCGCCCGCTGCCCGTGCCTGGTCCTTGGCCGCAGGTAAATAGTGCAAACGACGTGTAAAATACTAGGCACAAAGTAAGCATGACTAAAGTCATGTCAAGCAACTATCAGGTGCACAAACAATGTCTTGCCGATGACATTCACTTGACCGTTCTCAGCCGGCTATCGACAGCAAGATGCCTGGTGGAGACGCTAATCCCGTGGGAAATACTGCGATCCTCGTCCTGGTCGTCATTACGGCTCTGGCCTTTGACTTCACCAACGGATTTCATGACACGGGCAACGCGATGGCCACCTCGATCGCCACGGGGGCGCTGCCGCCGCGGGTCGCCGTCGCGCTGTCAGGCCTGCTCAACCTTGTCGGGGCGTTCCTCTCTCTCGCCGTCGCGGCCACCATCGCCAGCGGCCTGGTGAACACCAAGCTGGTGACCCTGACCGTGGTGGCGGCCGGGCTGGCCGGCGGCATCATCTGGAACCTGGTCACCTGGCTGTTCGGCATCCCGTCGAGCTCGTCGCACGCGCTGATCGGAGGTGTGATCGGCTCCACGATCGCCGCCGCGGGCGGACACGCGATCAAGTGGCACGGCCTGACCTCCAAGGTCGTCCTCCCGGCGATCCTGTCCCCGGTTATCGCTGCCCTCGTCGCGGCGACCGGCACCTGGCTGCTCTACCGGATCAGCCGCAACCTGACGGACGGCGGACGCCGCCACGGCTTCCGGATCGGCCAGATCGGGTCCGCGTGCATGGTGTCCCTGGCGCACGGCACGAACGACGCGCAGAAGACGATGGGCGTCATCACGCTGGCGCTGATCGCCAACGGGACGCTGCACGCTAAGGCGAACGCGCCGTTCTGGGTGATTCTCGCCTGCGCGCTGGCCATCAGCATCGGCACGTACCTGGGCGGCTGGCGGGTGATCCGTACCCTGGGTAAGGGGCTGGTAGAAATCGAGTCGCCGCAGGGCATGGCGGCCGAGTCCGCCTCCGCCGCGGTCATCTTGCTGTCCAGCAGCTTCGGCTACTCGCTGTCCACCACGCACGTCGCCACCGGGTCGATCATCGGCACCGGGCTCGGCAAGCGGGGCGCCGAGGTCCGCTGGAACGTCGCCGGGCGGATGGCCACCGCATGGATCTTCACGCTGCCCTTCGCCGGGCTGGTGGGAGCCGGCGCTTTCGCTCTCGCCCACGCCATCGGCGGCAGCCCAGGGGTGATCGTCGACCTGCTGGTCCTGGTCGCGATAGCGGGCGTCATCTACTGGCGGTCCCGGGCGAACAAGGTCGACCCCAACAACGTCAACGACGAATGGCCCGGCTCAGTCGCGCCGGCCGAGCCCCAGCCCGCAGCGGCCTGAGCGACAGGGAAGCATAAAATGTGGATCAACCTGAGCGCACTGTGGAAGATCGTGGTCTTCGGCCTCATCGCGGGCGCGGGTCTGCCTGCGCTGTTCGCGATGGGCCTGTACTCCCTGTCCAGGGGCCCGAAGACGCAGACCGCGGGGGCCGACTCCGATGTCGTCGTCGGCGGGAACCCGGCCGGCATCCTCATCGCCGCGATCTGTTTCCTGATCGTGCTGGCCGCCGTCGGCTGGGGCATCTACGAGGTGTATAAGATCGGCCACCCCGCGCCCGCGAAGTAACAACCAGCAGATGAGCCCGACCCGAGTCTGCGACTACCTCACCGAGAGGGTTTGACAAACATGGCGCTGCCACCTTTCCTGGGCGCGGTCATCGGCTGGCTGCGGGCCGGCTATCCCGAAGGCGTGCCCGACGTCGACTACGTCCCGCTCTTCGCCCTGCTGGGCAGCCAGCTGACCGAAAGCGAGGTCAAGGCCATCGCGGAAGAGCTGGAGAACGAGAGCAAGCCGGAGCCCGCGGAATCGATCCGCCGGGCCATCGCCAACGTCACCAGCCAGACGCCGCACGACTCCGACGTCGCCCGGGTCCGGGCGCGGCTGGCGGCCGGCGGCTGGCCGCTGGCCAGGCCCACCGAGACCAGCTGAAGGCTCCGCATGGACCCAGACTGGCCGGGTTTGCTGAGTCTGTGAACTAGACCTAGGCTGCCATCATGGGACCGGCTCACCGACAAGGCCCTGACCTGTATCCGGTGCCCGCCCCGGGCGCGCGCAAGATTGCCTGACGCCGCGCCGTGGTGATCAGGATCGGCACGTCGGGCTGGAGTTACGACCACTGGGAGCCTGAGCTGTACCCGTCGGGCCTGCCTGCCCGCGACCGGCTGGCCAGGTACGCGGCCGAGTTCGGCACGGTCGAGCTCAACGCGAGCTTCTACCGGTGGCCCCGGCCGGCGGCATTCGCGTCCTGGCGGCGCCGGCTGCCCGACGGCTTCGCGCTGTCGGTCAAGGCGCCGCGCGGGCTGACGCACGCACGGAAGCTGTACGAGCCGGAGACGTGGCTGCAGCGGATCGCGGCGGGCTGGCACGAGCTCGGTCCGCGGCGCGCGGTGCTGCTGGTCCAGCTGGCCCCGGCCCAGGCCCGCGACGACGCGCGGCTGGAGTACTTCCTGCGGCTGGTGCCTGACTGGCTGCGGGTGGCAGTGGAATTCCGGCATCCGAGCTGGCAGGACGAGGCGGTCTTCGGGCTGCTGGAAGCGCACGGGTGCGGATACTGCGTGATGAGCGGCGCCGGCCTGCCGTGCGTCCTGCGCGTCACTGCGGACTTCGCTTACGTCCGGATGCACGGCCCGGACCGTCATCACCTGTACGGGGGCTCCTACAGTGACACCGACCTGGCCTGGTGGGCGGCCAGGATCCGGGAGTGGGACGCGGCCGGCCGTGACGTGTTCGTGTACTTCAACAATGACGGCGACGCCAACGCGGTACGCAACGCCCGGACGCTGGCGCACCTGCTCGGGAGCTGACGCGCTCAGCTCCCGGCGGTCAGCTCCCGGCGGTCAGCTGCTTCCAGGCCCGGATCGCCTCATCGGCCCACGTGGCGTGCAGCTGGGTGAAAAGTTCCGCCGCCGCGGTGCCGCTCCACGGCTCAGGCAGGAACTGGGCCGGAAGGCCCGGGTCAATCCACGGGAACCGGCGCCAGGCGTGCACCAGGTCGACGGCCAGGGCGAGCGGATCGGAGCTGGCCGGCTCGCTGAACTCCCTGATGAACTCCTCGTACCCGGCGGCCAGGCCCGCCAGGTCCCAGGCGTGCTCCACCATCGCGGTCAGCGTGCTGCCGCCCTGGTATTCGGCCGTGAACAGGTAGCCGTCCGGCAGCTGGGCCTGCTCCAGGATCTGCCGTACCTCCGCCGAGCGGTCCCGGCGCGGGCTGATCCACACGCCCGGTGAGACGGTGCCGAACCCGGCCCAGCGCAGCCGGGTCCTGACCATGTGCCGGGCGGCGCGCTCGGTCTCGGGCGTGCGCGCGATGACGATCGTCCACCGGCCGTCCCAGTCACCCGCGACCGCGGTGAAGCCGAAGATGCGCTCGGTGCCGTCCCGCAGCAGCCGCTCGGCAGCGGGCGTCAGCTGCCAGATGGTGCGGCGTCCGACCCGCTCGGAGCTCAGCCAGTTATCGGCCGCCGTACGCATCAGGGCCTGCCTGGCCGCCTTCTCCTCGATGCCCAGCCGGCCCAGAATGTCGATGAAGGCCGACGTCCACGCCTGGCCGCCGGTCGGCAAGACCAGCTCGCCGAGCACGGTGAACAGCACGCTCCGGGCGCTCTCGGTACCCGCCGCGTGGCGGCGCAGCAGCGTCGGCGCCTGGCTGCCCGCTGCGGCCTGAGCCAGCTGATCCGCACCAGCCTGTGTCGTCTCGGTCATCGGCCTCTTTCGGTTCGCTAGGAAAATACTACGAAGCCTTGACGTTCAACTCAAGTTTTGTAGAGAATAAAGCGCCGGGTCCCGGGCACACAGCTAGCCGCGGGCCGAGCGGGAGGAAGCCTGTCATGACAACTCTGGCCGACCAGCACGACGCCTCAGGCGACGCCGATCCCGCGGCGGGAGGTGCAGCCGGCCGGGTCGAATTCCGGGTTAGCCCCGAGAGCTACAAGCACTGGCGGATCTCCTGCCAGGGTCAGGTCGCGACCCTGGTGATGGACGTCGATGAGCAGGGCGGCCTGGTGCCTGGCTATGAGCTCAAGCTGAATTCCTACGACCTCGGCGTCGACATCGAGCTCTATGACGCGGTGCAGCGGCTCCGGTTCGAGCACCCGGAAGTACGCACCGTCGTTATCACCAGCGGCAAACCGAAGATCTTCTGCGCCGGCGCGAACATCCGCATGCTGGCCAGCTCCGCGCACGGCTGGAAGGTGAACTTCTGCAAGTTCACCAACGAAACCAGGAACGGCATCGAGGACGCCACCGCCAACTCCGGCCAGACTTACCTCGCCGCCGTCAACGGCACCGCCTCCGGCGGCGGATACGAGCTGGCGCTGGCCTGCGAGCACATCATGCTGGTCGATGACAGGTCCTCCGCGGTCTCGCTCCCCGAGCTGCCGCTGCTCGGCGTGCTGCCCGGCACCGGCGGCCTGACCCGGGTCTCGGACAAGCGGCACGTGCGGCGGGATCTGGCCGACTACTTCTCCACCCGGCCGGAGGGCATCGGCGGCAAGCGGGCCGTCCAGTGGCGTCTGGTCGACGAGGCCGTCCCGCGGCCCCGGTGGGAGCAGAGCGTCAGCGAGCGTGCCGCCGAGCTGGCGGGCCGCTCCAGCCGCCCGCAGGACGCCGAAGGGGTCGCCCTGACCCCGCTGGACAAGACCCGCGACGATGACCTGATCAGCTACTCCTGCGTGTCGGCCCGGCTGAACCGGGACGCGGGAAGCGTCGAGATTCTCGTGCGGGGACCGGTGGGCGATCCGCCGGCCAGCATCGGCGAAGCGGCCCGCCAGGGCACCAGATTCTGGCCGCTGGCGCTAACCCGCGAGCTCGACGACCTGATCCTGGACCTGCGGACCAACGAGAACGAACTCGGGACCTGGGTGTTCCGCACCGAGGGCGAGGCGCCCCGGGTGCTCGCCTATGACGACTTCCTGCTGGCCAACGCGGGCGACTGGTTCGGCAACGAGGTGCTGCACTACCTCAAGCGCGTGCTGAGGCGGCTCGACGTCACCAGCCGCAGCCTGCTGGCGGTGATCGAGCCGGGCAGCTGTTTCGCCGGATCCCTGTTCGAGCTCGCGCTGGCGGCTGACCGGTCGTTCCAGCTGGCCGGGGTGTTCGAAGATGGCGATCGAAGCACGGGCGACCCGGACGCAGATCCCGCGGTGGTTACTCTCGGGGAGATCAACTTCGGGCCGCTGACGATGAGCAACGGGCTGACCCGCCTGCAGACCCGCTTCTGGGGCGACGAAGCCGGCGCTGAGGCGGCCGGGAAGCGCCGGGGCGCCGCGCTGGAAGCGGAGGACGCGGCCGACCTGGGCTTGATTACCTTCGCACCGGATGACATCGACTGGGACGAGGAAATCAGGATCGCCGTCGAGGAGCGGGCCAGCTTCAGCCCCGACGCACTCACCGGCCTGGAGGCCAACTACCGGTTCGCCGGTCCGGAGACAATGGAGACGAAGATCTTCGGCCGCCTCACCGCCTGGCAGAACTGGATATTCAACCGGCCCAACGCATCGGGCCCGGACGGCGCGCTGCGCCGCTTCGGCACTGGCCAGCGTGCCCAATTCGACCGGAAGCGAGTCTGAACCGTGAGCACTGCCGCTGATTACACCGAGAAGATCCCCAACAATGTCAGCCTGCATGAGGACCGGCGCCTGCAGCGGGCGCTGGAGTCCTGGCAGCCGAACTTCGTGACGTGGTGGCAGACGATGGGCCCGACGCTGCCCACCCAGGACGTCTACCTGCGCACCGCGGTCAACGTGGGCCGCGAGGGATGGGCGCAGTTCGGGCACGTGCCGATGCCCGAGTACCGCTGGGGCATCTTCTTGGCCGAGCGCGACCCAGGCCGCAAGGTCGGCTTCGGCGAGCACAAGGGCGAGCCGGTGTGGGAGAAGGTACCGGGGGAGTACCGGTCCGAGCTGCAGCGGCTGATCGTGATCCAAGGCGACACCGAGCCGGCCTCGGTGGAGCAGCAGCGCAACCTGGGCGCGACCGCGCCGAGCCTGTACGACCTGCGCAACCTGTTCCAGGTGAACGTCGAGGAGGGGCGGCACCTGTGGGCGATGGTCTACCTGCTGCACGCCTACTTCGGCCGCGAAGGCCGCGAGGAGGCCGAGGAACTGCTGCACCGCAACTCAGGCAGCGAGGACTCACCCCGCATCCTGGGCGCGTTCAACGAGGAGACCCCGGACTGGCTGTCGTTCTTCATGTTCACCTACTTCACCGACCGGGACGGCAAGTACCAGCTCGGTACGCTGAAGGAGTCGGCGTTCGACCCGCTGTCGCGCACCTGCGAGTTCATGCTCAAAGAAGAGGCCCACCACATGATGGTGGGCA
>JALYVS010000327.1 GCA_030853115.1 Actinomycetota bacterium
GTGCCGCGCTGGCGCTGGTTTCGGGCGGCTTGGGCCTGCTGGCCTTCCGCCGCTGGCGCAGGACGCGTCTGCCGGCTGCCTGACCTCGTTGTATCTGGCTCGCCACCGGCGCGTGCCGCTAGGCCGCAGGGCCCTGGGGGTGGCCCTCGCGGCCGCGGTGCTGTGCGCGGGCGGGGTCAGCGTGGCCACGTTCGGCTTGCTGGACGGGACTCCCGCCGATGCCGGGGCTACGGTGACCCCGGCATCGGTGACGACCTCGCCGCCCAAGCTGAGCCACGACCCCCAGGCCACGGCCCTGACCCGGTCGGTTCCGGTCAGCGTCCGCATCCCGGGGATCGGGGTCAGCGCGCCGGTGGACGAGCTCGGCAAGAACGCGGACGGCACCGTCCAGGTGCCGCCGCTCGCCATCCACAACCTGACCGGCTGGTACGAGTACGGCCCTACTCCGGGCCAGCGCGGCGCCGCGGTCATCTTGGGCCACGTGGATTCGGTCAGCGGGATCTCAGTGTTCTACTACCTCAAGGATCTGCGCGCCGGGGACAAGGTGTACGTCACGCTGGCCGACCACCAGGTGGCGGTCTTCGCCGTGGACGGCGTGCAGAAGGTGGCCAAGGACGCTTTCCCGACCGGGTCCGTCTACGGGCGGGCCGACTATCCCAGCCTGCGCCTGATCACCTGCGGCGGGACGTTCGATCAGGCCACCGGTCACTACCTGTACAACATCATCGTCTACGCGCACCTGATCCACCGCTGAGCTAGGTGGCGCGCTCGTTCCGGACCGCCAGCAGCGCGGCCTGGGTGCGATCCTGCACGCCGAGCTTGGCCAGCACCGCGCTCACGTGCGCCTTCACGGTCTTCTCCGAGACCCGCAGGGCCCGCGCGATCTCCCGGTTGGACCGCCCCTCGGCGAGTTGCGCCAGCACCTCACGCTCGCGGGCGGTCAGCGCGTCCAGGCCCGCTCCTGGACCCCCCGCGCCCGCCGAACGCATCAGCGTTCCGGCGGCCTCGGCGGCGAGCAGCAGGTGGCCGTCGTGGACCGAGCGGATCGCGTGCACCAGCGCGTCCGGGTCGACGTCTTTATAGAGCACCCCGGCCGCGCCCGAACGTATCGCCAGGCTCGCCGACGCGGGCTCGGTGGCGCTGGTCAGGACCAGCACCCGGGCGGCGCTGCCCCGGGCCTTGAGCTCGCCGAGCACGGCGATGCCGTCCATGCCGGGCAGCTTCAGGTCGAGCAGGATCACGTCGGGGGCATGTTCGGCGGCCAGCGCCAGCGCCGTGCCCGCGTCACCCGCCTCGCCGGCCACCTCGATCCCGTCCTGGACCTCGAGCAGGACGCGCAGCCCCCGCCTGACCACCGGGTGGTCATCGACGATCAGGACGGAGATGGGCGCGGCCATCACTCGCCTCCCGCCTGGCCGGGCCCCGCCTGTACCGGTCCCGCGTGTACCGGTCCCGCCTTGCCGGGTCCCGCTTGTACCACTGCCGCTTTTACCGGAACCGTCATCCGGACCAGCGTGCCCTTCTTCCCCGAACGGATGGTCAGCACCCCGCCCGCCACCGAGGCGCGCTCTCGCATCGAGGCCAGCCCGAGACCGCTTGACGGCGCCTCCGCCGGGAACCCGTGCCCGTCGTCGGCGACCTCGAGCACCGCCCGGCGCGCGCTGCGGGTCAGGGTGACCCGGACGCAGGCCGCGCCCGAGTGCCGCAGCGCGTTGGTCAGCGCTTCCTGCCCGACCCGGTACAGCGCCGCCTGCACCCCGGTGCCCAGCACCGGCAGCTCGGCGGCGGTGAACGTGACCCGGACCCCATGCGCGGGCCCGGCCAGCACCGCGTACCGGCGCAGGGACTCGGCTAGCCCGGCGGCTTCCAGGTCGGGCGGGGTCAGGCCGTCGATCACCGCGCGCAGCTCGGCGTGCGCTTCGGCCCCCAGCGCGCCGATCACGTCGATCTCCGCCCTGACCCGGCCCGGGTCGGCCGGCTCCCGGGCCGCCAGGACCGCCGCGGCCCGCGCGTGGGCCCTGATGCTGAACAGCTTCTGCGTCACCGCGTCGTGCAGTTCCCGGGCCAGCCGGGAGCGCTCCTGCAGTACCGACAGTTCCTGGCTGCGCTCGTACAGCCGAGCGTTGGTCAGCGCGATCGCGGCGTGCGCGGCGAACAGCGAGAGGACCTCCTCATCCCGCGCGGTGAAGCCGCGGCCGGCCGCGGCGGCGGAGATCTTGTTAGCCGCGAAGATGATGCCCAGGACGCGTTCGCCGTCCCGCACCGGCACCCCGAGGAAGTGCGACATGTCCGGATGGGCGCCCGGCCAGCCCTCGAACCTCGGGTCGGCGCGGATATCCGCGAGCCGTTCTGGCTTGCCCTCGTTCAGCAGCACGGCGAGCATCCCGTGCCGGCGCGGCAGCGGACCGATCTCCCGCCACTGCGCCGGGCTCATCCCGTCCACGACGAATTCGGCGAACGAATCGCCGTCGTCGGGCACGCCCAGCGCGGCGTAGCGCGCGCCGACCAGGGACCGCGCGGACCGCACGATCACCTGCAGCACGTCACGGACGGACATCTGCCGGTTGACGGACAGCACCGCCCGGCTCACCTGGTAGAACTCATCCAGGGTCCGGCCTTCCGCTCGCCCGCGCGGCAGCTCTGGCTCGGTCACGTATCTGACGGTAGCCCGGTGGCGGGGACCGCGCATCGGGCGGCGGTCCTAGGACTATCGGAGTAGCCCGGACGGGGCGCGGGACCGATGCGCGGGGGCCGCGGGGCACCTAGCGTACGAGACATGAACACACCGGTAGCACTGATCACGGGGGCCTCCCGCGGACTGGGCCGCGCCCTGGCGTCCGGCCTGGCCCGCGAGGGTTTCGCCCTCCTCATCGACGGCCGGGACGCGGCCGGCCTCGACGTGGCCGCGGCTCAGATCCGGGCCGCGGGCGGTGAGGTCACCGCGGTCAGCGGCGACGTCACCGATGCCGCGCACCGGGCCGCGCTCAGCCGGGCCGCGGAAACGGCGGGCCGGCTGGACGTCCTGGTGAACAACGCGGGGACGCTGGGCGCCAGTCCGCTGCCAGCGCTGGCCGACTATCCGGCCGACGAGCTACGGCACGCGTTCGAGGTGAACGTGATCGCGCCGATCGCGCTGACCCAGTCGCTGCTGCCGCTGCTGCGGGCCAGCGGCGGCGCGGTGCTGAACATCACCTCGGACGCGGCCGTGGAGGCGTACGCGGGGTGGGGCGGTTACGGGGCGGCCAAGGCGGCCCTGGAACAGGCGTCGAACGTGCTGGCGGCCGAGGAGCTCGCGATCCGCGTCTGGTGGGCCGACCCCGGCGACCTTCGCACCGACATGCACCAGCAGGCCTTCCCCGGCCAGGACATCTCGGACCGGGCGCGGCCGGAGACGGTTGTTCCCGCGTTCGTCCGCCTCATCTCGCAGCGGCTGCCGAGCGGCAGGTACCGCGCCGCCCATCTGATGCCGGCCGGCCACAGTGCCGGGCAGGCCGGCTAGCGGACCGGAGATCTCATGGTTATCGCGATCGCTCCCCCGGGTACGGCCCAGCCTGAACTGGGCGGGGCCGATTTCGTGTTGCCCGCCGAGCGCGAGGCGCACGATCCGCCCGAGGCCCGCGGCGTGCCCAGGGACGGCGTGCGGCTGCTGGTCAGCCGCCGTTCCCCGGGCGAGATCAGCCATCACGCCTTCGGCGACCTGCCCGGCCTGCTGCTGCCCGGCGACCTGCTGGTGGTCAACAACTCCGGGACGCTGCCGGCTCAGGTGCGGGCCGGCGACGGACTGGCGGTGCACTTCTCCACGCCGCGCCCAGACGGCGGTTGGCTGGTGGAACTGCGCCGGATCAAGGACAAGATCTCTACGCCGAACGGACACGGGCGCGTCGGCCAGGTCATCGGCTTGCCGGGCGGGGCGGCGCTGACCCTGGAGGGTCGGGCCGGGGCCCGGCTATGGCGGGCCCGCCTGTCGGTGGCGGTGGTGCCCTACCTGCTCAGGTACGGCGTCCCGATCAGGTACTCCTACGTGCGCCGCGACTGGCCGCTGGCGGCGTACCAGACGGTGTTCGCGGGTCCGCCGGGCAGCGCGGAAATGCCGAGTGCCAGCCGCCCGTTCAGCCCCGTCGTGGTTTCCCGGCTGGTGACCCGCGGCGTGCTGGTCGCCCCGCTGACCCTGCACACCGGCGTGTCTTCGCTGGAAGCCGGGGAGGATCCCTACCCGGAGCTCTACGACGTGCCGCCCGGCACCGCCCGGCTGGTCAACCACGTGCGGGCGCACGGCGGCCGGGTCATCGCGGCCGGCACCACCGTCGTCCGCGCGCTGGAGACGGTGGCCCGCCCGGACGGGCAGGTAGCGGCCGCGGCGGGCTGGACCTCGCACGTCGTCACGCCGCAGACCGGCGTCCGGGCGGTGGACGGCCTGCTCACCGGACTGCACGAGCCGCGGTCTTCACACCTGCGGATGCTGGCCGCGTTCGCCGGTCCTAACCTGCTGAGCCGGTGCTACGCCGAGGCGATCAGGTCCGGTTACCTGTGGCACGAGTTCGGCGACGTACACCTGCTGCTCTCCTACTAAGGGTTACCTGGGTCTACTAAGGGTTACCCGGGTCAGTCCGCGCCGAACGCTAGCCCGTGACGACGGGCGGGTATCGGGCAGAATGGATTCATGGCAGGTTCGAGCGGTTCAGCCGCGCTCCCCGTCATCGACGTGAGCCCGCTGGTCAGCGGGGCTGCGGTGACCGGCAGCGTCGCGGTGGCGGTGGCGGCGGAGCAGATCCAGGTGGCCTGCCGCGAGCGCGGCTTTTTCTACGTGACGGGCCATGGTGTGCCGGCTGAGCTGCTGGACGAGTTGGCCGACGCGAGCGCCGAGTTCTTCGCGCTGCCCGCGGCGGACAAGCTGGAGATCGCCATGGAACGCGGCGGCCGGGCCTGGCGGGGTTTCTTCCCGGTGGGCGCCGAGCTCACCTCCGGGCAGCCAGACCTGAAGGAAGGGCTGTACTTCGGCGCTGAGCTGCCCGGCGGTGATCCGCGGGTGCGGGCCGGGCTCCCGCTGCACGGCCGCAACCTGTTCCCGCGGCAGGTCCCCCGGCTGCGCCCGCTGGTGCTGGCGTACCTTGACGCGCTGACCAGCCTGGGCCAGGCCGTGCTGGCCGGAGTGGCCCAGAGCCTGGGCCTGGACGCCGGGTACTTCGTCACCGGGTACACCGCGGACCCGACCATCTTGTTCCGGATCTTCCACTACCCGCCGTCACCGCCGCAAGCCGGCGGGTGGGGGGTGGGCGAGCATACCGACTACGGGCTGGTGACCCTGCTCGCCCAAGACGACAGCGGCGGGCTGCAGGTCGCCGCGCCCGAAGGCTGGATCGACGCCCCGCCCATCCCCGGCACCCTGGTCTGCAACATCGGCGACATGCTCGATCGCCTGACCGGGGGCTGGTACCGCTCGACGCCGCACCGGGTCCGCAACCTCAGCGGCCACGGCCGGCTCTCCTTCCCGTTCTTCCTCGATCCGGGCTTCGCCGCCGAGGTGCCGCCGTTTCCTGACCGTGCCGCCGCCGGAGACGACGGGAGGCGGCGGTGGGACGGCCAGGACCTGCGCGCCTTCACCGGCAGCTACGGCGATTACCTCCTCGGGAAAGTCTCACGAGTCTTCCCGCAGCTCCGCGGCGACGTGCTGGGATAGCCGCCAGCTCCGGCTGCAGCCCGGGATCAGCGGTCAGCCGGGTGGGGGCTGAGGGCCGGAACGCGCTCGCCGGGAACGTCAGCCGTAGCGCGCAGGGCGGCATCGATCATCCGTTCGCGCCGGTCGATTTCCTCACCTAGGTACAGGACCAGCGACGCCAGCTCGGAGGTGTTACCCGGCCGGATCCGGCCGCAGAAGGCGGTCAGCTTGCGGGCGAGCGCGCGGCGCCTGCTCATCGGTGCCTGCGTGATCACCTGGGGAAGACCCAGGCACCTGAGCGCGAGGAGACGGCCTTCCGGGCAGCCGCGCCCGGGCGGGCCTGCGGTGACGCTGGCCGGGAGTTCCCGCTCGGTAGCTGTCATCTGGATCAGTTCGTCCTTCGGGGGTTGGGGGTTACCGCGGGCACTGCGAGGAGTAGGACGCGCCGCGCACGCGCCAGGTTGACACGAACGGCATGGTCAGCGATCAGCCGTAACCCCAGCGGCCTGAACTGCTACGACGCGACCCCCGGGCCGGTCCGGTACGCCTCGTGCCCCAGCCGGCGGGCCAGGGCCAGGGCCAGGGCCAGGGAGCGGTATGCCGGAATTGCGTTACGGTATAGCTAGGCGAAGTTGCGGCCCGGGCCTGGATAGCCGGGTCTGGTAACAGCTCGGTTTTCGCGGAATCCCCTGCCGTAGCGGGCCAGGCGAGGTGACGGGAGGTGACATCTGGTGATCGATGACGCGGCTGCGATGCGACCGGGGCTTGACACGACGGTGTCGCATTCGGCCCGGATCTGGAACTACTGGCTGGGCGGCAAGGACAACATTAGTCAAGTGGTTTCGGCCGTCCCGCACAGTGCCCCGACAGTGACCGTGCAGGCACGTCAAGCATATTATTCGAAAATTTTGGCTTTTACTGTCCAAGGTGTGTCCGGTGCCTGTATGGGTGTTAATGTCTGTTTTGTCGGTCGGGGGTTCCTGACTGCGGCCTGACTCTGTTGACTGCTGCTGTGTCCCTGGCCTGGGGTTTCGCGGGAGCGGCCGTGGTTTTGGGGTGGTCTGGGTCTTCCCGCTCACGTGCCGGGGGTGGGGGCGGCCGGGGGCAGGTCCCAGACGGTCAGGCGGGCGGGACCGTCGCCGGGCAGGGCGGCGGCGCAGCGGTCCACGACGCCGCGTGCGGCGGGGGCGGTCAGGTAGTACACGTGCGTGTACCCGGCCGGGGCGGTCAGGCCGGCCATGATGGCGGCGGTGCGATCGGCGTGCTTGGCGGTCAGCTCGACCTCCACAGCCCAGATCTGCCCGGCATACGGGCTGGCCGCCAGGGAGGGCCACCAGATCTCGGCGTCGGGCCGGTGGGTGCCGGCGGCGGGGCCTTTACGGCGG
>JALYVS010000046.1 GCA_030853115.1 Actinomycetota bacterium
GGCCAGGCGGCGGTACCGCCGGTGCCTTCGGGCGTCCGGGCGGCAAGCCCAGCCGTGGCCGCAAGTCGAAGAAGCAGCGGCGTCAAGAGTTCGACAACATGCAGGCGCCGTCGATCGGCGGCGTCCAGGTTCCGCGCGGCAACGGCCAGGTAGTACGGCTGTCCCGGGGCGCGTCACTGAGCGACTTCGCCGACAAGATCGGCGCGAACCCCGCGTCGCTGGTTCAGGTCATGCTCCATCTCGGTGAGATGGTGACCGCGACCCAGTCGGTGAACGACGAGACGCTTCAGGTGCTCGGCGCCGAGCTGAACTACAGCATTCAGGTCGTCTCGCCGGAGGAAGAGGACCGGGAGCTGCTCGAGTCCTTCGACATCGAGTTCGGCGAGGACGAGGGCAACGACACCGATCTGGTGGCGCGTCCGCCGGTCGTCACGGTCATGGGCCATGTCGACCACGGCAAGACCAAGCTGCTCGATGCGATCAGGCACACCAACCTGCAGGCGCGCGAGGCCGGCGGCATTACCCAGCACATCGGTGCCTACCAGGTGACGACCGAGGTCGACGGTGACGAACGCAAGATCACCTTCATCGACACCCCCGGTCACGAGGCCTTCACTGCGATGCGTGCCCGTGGCGCCGAGACCACCGACCTGGTGGTGCTCGTGGTCGCGGCCGATGACGGAGTGAAGCCGCAGACCACGGAGGCGCTGAATCACGCGCAGGCCGCGGGCGTGCCCATCGTGGTGGCCGTCAACAAGGTCGACAAGGAAGGCGCCGACCCGCAGCGAGTGCGGGCTCAGCTGACCGAGTACGGGCTCGTCGCGGAGGAGTTCGGCGGCGACACGCAGTTCGTGGACGTGTCCGCGACCAAGCGCACCGGCCTTGACAAGCTGCTCGAGGCGATCATCTTGACCGCCGACGCCTCTCTCGACCTGCGCGCTAACCCCGAGCAGGACGGGCAGGGCGTGGCGATCGAAGCCCACCTGGACAAGGGCCGCGGCCCGGTGGCCACGGTGCTGGTCCAGCGCGGCACCCTGCACGTCGGCGACTCGATCGTCTGTGGCGAGGCGTTCGGCCGGGTCCGGGCCATGCTCGACGAGAACAGCGACCCGATCCCCGAAGCACCGCCATCGCGGCCGGTGCAGGTGCTCGGCCTGACCGCGGTTCCGGGCGCGGGCGACAACTTCCTTGTCGTCTCCGATGACCGGATGGCCAGGCAGATCGCGGAGCGCCGGGAAGCCAGGGAGCGTGTCGCCCAGTTCGCTCAGGGACGGCGGCGGGTCACGCTCGAGGACCTGGAGTCGGCGTTCAAGGCGGGTGAGCGCGAGGAATTGCTGCTCATCATCAAGGGCGACGTCTCCGGTTCGGTGGAAGCGCTCGAAGATGCGCTGCTTCAGCTCGATGTCGGCGAAGAGGTCACCTTGCGGGTGATCGGCCGTGGCGTCGGCGCGATTACCCAGGACGACGTTAACCTGGCCATCGCCTCGGACGCGATCATCATCGGCTTCAACGTCCGGCCAGCCGGACGGGCGGGCGAGCTGGCCCAGCGCGAGGGCGTCGAGATCCGCTACTACTCGATCATCTACCAAGCGATCGACGAGGTCGAAGCCGCGCTCAAGGGCATGCTCAAGCCCGAGTTCGAGGAGGCCCAGCTCGGCACGGCCGAGATCAGGGAGGTCTTCCGGGTGCCTAAGATCGGCAACGTCGCGGGTTGCATCGTTCGCACCGGCACGATCCGCCGCGGCAGCAAGGCCCGGCTGATCCGGGACGGCGTGGTGATCTCCGACAATCTGACGGTGGACTCGCTGCGCCGGTTCAAGGAGGACGCGACCGATGTCCGCGAGGGCTACGAGTGCGGTATCGGCGTCGGCTACAGCGATGTGAGGATTGCCGACACGATCGAGACCTTTGAGATGAGGGAAAAGCCGAGGGCCTGACCGGGAACCCGCCTGGCCCGGTCCGGGCCGGGCCAGGGGCCAAGCGGACGGGAGCGGGGTGACGCGGTGTATGTCGGCGCGCTAACGATCGACGTGCTGCTGGGCGATGTCCATTCGCTGAAGGCCAAGCGCGGCGTCGTCCGGCCGCTGGTCGCTGAGCTACGCCGGTGCTATCCGGGTGTGGCGGTCGCTGAGACCGGGCACCTGGATCTGCACCGGCGGGCCGAGATAGGCGTAGCCGTAGTCTCGGCGACGGCCGCGAACGCCATGGACGTGCTCTCCGAGTGCGAGCGCCTGGTGGCCGGGCACCCTGAGATCGAGCTGCTGTCGGCGCGGCAGCGGTTGTTCAACGAGGAGGAGTGACGGCATGGATGCCGCGAGGGCGCGCAAGCTCGCCGACAGGATCAGCCAGATCGTCGCGGAGATGCTGGAGCGACGGATCAAGGACCCCAGGCTCGGCTTCGTCACCGTCACCGAGGCCCGGCTGACCAACGACCTGCGCGAGGCCAAGGTTTTCTACACGGTGTACGGATCTGAGCAGGAGCTGGCCGACACGGCCGCGGCCCTGACCAGTGCGACCGGCATCATCCGGTCCGAGGTGGGCCGGCAGACCGGCTTGCGTCATACCCCGTCACTCGAGTTCGTGGCCGACGTCCTGCCGGACAGCGCCAAGCGGATCGAGGAGCTGGTCAACAAGGCCAAGGACGCCGACGCCGAGCTCGCCCGCAGTCGCGAGGGCGCTCAGCACGCCGGGGACCCCGACCCGTACCGCAAGCCCGCCGAAGCGTCCCCCGAGGACGACGACGATGACGACAACGAATGAGCGAGCCAGGGGACGCTAGTGACGGGTGATGGGGAGCTAAGCGAGGCCCCCGAGTCGGGCGGGAACCAGGGCGGTCTTGTCATCGTGGATAAGCCAGGCGGCATGACGTCTCATGATGTCGTGGCGCGAATCCGGCGGCTGGCCCGGACCAGGAAGGTCGGTCATGCGGGCACCCTGGATCCGATGGCGACCGGTGTCCTGGTGGTGGGGGTCGAGAAGGCCACCAGGCTGCTCGGCTACCTGACCTTGACCGAGAAGGAATACGCCGCCACGATCAGGCTGGGCCAGTCGACCAGCACCGATGACGCGGAAGGCGAGATCACCGGCACCGGTGAGGCAGCGGGGGTTGGCGCGGCCGGGCTCACGCAACCGCAGCTGGCCCAGGCGGTGGCCAGCCTGACCGGTCTGATTCAGCAGGTACCGCCCGCGGTCAGCGCCATCAAGGTCGCGGGCCACCGGGCTTACCGGCTGACCCGGGCGGGTGCCGCGCCGGAACTTAAACCCCGGCCGGTGACGGTCTACGAGTTCACGGTCACCGCGGTGCGTCCCGAGGAGGGCGGGCTGCTCGATCTGGACGCGATCGTGCGCTGCTCGAGCGGCACCTACATCAGGGCCCTGGCCCGCGACCTCGGGACCATCGTGGGCACCGGCGGCCACCTGACCCGGCTGCGCCGGACCAGGGTGGGCGGGTACGGCCTCGGCCAGGCTCACAGCCTGGATCAGCTGGCCGAGCGGTTCGAGGTGCTGCCGCTGGCCCAGGCGGCCGCGGCGGCGTTCCCGGGCCGCAACCTGACCCCGGACGAAGCCCGGCGGCTGTCCAACGGCGGCCGTCTCGCCGCGGCCGCCTCTCCAGGTACTGACTCCCCAGGTACTGACCCGCGGGCGCCGGTGGCCGCGTACGCGCCGGACGGTACGCTCGTCGCCCTGGTGACCGAAGAATCGGGCCAGGCCCGGCCGCTCGTCGTCTTCGCATGAGGCCGGCCCGGGCCGGCCAGTGCGCTGCCCTGAACGTGTCCGTCGTAACCTGATCGCGGCCCGCTGCCGGTGATGGTTAGGCTGGTCTCAGGCGACGAAGGAGGAACGGGGAATCGTGTACCGCTGGTACGGCTTGGCTGAAGTGCCTTCCGGCTGGGGTGCGTGCGTCGCGACGATCGGCGAGTTCGACGGCGTGCATCGCGGCCACCAGCGCATCGTCGAACGGGCCGGTGAGCTCGCCCTGGCCTGGGACCTGCCGGTCGTCGTGATCACCTTTGACCCGCACCCGGACGAGGTCATCAGGCCGGGCTCTCATCCGCCGCTTCTGACCACCTCGCGGCGACGGGCGGAGTTGCTGGGTAGCCTGGGCGCGGACGCCGTCCTGGTGCTCCCGTTCAGCCTGGAATTCTCCCGGCTCAGCCCGGATGAGTTCGTCCGGGTCGTGCTGTCCGAACGGCTGCACGCGACGGCCGTGGTGGTGGGGGAGAACTTCCGGTTCGGTCACAAGGCGGCGGGGGACGTGCCGCTGCTCGCGCAGCTCGGCGAGAAGTACGACTTCGCCGCCGAGGGCGTGCCGCTGGTAGTCGACGGCGTGACGCTTTCCTCGACCTACATCAGGGAATGCCTGGCCGCCGGGGACGTAGCCGGAGCCGCGGCTGCCCTCGGCCGTCCGCACCGGGTGGAGGGGATCGTCGTGCGCGGTCACATGCGCGGCCGGGGGCTCGGCTTCCCGACCGCGAACCTGGAAACCCCGCCGCACACGGCTACTCCCGCCGACGGGGTCTACGCCGGCTGGCTGACCAGCCTGGACCTGGACGGATCCGAGATCAGCCGTTGGCCGGCGGCGATTTCAGTCGGCACCAACCCGACCTTCGGCGCGGGCGACCGGACCGTCGAAGCGTACGCGCTCGACCGGGACGACCTAGACCTCTACGGGGCCCACGCCGCCATCGACTTCACCGCCAGGCTCCGCGGCACCGAGCGGTTCGACTCCGTCGAGTCCCTGGTCAGCCAGATGCACCAGGACGTGAATCATGCTCGCGCCCTGACCACCGGCTGACGCGCTCTGCCCGTCAGTCACATCGGCCGGGTCACAGCGACGCGTACAGGGCCCTTTCGAAGTCGTTGTACATCGTGACCGCTTCGGGCGTCACGAACGGTAGGAAGTTACTGTAGATAGACCCGCATACGCCGGTGGTGCGGTCCACCCAGAAGTGGGTGTTGCACAGGCCAGCCCAGGCTCCCGACCACGCCCGCCGCATGCCCGGGACATCGGCGGTGTTGAGCAGCAGCCCGTAGCCCCACTTGTAGCCGGGACCGGCCCGGAAGGTGCAGGTCGAGGCGGGGTCGGCGGTCGGCAGCTCGGCCGGGAAGTCCAGCTCGCCGATCTGGTTGGAGAAGGCCGCGTCCACCGTTTCCGGTCGCAGGATCCGGGCCCCGTCGAGCTCGCCGCCGCGTAGCAGCGCCCGCTCGAACTTGATGTAGTCGCTCGGCGGTCCGTACAGCCCGTGGCCGCCGGCCCACCAGTCCGGCTCCTGATTCAGCACCTCGCCGATCGAAATCCAGCTGCCGTCCTCGGCCCTGACGTGCACCGGGCTGGCGTTGGGCCGCTGGTCGTCGTTCATCAGGAACGTGGTCTGGTCCATGCCGAGCGGCCCGGTGATGCCCTGCTTGATGGCCACGTCCAGGCCGACGCCGGTGACCGCCTCGACGACCTTGCCGAGCCAGTCGATGTTGATCCCGTAGATGAACGCCTCGCCCGGGTCGGCCAGCATCGGGGCGGTGAAGGAGGCCGCGGATCCAGCCACGATGTTCGGCACGCCGGTGATTTTCTCCCAGCGCACCAGCTGGTCGCTCCAGAACCAGTAACCGAGGCCGGCCGTATGGGTGATCAGGTGCTTGACGGTGGCCTGCCGGGCCGGTGGTCGCAGGATCGGGGTGTCCCCGTCCAGGCCGGTCATCACCTGGATGTCGGCGAACTCCGGGCAGTAATCAGCGACCGGCGCGTCGAGGTCGAGGTGGCCCTGTTCCATCTGCTGGAGCGCGGCCACCGTGCACGGCATTTTGGTCATCGACATGATCCGGAACATCGTGTCCACGGTGACCGGGTCGCTCTGGCCGGCTTCCCGCGGGCCCGCCGCGCCCTGGTAGATGACGCCGTCGCGGTCAGCCGCGATCGCGGCCACGTGCGGTACGCCCCTGGAGTCCACCGCTTCCCGCAGGACCCTGTCGATAGCCGTTTCGTCGATGGCAGTGCTCATGCCGACCTCCTACTGTCGAACAACGCCGTTCGGGCAGTGGCCGCCGAGGCGGCAGCTTCCTGGGTACCACCCAGGAGTCAGGCCCCTCGTCTCATTCTGAACCCAGGTGCTGCGGTCCCGCGTCGGCCAGGACGGCCTGCAGCGCGGTCCGCAGCGGAGTCAGCCGCCTGGCCGCGGCCTCGCGGGCCGCGGCCAGCGAGCGGCCCGCCAGCGGTTCGGTAATCTCGATGTAGCACTTGGTCTTCGGTTCGGTGCCGCTCGGGCGGAGCACGACCCGGCCGCCGGGGAGCCGGAAGATCAGCACATCCGCGGCCGGCAGCGCCTGGTCGTTCCCGCTGGGGCCGGTCCCGCTAGCGGCGCTCTGGCCGGATACGTCCTCGCCAGGGCCGTGCCGGTTGGCAGCCAAGTCGGTCACGCTCGACACCGGCTCGCCGCCGAGCTCAGCCGGAGGATCGCCCCGGAGCCGCCTCATCACCCGGGCCGGTTCAGCGGTACGCAGCGTGAGCTGGGACGTCAGGTGCACGCCGTGCTCAGTTTCCAGCGCGTCGTAGGCCTCGAGCACCGACCGCCCGGCGGCCTTGGTGCTGGTCGCCAGCCAGAGCATGGCGAGCGCGGCGCCGATGCCGTCCTTGTCTCGCACCACGTCGCCGACCGCGTAACCGAGCGCCTCTTCGTAACCGAAGACGAAACGGGTCCCCGGCCGGGCATCGGCCGCCCGGGAGATCCACTTGAACCCGGTCAGGGTCTCCGCGTACTGCGCCCCAGCGGCCGCCGCGATCTTCGCGAGCAGCGTCGAGGAGACGACGGTGGACGCCACCAGCCGCGCCGCACCGCCCACTGCCCGCTCCAGCAAGCTGGCGCCGAGCAGCGCGCCCACCTGATCTCCGGTCAGCACCCGCCACTCGCCATTTACTTCCGGCACGGCCACCGCGAGCCGGTCCCCGTCCGGATCACTGGCCACGACGAGGTCGGCACCGAGCCGCCGCGCGTCGGCCAGCGCCAAGTCGAGGGCGCCAGGTTCCTCTGGGTTGGGAAACGCGACCGTCGGGAAATCGGGATCGGGTTCGGCCTGCGCCGCCACCACATGCGGAGCCGCGAAACCCGCCTGCCGGATGGCCCGCACCATGAGGTCCCCAGCCACCCCGTGCATCGGCGTATAAACCACGTTCAGCCCGGGTCCCGCGTCCAGCCCGGGTCCCGCGTCCAGCCCGGGACCCGCCGGGCTGGCCACCGCGTCGAGGTAGGCCTGAGCCAGTTCGTCGCCGTGGCGGGTAATCAGCGAGTTCCCCGCCTCGGCGACCGGGATCTGCGCCAGCGGGCCAAGCAGGCCGATCCGCTCCTCGATCTCGGCGTCGGCAGGCGGGATGACCTGCGCGCCGTCGCTCAGGTAGAGCTTGTACCCGTTATCCGCGGCCGGGTTGTGGCTCGCGGTGATCATCACGCCTGCCGCCGCGCCTAGGTGCCGGACCGCGAACGCGAGCAGGGGAGTAGGACACGGCCACGGCAGCAGGTGCACCGCGATGCCCGCTCCCGCCAGCACCCCGGCCACCTCCGACACAAAGTCCGCCGACCGGTGCCGCGCGTCCCCGCCCACCACCACCCTGACCCCGCGACCAGCACCTCCGGCCTCCTGACCAACTGCGCCGGGACGCGATCCGAGCAACCAGCCCGCCACCGCCGCGGTGGCGCTCCTGACCACCGCACGGTTCATCCGGTTCGGCCCGGCCGCGACCGCCCCGCGCAGCCCCGCCGTCCCGAACCGCAGCCGCCCCGCAAACCGATCCCGCAGCTCAGCGAGAGCATCAGTCGTGCCCGCCCGCGCGCTCCCCGCCGCCCCCAGGCGTGCGCTCCCCGCCGCCCTCGCGCCCCCCGCCGCCCCCGACGCGGTTTCCGAACCCGCGCAAGCGCATTGAAGGAGCGCCCGCAGTTCGGTCCGGTCGGCTGCGTCAGGGTCGTCCGCAATCCAGGCCTCGACCGTAGCCCTGAAGCTATCCATAGTTGCCAGCTGGCGACGCGCCACGTCAGTCACCCGTTTGCCCGTCGATCGACTCGCGCAACAGATCGGCGTGCCCGTTATGTCGCGCGTACTCCTCGATCATGTGCACCAGGACCCATCGCAGTGAAACAGGATCCGGGAGCTGCCGGTCAGCGTGCCGCTGGCTTAGCGCCGCCTCTTCACCCCTGCTGAGCTGTGCCTCCACGACGGCGTGGGACCGGTTTACCGCCTCCGTCCACCGAGCCCGCAGGTCCTCGCCGGAGTTGAACGCCGCGCTGTGCCAGGTCCACTCCGGGTCCGCCTGGAAGTCCGCACTGGCCCATGGTTCGAGAGCCTGGTCACCGGCCACCACCTCGGTGAACCAGGAGTCCTCGACACAGGCCAAATGATTGAGCAGCCCGCCTAGCGTCATCGGCGAAGGTGGCAGCGCCACCCGCAGCTGTTCATCGCTCAACCCCTGGCACTTCCACTCCAGGGTCGCCCGCTGATAGTCGAGAAAACCGAGCAGCGTCGCGACCTCGCCACCGTCACGGGGCGGTTCAGGCCGCCCGTACTCGTCCACCATTACTCTGGCCTTCCGCTTAAATCCGCGAGGCTACGCCTTGACGTAGGGGATGCCTTCAGCCCGGGGGCCGCGGACCTTGCCGACCAGCCCGGCGAGCACGATGATCGTGACGATGTAGGGGCTCATCAGCAGCAGGTTCGACTGGATCGGCGTGTTGAGGGTGGACAGGATCGACTGCAGCTGGGTGGTAAACCCGAACAGCAGCGCCGCCGCGACCGCGCCGAAGGGCGAGTACCGCCCGAAGATCATCGCGGCCAGCGCGATGTAGCCCTCGCCCGACGACATGTCCTTGCCGAACGACCCGACCGAACCGATGGTGAAGTAGGCGCCGCCGACGCCGGCGATGACACCGGCCGCGATGATGTTGCGGTACCTCATCGCGATCACCGGGATGCCCACGGTGTCGGCCGCGACCGGATGCTCGCCGATGGCCCGGGTGCGCAGTCCCCACCGGGTGCTGAACAGTCCCACCTGGACCCCGGCCAGCGCGATGTAGGTGAGGTACAAGAAGATGGTCGAGTCGAAGAAGACCGGGCCGATGATCGGGATGTCGCCGAGCAGCGGGAGCTTGATGGCGGAAAAGGTGGCCGGCGAGTTCAGCGTGTTCTGGTAGGGGATCATCAGGTCGTCGTACAGGTATCCGGTGAGGCCCAGGACCAGCGTGTTGATCACCACGCCGAGGACGACCTGATCGACCCGGTACCCGATGGCGAAGACGGCGAGCAGGAGCCCCACCAGGGACCCGGCCAGGGCGCCGCTGATCAGTCCCAGCCACAGCGAGCCGGTACCGCTGGCCACGATGGCCGCGGTGAAGGCGCCGAGCAGCAGCTGGCCCTCGATGGCCACGTTGATCACGCCGGACCGGGAGCAGATGACGCCGGTCAGCGCGCCCAGCATGATGGGGATGGACCCGGCGAAGGTGCCCTGCAGCAGGTTCACCATGTTGAACGCGGTGCTCTGCCCGGCGTCGGCCCAGCACAGCAGCGAGACGATGAACAAGAACACGACCAGCGCCACGGCCACCCGCCGCAGCGCCTTCCCGGCTGGCAGGAAGGCGCGGGCCACGGCCAGCGCGATAGACACCCCGCCGCCCACGTAGCAGGTGATGGCGGCGGGCAGGGTCAGGTTCGGCACGGTCACCTTGGCGAACGGCTGGGAGAATGCGAAAGTCGAGTCTCCGTGGTGGGAGTACCCCCCGAACAGGAGGATGTCCACCAGCCCGAAGACGAGGAAGGCCACGGGCGCCAGCCACCGCCGGAACGCGCTGACCGGAGCGCGGGTGACCAGGACAGTATGCGCGCGTTCGCTGATCGTCATGCGTTCCACCCTTTGGACAGCACCTCTCCGACACCGGGCGCCCCGGCGGCGCGGAGCCGGAAGATGGCTCGGATCAGCGGCGGCGCCGCGATGAACAAGACCACCACTGCCTGCAGCACCTCCACCATGTCCACCGGGGTGCCGGTCGCGGCCTGCATCAGCGGCGCCCCGGCGTGCAGCGCGCCGAAGAGCAGGCCGGCGAACACGACGCCGAGCGGCCGGCCCCGGCCGAGCAGCGCCACCGTGATGGCGTCGATTCCGTACGTTCCGAAGCTCTGGTTGTTGAGGGTGAAGTCGGTGCCCTGGATGACCGCCGCGCCGGCCAGCCCGGCGAGCCCGCCCGCGATCAGCATGACCAGGGCCCAGTTACGTTCCACGTTGATGCCCGCCACGCGGGCCGCGCTGGGATTCTTGCCGATGCTGCGGAACTCGAACCCGCCGGTGGTCCGGCTCAGCAGCCACCAGACGCCCGCGGCGCAGGCCAGCGCGATCAGGAAACCGGCGTTGATGCGCAGGTGCGAGCCGAAAAGCAGCGGCAGGTGCGCGTTCCCCGCGATCGCCGCGGTGATCGGGTTGACGGTCTTCGGCGCCTGCATCAGGTAGCCGTAGGAGAGCAGGTAAGCCAGGAAGTAGGCCATCACGTAGTTGAGCATGATCGTGACGATGACTTCGTGCGCGCCGGTCCGTGCCTTGAGCTCGCCGACGATCCAGCCGATCGCCGCGCCCCCGACGAAACCGCCGATCACGCAGACGACGACATGCACCACGACCGGCATGCCGACGCCGTAGCCGAGATAGGTGGCGACAATCGCGCCGCCGATGAACTGGCCCTGGGCGCCGATGTTGAACATGCCCGCCTGGTACGGCAGGGCGACCGCGAGCCCGGCCAGGATGAGCGGCGTGGCCTGCACGCAGGTCTCCGAGAGGGGGTTGAAGACCGCGCTGAGGTAGCCGTCGTGGATGGCCGTGCTCATCGACGCCTGCTGGAAGAGCGCCGCGACCGTATGCGGGTTGAAGATCGAGCCCTCGAACATCGCCACGTAGGCGCCCACCGCGGTGTCCCAGGCCACTGCGAGCGCGTGGCCGGGGTCGGAAAAGAAGTCGCCCCAGGCGTGCAGGACCGCGGTATTGCTAAACGCGTTCAGCAGGCCGCCCACCACCAGCGCGGTGATCAGGGCCAGGACGGTGATGGTGAGCGCGTTGCCGCCGCGGAGGGAGTACCACAGCGCCCGGCCGTTGGCCGACGAGGCCCAGCTGAACCTGGCCCGCCGCCCTCCCGGCCGCGAGTCATCCGGCCGCGAGTCGTCCGGGCTTGGACCCGGCACGTCCGGGCCGGAGCCCGGGGGATCCGACGGTGGCGCTTGCTCGCTCATGACCCTGCTTCTGTCGTTTCCGGCTCTGTCGTTTCCGGCTCTGTCGTTTCCGGCTCTGTCGTTTCCGGCTCTGGCGCTTCCGCTTCTGTCGCTTCCGGCTCGTCGCTCGATCCGGCCATCAGCCGCCCGAGTTCCTCGGCTGGCACGGTCGGCGGCCGCAGACCGGTGATCTTGCCTTCGTACATGACGGCGATCCGGTCTGCGAGCGCGTATATCTCGTCGAGTTCGGCGGAGACGATGAGCACGGCCACGCCGTGGTCTCGCTGCTCCACGATGCGGCGGTGCACGAACTCGATCGAGCCCACGTCCAGCCCGCGGGTCGGCTGGCTGGCGATGAGCACCTTGTGCTCGCGGCCGATTTCCCTGGCCAGGATCACCTTCTGCTGGTTGCCGCCGGACAGCGTGCCCACCGGCGCCTGCGGCGACGGGGTGCGGACGTCGAATTCCCGGATGCGTTCGACCGCGTTGCTCGCGATCGCGTCTAGGTTGAGCCTGATGCCCGAGGCGAAGGGCGGCTGGTTGTACACGTCGAGGATCATGTTGTCGGCTACCGGGAAGTCGCCGATCAGCCCATCTTCCTGCCGGTCCTCGGGGACGTAGGCGATGCCCGCGCGCAGCCGCTGGGCCGGGGTCGCACCGATGAGCTCCTGGCCGTTCAGCAATATCTGGCCGGACAGCGTGGGCCGCAGGCCCATCAGCGCCTCGCACAGCTCGGTCTGCCCGTTGCCCTGCACGCCGGCCACGCCCAGGATCTCGCCCGCCCGGACGGTAAAGGACATGTCGTTCACCCAGACCCGGCCGGTCTCATCGGCCACGGTCAGGCCGTCCACGTCCAGCACCACGTCGCCGGGCCTGGCTTCCTGCTTGCTCACCCGCAGCTGCACGTTCCGGCCGACCATCAGGGTGGCGAGCTCATCCTCGCTGGCCGCTGGGGGCCTCTCGCCGACGACCGCACCCCGGCGCAGGACGGTGATCGTGTCCGCGATGGCCTGGACTTCCTTGAGCTTGTGCGAGATGAACACGACCGACGTGCCGCCCGCCGTCAGCTGCCTGATGATGCGGAACAGGTCCTGGGTCTCAGCCGGGGTGAGCACCGCGGTCGGCTCGTCGAGGATCAGCACCTTCGCCTGCCTGACCAGGGCCTTGATGATCTCCACCCGCTGCTGGATACCAACCGGCAGATTCTCCACCCGCGCGTCCGGGTCGACGTCGAGACCGTAGCGGCGGGAAAGCTCCCGTACGTCCTGGCGGGTCTTGCGCCGGTCAAGCAGGCCGCTCCGGCGGGTCTCCTCGATGCCGAGGGTCACGTTCTCCGCCACGGTGAATACCGGTACCAGCATGAAATGCTGGTGCACCATCCCGATGCCGGCCGCGATGGCGTCCCGGGGGGAAGCAAAGGTGACCGGCTTGCCGTCGACCAGGACCTGTCCCTCGTCGGGCTGCAGCAGCCCGTACAGCACGTTCATCAGGGTGGTCTTGCCCGCGCCGTTCTCGCCGAGCAGGGCGTGCACCTGACCTGGGGCTACCGCGAGATCGATATGGTCGTTGGCCACCAGCGAACCGAAACGCCTGGTGATGCCCTTCAGCTCAAGTTCCACGGATCCCCTAGCTCGCCAGGGCCGACGTGGCAGCGGTGCGGGCGTGCTGCCGTACCGCTGCCACGTTCACCCTTGGGCCCGGAAGCTACACCGGGCTCTTGGTCGGCGCCTGGATGGTGCCGCTCTCGATGCCTGCCTTGATCGTGGCCAGCTCGCTCTGCAGCGAAGCCGGGATCTTGCTCGAGAAGTCGTGGTACGGAGCGAGCACGGCCCCGCCGTTGGCCAGCGTGCCGACGTAGGTGCCGCCGGTAAAGGTGTTACTGGCCGCGCTCGTCACCGCGGTCTTCACCGCCGCCACGATGCCCTTCTCCACGCTGGTGATGAAGTACGAGCAGTACGACGCCGCGCTGACGCAGCCGTCGGTGTCCACCCATTCCAAGTTCACCTTGTCGCTGCCTGCCGAGGTGTCCGCGTCCTGTACCGCCTTGGCCGCGCCGAGCCCGACGTTGCCCGCGACCGGGAAGATGACGTCCGCGCCCTCGCTGATGAACGTCTGGGTTAGCGTCTGGCCCTTGGTCTGGTTGGTGAAGTCGCCGGTGAAGGAACCCTTCTGGGTCTTCTCGTTCCAGCCGAGCACCTGCACGTTCTTGCCGTGCTTGCTGTTGTAGTACTGCACGCCGTCCCAGAAGCCGTCCATGTAGATCGTCACGGTCGGCAGCTCGATCCCGCCGAACGTCGCGACCTTGCCGGTCTTGGTCATGCCCGCGGCCAGGTATCCGCCTAGGAAGCCGTCCTGCACGGTGCTGAACACCAGCTGGTCGATGTTGCTTTCCTTGGTGCCGGTGATGCAGCCCGACGCGTACGAGCAGTCGACGATGGCGAACTTCTGGCTCGGGTGCGCCTTGGCCGCGGCCTCGGTCGCGGAGCCCATCAAGAAGCCCACGGTGACGATGATGTTGCACTTCTCGCTGATGAACGTGTTGATGTTCGGCGTGTAGTCGCTCTGGCTGCCCGACTGCAGGTACTTAACGCTGATGTTGGGGTTGGCGCTCGCCGCCGCCTGCATGCCCGCCCACGACGAGGCGTTGAACGAGCGGTCGTTGATGCCGCCCGTGTCGGTGACCATGCAGCTGAGGAGCTTGCCGCTGGTCGCCGCCGAGCTACCCGAGCTAGCCGGGGTAGCGGCGGCACTGCTGCCGCTGGATGAGACCGAGCTATGGCTGCTGCCACAGGCGGCGATGACCAGCGTCGCCGACACGGCCAGCGCCGCCGTGGCCCATGCGCTGTGTTTCACGCTTACCTCCACTGGGCCAGCGCGCCGCGGCGCCTGGCCTGGAATCGTCCTGGGTTGTCCCGCAGGTTATGCCTGGTGGTGCCACCGGGGAAGGGACACGCGGCGATTAAGCCCGCTCGTTGCCGAATCGGAATCCGATCCTGCTGACACCACGGGCCGCCCCGGCCCACATCCGGGGGCTGCATGCGGCCTGGGTGTCTTCCTACAACCGTGGTGTCTTCCTACAACCGTGGTGTTTCCCTGGTAGGCAGCAGGACCAGATCCGGCGCGGCGGCACCGGGGCCCGGTGACGTGCTGTCAGCCGCGGCGTTACCGGAGCCGTTGCCGTTGAGCGCCGGGACGCCGGGGAAGTCCAGGGTGACAGTCAGCCCGCCGCCTGGTGTCTCGGCCAGGCTGGCGGTGCCGCCGTTCGAGGTGACAAGCCGGTGCACGATGGCTAGGCCCAGCCCGGTGCCGTTAGGGTTCGACGTGCTGAACCGCAGGAAGGCGCGCTCGCGCTCCTCGGCGTTCATGCCCGGCCCGTCGTCACTGACGGTGATCCGCGGGCCGGCCGTGGTGGCCTTGGTGGTCACCACGATCTGGCGCCCCGCGCTCAGCGCTTCGAGCGCGTTGGCGATCAGGTTGTCCAGGACCTGCTCCAGGTGCCCTTCGCCGATCCAGGCCAGCGCTGGGCCGCGGGTACCTCCGCCGCCGACCCGTCCGCCCTCCCTGGGTTCCTGGGTTCTGGCCTCGAGCCCGATGTTCCGGTCGTCGGCCACCGGGTGCCAGGCCGCGACGCGTTCCCTGGCCGCGTCGGCCACGTCTATCGCGACCGGTACCGGTACCACGTTCTCGGCGCGTGCCACCGCGAGCAGTCCGTCGACCAGCCGAGACAGCCTGGCCAGCTCCTCGAGCGCGCCGGCCAGCTCGTGCCCGGTGGCGGGATCGGACTGGGCGGTGTCGGCGGCCAGCAGGTCGAGCCGCAGCCGCAGCGCGGCCAGCGGGGTGCGTAGCTGGTGCGACACGTCCGCGATCACGGCCCGGTTCCCGTGCACGAGGGCTTCGAGCCGTCCGGCCATGGTGTTGAACGTGGTCGCGAGGCGGCGCAGCTCCGGCGGCCCCGAGCCGACGACGGCCCGGCTCGCGAGGTGACCGTCGGCGAGCCGGCCTGCCGCGCTGTCCAGCCCGGCCAGCGGCCGGCTCACCCACCGGGCCAGCGCGAACGCCAGCAGCGTCGCGGCGAGCATCGCGACGGCGGCGACCGTCCCGAGGATGATCCAGAGCGCGAGGATGGCCCGGTTGAGCGCAGCCGTGGGCCGGGCCAGGATGACCGTGCCCACCAGCGGGCCGGTGGGGGAGTAGACCGGGGTCGCGGCGAGGACCCACGATCCGATGTTCTCGGTGACCGGCAGGTGGGCCGGGCCGGCGTTCCGGATCCGCGTGTCTGCGTCCTCGGCCAGCCGCGCCCAGTTGCCGGGCGGCATGCCCTGGTTGGTCAGTGAAGCACTGACCGCATTTCCCGCGCGCAAGATCAGCAGGCCGTCACCGGCCGCCCGCACCTGGCGGCGCACGGTGATGAGCGGGGGGTAGGCGGCGTTAGGAGTGTCCAGGCGGGCCTGCACGACCGCGGCGTCGGTGTTGACCTCGTCGACCGTTTCCTGGATGAACGAGGTCCGGTCATTCTCGCTCGCGTTCAGCGCCAGCGGGACCATGGCCCCGGCGATGACGACGGCGGTAAAGGCCAGCAAGACCAGCAGGATCCGCCTGGTCACGCCAGGCTGCCCTGGTCCGCGAGCCGGAAACCGTGACCGTAAACGGTCTCGATCAGGCCGGGATCGCCGAGCTTCTTCCGCAGCGCCGCCATGTGCACGTCGAGCACCTTGGTGGGGCCGTACCAGTGCTCGTCCCAGGCGCGCTCGAGCATCTCCTGGCGGCTGACCACCCGCCCCGGGTCACTGGCCAGGCACTCCAGGATGGCGAATTCCTTCGGTGTCACCGCGATGCTGTCTCCGGCCACGGTGACCTTGTGCGTGCGCAGGTCGACGGTGAGCGGACCGTGCTGCAGCACCTGGCCGGCCGGCTGGCGGCTGCGGCGCAGCACCGCCCTGATCCTGGCCAGCAGCTCCTCCAGCCCGAACGGCTTGATCAGGTAGTCGTCGGCGCCCTCGTCGAGTGCCAGCACGCGGTCGGATTCCTCGCCGCGCGCGGTCACGATGATAATGGCCGCGTCGCAGGCCTGGCGGAGCCGCCGGCAGACCTCCACGCCGTCGATGTCGGGCAGCCCGAGGTCGAGCAGCACCACGTCGGGGACCGGCCAGTCGAGCGCCGCCTTGCCGGTGGTGACGCTACCGGTTTCGTAGCCGGCCCGGGTTAGTCCGCGGACCAGCTGAGTGGCGATACCAGGGTCGTCTTCCACCACGAGGACCCGGCCAAGACGTGCGTTCACGGCCTCCACGTTAGGCACGAAACCGGCTAGCACCGAATCGGGCGCAGATCTTAACTAAAACTGAACCTCTTCCGGGGTGGCTCCTAGCAAGTAGCTGGGCATGATCTATATCAGAGTTCCTTGCTCTCGTGCGGTCCGCCTCCCTGCCGTGGCCGCGCCAGGACACGTGAGGGTTCGTGTGGATAAGGCCACCCTGCAGCCTTATCCACACGAATCCGAGTCCCCCGGCTCTCGCGTCGATACGAACCCAGGTCCCCCGGCTCGTGCATCTATACCGACCCGGGTCCCCCGCTCTGGACGAACCCAGGTCCTCCCGCCGCGAGCCCCAGGTCCTCCCGCCGTCAGCTCCAGGTCTTAGAGTGCTCAGGTGAGCATCGACTGGCCCGGCCTGCGGACGGCCGCTGCCGTGGCGGCCGGCCACGCGTACGCGCCGTATTCCGGACTGCGGGTCGGGGCGGCCGCGCTGTCCGCCGGCGGCCAGGTTCTCACCGGCTGCAACGTCGAGAACGCCTCCTACGGATTGACTCTGTGCGCCGAGTGCGGCCTGGTCAGCGCGCTGCACGCGTCCGGCGCGGCTCAGCCGGGCGGCGGGCCCCAGCTGCTGGCCGTCAGCGTGGTCGCCGGCGACGGCGAGCCGCTGATGCCGTGCGGCCGCTGCCGTCAGCTGCTGTTCGAAGCCGGCGGCGGCGACCTGCTGGTGGACACCGCGCAGGGTCCGGTCGAGCTGAAGGTCCTGCTCCCCGCCGCCTTCGCCGGCACCGACCTAACCCAGCGCCGCGAAACCCCGGGCCGCCAAACCCCGGGCCTGGACATCCCGTGACCGATGCCGTCTCCCTCATCCGGGCCAAACGAGATGGGCAGCAGCTCACCGGAACCGACATCAGCTGGCTGATCGAGGCGTACGGCCGGGGTGAGGTCGCCGACGAGCAGATGTCGGCGCTGCTGATGGCGATCTACTTCCGCGGCCTGAACCGCGCGGAGCTCAGCTGCTGGACCGCGGCGATGATCGCCTCCGGTGATCGCCTTGACCTGTCCGCGCTGACCCGGCCGACCGTGGACAAGCACTCCACCGGCGGGGTGGGGGATAAGGTCAGCCTGATCCTGGCGCCGCTGGTCGCCAGCTGCGGCGCGGCGGTCCCGCAGCTGTCCGGCCGCGGCCTGGGCCATACCGGCGGCACCCTGGACAAGCTCGAGGCGATCCCGGGCTTTCGCACCGGGCTGACGCCGGCTCAGACCCTGGCCGTGCTGACCAGCGCCGGCTGTGTGATCTGCGCCGCCGGGTCGGGCCTGGCCCCCGCCGACCGCAGTCTCTACGCGCTGCGAGACGTCACCGGGACGGTCGAGTCCATTCCGCTCATCGCTAGCTCGATCATGTCGAAGAAGATCGCCGAGGGGACCAGCGCGCTTGTCCTGGACGTCAAGGTCGGCACCGGCGCGTTCATGAAAAGCCGCGACCAGGCGCGCGAGCTCGCGCGGACCATGGTCGCGCTGGGCACCGAACATCAGGTGCGCACCCGGGCCCTGCTGACCCGGATGGACGCCCCGCTGGGACGCGCGGTCGGCAACGCCGTGGAGGTGGCGGAGGCGGTCGAGGCGCTGCGGGGCCACGGCCCGCCGGACCTGATGGAGGTCACCTTCGCCCTAGCCCGTCAGATGCTGGCCCTGGCCGGCCTCGGTGCTGACTCGGGGGCCGACTCCGGGACCGGCTCTGGGGCCGACCCCCGGGCCGACCCGGTGGCCGCCATCGCGGACGGCCGCGCCCTGGCCGCGTACCGGGACATGGTCCGCGGGCAGGGCGGCGATCCCGACGCCCCGCTGCCGCAGGCGGCGCATACCCACCTGCTGGTAGCCCCGGGCACCGGCTGGCTGACCCGGCTGGACGCTCTAGCCGTGGGCACCGCGGCCTGGCGGCTCGGGGCGGGCCGGGCCCGCAAGGAAGACGCGGTCAGCGCGACCGCCGGGATTATCTGCCTGGCCAAGCCGGGGGACCGGGTGCAGGCCGGCCAGCCGGTGCTCGAGCTCCACGCCGACTCACCGGAGCGTTTCGGGGCCGCCCTGGCCGCGCTCGACGGTGCCCTTGAGGTCAGCGAGCAGGGACCGCCGCCACGCCTCTCACCGGTTCTGGAGTACATCTCAGCTGCGTAGCACAATGGGGGCATGCTGACCCTTGCCGAGATCCAGGCGGCCCCGAAGGTGCTGCTGCATGATCACCTCGACGGCGGCCTGCGCCCGCAGACCATCCTGGAGCTAGCCCGCGAGACGGGGTATCACGACCTGCCCGGTGCGGACGCCGAGGAGCTGACCAGGCGGCTGACCGAGGGCGCGCACCGCGGTCACCTGGAGATCTACCTGGACGCGTTCCGGCATACGGTCGCGGTGATGCAGACCCCGGAGGCGCTGCGGCGGGTGGCCGCGGAGTGCGCCGAGGACCTGGCCGCCGACGGCGTGGTCTACGCCGAGGTCAGGTTCGCGCCGGAGTTGCACACCGAGCGCGGGCTGAGCCTGGATGAGGTAGTCGAGGCGGTGCTCGAGGGTTTCCGCGAGGGCCGCGCCAACCAGGCCCGGAACGGCCGCCACATCACCGTGTATGCCTTGCTCACGGCGATGCGGACGGCCGCCAGGTCATTGGAGATCGCCGAGCTCGCGGTCCGCCACCGGGACGGGGGAGTGGTCGGGTTCGATATCGCGGGGGCTGAAGCCGGCTGGCCGCCGAGCAGGCACCTGGATGCCTTTCAGTATCTCAAGCGGGAGAATTTCCACATTACGATTCACGCGGGCGAGGCGTTCGGGCTGCCGTCGATATGGGAAGCGGTGCAATGGTGTGGTACCGAGCGGCTCGGCCACGGGGTCCGTATCGCGGACGATATCCAGGTTAGTGCCGCGGGAAATATCCGGCTCGGCCGCCTGGCCGCCTACATCCGCGACCGCCGGATTCCGCTGGAAATGTGTCCCACCTCGAACGTGCAGACCGGTGCGGCGCCGTCGATCGCCGCCCATCCGCTCCGGGTGCTCAGGCAGCTGTCTTTCCGGGTGACGGTGAATACCGACAACCGGCTGATGAGCCAGGTCACGCTGAGCTCGGAGTTTCACCGGCTGGCCGCGGAATTCGGCTACGGCTGGTCGGATGTCGAATGGCTGACGATCAACGCGATGAAGAGCGCGTTCGCTAGCTTCGACGAGCGCCTGCATCTCATCAACACGGTTATAAAGCCCGGCTTTTCCACGGCCCGCGCCATCAGCGACGCGGTGATTCCAGCGGGCACACTGAGCCCGTATAAACCCGCCTAAACCCACTTTTTCCCGAACGGACAGTGCCTTTCCTCAGAATCACCTGTCACAATCGGGGCCATCAAGCTGCGCAATTACGCAGCGACTAGGCATGATAGGAGCTGGCTGCTGAGGTTTGGATTAGCCTGGGGACATTCGAGTTATAACGGGGTCCGCGGGGTCCTTGGCGTGAGGAGGCCGATGGTGATGCCCCAGCCAGAACGCGAATCGCTGCGTCGCTGGGATCCGGAAATGATCGGGCCGTACGTGATCCTGGGCCGCCTCGGGGCCGGGTCGATGGGTCAGGTGTACCTGGGCCGGTCGTCAGCCGGGCGGCTGGTCGCGGTCAAGACCATCAGGGTCGAGCTGGCCGAGGAAGCCAGCTTCCGGACTCGCTTCGCCCAGGAGGTGGCCGCGGCCAGGAAGGTCAGCGGGGTCTTCACCGCGGCCGTCGTCGAGGCCGATCCCGATGCCGATCTGCCCTGGCTGGCCACGGCCTACGTGCCGGCTCCCTCGCTAAGCCGGATGATCCTCAACTGCGGTCCGCTGCCGGTGCGGACGGTCAGATGGCTGGCGGCCGGATGCGCGGAGGCGCTGGAGTCGATCCACGGGGCCGGGCTGGTGCACCGGGACCTGAAACCGTCAAACGTGCTGGTCGCGCCGGACGGCCCTCGGGTGATCGACTTCGGCGTCGCCCGGGCGGCCGAGCGGATGGAGCTCACCATGTCCCGCGGCGCCGTCGGCACGCCCGCCTACATGGCGCCGGAACAGGCCAGGGACCCGCACCAGGCCTCGGTGGCGAGCGATGTCTACTCTCTCGGCGCGACCCTGCTGTTCGCGGCGACCGGGCATCCTCCGTACCTAGGGGCCTCGGTCATGGATGTGCTGGCCCGGCTGGCGACCGAGGAACCTGACCTGTCCGGCCTGCCTGCCGAGCTCTCTGGCCTGGTCGTGGCCTGCCTGGACCCGGTGCCCAGGGAGCGCCCGACCTCCTCCGCGGTGCTCGCCAGGCTCGGCCCGTTCACCGAGGCTCAGGCCGGTCCCGGGCCCGCGCACGCCTACCTGCCGGAGCCGGCGATGGCCTTGATCGGGGAGTACCAGCGTGCTCCCCAGCTGGCCACCTCGCCGCAGGCCGGTGACCAGCGTGGAGACGGGCGCGGTGAGGAGACCACGACCCCATCGTTCACCGCGCTGCCGGCCGCTTACCAGCCGCGACGGCGGCAAAACCCGGAGTCCGGCCCGGGCCGCCGCAGGGCGGCCGCGCGCGAGCGCCCGGCCTGGCGGCGATGGCTCGACGCTCGCCTGGCCTGGGTCGGCTGGATCGCCGTCGGGGCGGCCCTGATCGTCGGAGGCGTCATCCTCGGCGCGTCGCTGACCAGCTCGGGCAGTTCACCCGTGAGCGCTAACCCGCCGCCGCTGACCTCGACCTCGTGCGGCGATTCCAGCCCGGCCCAGTCCAGCCCGGCCCAGTCCAGCCCGGCCCAGTCCAGCCCGGCCCAGTCCAGCCCTGGGCCGACGGTCTGCATGGTCCAGGCGTCGGGCAACCCTGACACCACGTTCTTCGTGCACGGGAGCGGCTTCGCGCCGCGGACGCCGGTCACGGTCACGATGAGCGGCATCGGGCCGCCGCCTGCCGCCCAGAAACTGATGGACCGCACGTCCGTGACCAAGCTGATGACCGGCCCGGACGGGACGCTCAGTTTTTCCGTCGGTCAGCTTTTCCGCGGTCCGTACCCGTTGGGGCTCTTCACTGTCGACGTGTCAGCGCCGGGCGGCACGTCGGCCAGCACGCAGTTCATGGTGATCCCCGAGTCGGGGCCACCACCCCCTAACTGATCACCGGCTCCTACCTGTCACCGAGCCGCTACCTGAGCGTCAGGTCTGGGTCCACCAGAGATCTTCCTGGCGGGACCGCCAGGCCGGGTCCTCCAGTCGGCCCAGGTCGGCGGAGGTGATGATGCCGTGTTCGATCAGGATCCGGACGGCGACCTCGTCGGAGAGCCGGACCTCGGCGCGGGCCAGCCCGCGATCGGTAATCTTGCGCCGCAGGACCTTGATGTGCTCGGCCACCCTGGCCGCGAGCACGTCGCGGAACTCCGGGTCGGAATCGAACCGTTCCAGTTCGTGATACGCGCCGGTGACCTCGAGGGCGCCCCGGGCGATTTCCGGCGTGCGCGGCAGCGGCCTGGTGGCGCTCTGGTCGAGCAGCCACGGCCGGCACCACATCAGGGCGACCAGGAAAAGCTTGGTCATCGGGTCGATATAGAACGGCAGCAGCGTCCCCCCCGCCCCTTCCAGGGCAGCCCCCTCAGCCAGGTCCGCGCCTTCAGCCCGGCCGGCCGCGC
>JALYVS010000328.1 GCA_030853115.1 Actinomycetota bacterium
CCGCGCCCATGAACAAGATAACCGCCGTCACCATCAGGCCCGGGGCGACGACCGCCGCGGCCAGGCTGATCTGCCCCTTCGCGTGCAGAAGCCCTCCGCCCGCCGCGGCCAGGACCAGCGCGAACGTGCCCAGCAACTCCGAGAACAGGCGCCGCCATTCCCGGCGCGGGTCATCGAAGTCCTTACGGTCCCCGAACTCGAGCGAGAGCACGTGGTGCGTGCGCGGGAAAGCCGTCCCCAGCGCCGGGCCGTCCGCCCCCTGTCCGGCCCCGCGCTTCGCCGGACCATCCTTCCGGCTCACAGGCACGTTCTCCGTCATGCCGCGGTCCTTCCCGTCAAGAGCACCCAGAGGCTTCGCCATGAGGATCGCAAGCCTGCCCTCCGGAAGTCCTTGCGGGTGCCAGAAATCTGCAACCTTCTTCCGCCCGGGCTCGGATCCTATATCCCGCAAGGCACGGGTCGCAGCGTCGGGTCCGGCAGTGAACCCTCCGTGCGATCAGTCCTCGGGGTCCTGGGCGGCTGTCTCGATGTCGGGCGGGGTGTCGATGACGGGAACCGGGTTAAGGCCGATCTTCTCGGCGATCCGGGTCAGCAGCACGTCCTGCGCGGCGAGGTGCCCCTGGACGTGCGCGACTTCGTGCAGGGTGGCGCTGGCGTCATGGTAGGTCGCCTCGGAGCGCTTGTCGGCTGCGGCGGCCTGGACGTTCTGCCCGACCATGATGACCGACAGAAGGACCAGCTGCAGGAAGGTCTGGGCGACCCAGGAGACGATCGCCGAGGTGCCGCCGCGGATCGCCTCGGGCAGGCTGAGCAGGTCGAACAACGCGAAGGCGTAGGCACACCACATGCTGCCGACTACTTTGGTGACCAGGAGCGCGACACTGGTGTTGAACCGCGTGACGGCCGTGCCCCGCGGGAACAGATCCCTCACCCGCACCGGGCCGTCAGCGAGCCGCGAGGCGATGCGCGGATGACGTATGTGCTGGTAGATCGTCATAACCCGGCCTTCCATCAACGAACGGGACGCCCCGGTAAGCTAGGAGAGCCCTGCCAGGGTATGGCCTCGCGCCCGACCCGGCCGGGGGCCCGTTACCGAGGGAGACACGGGCGTGAACCCGCTCACGGGGCACCCGCGCACGCAGAGGCCGGCCACGTCGCTCGCGGAACTGGCCGACGAGCTTGCTGACACTGCGGCTCGCCAGCCGGGCCGGCCGCAGACAGAACGCTTCGCTCCCCCTCCCCGGCAGCCTCGATCCCGGCGGCAGCGCGTCGATGTGGCGCTCTCCCAGACGGGCCGCACCATGACACCGCGACCATGCTCCGCAGCATCAACACGGTCGCTTGTATGCTGCAGCTTCGCCATTGCGCAACTATCTGGTTCTGCCGGGCCTGCCGGGATCGCGGCCAGGAAGGTGGCGGCATGCGGGCCACACGGCGCCGGGCGCTAGCGGCGACTCCGGGGTCCGGCCGCACGGCTAGCGGCAGATGAGCCGCCTGGTCAAGGCCGGCTACATCGCCTGCACGGTCATCGTGGTGCTGCTGGTGGCCGCCAGCCTGGGTGCCTATGTCATCTACCGGCGGCTGGACGGCAATATCAGCTTCGTCAAGGTCAGCGGCCTGAGCCACCACCGGTCCTGTACCGCTCGAATACTCGATTGGGTAGTTCACCTGGACTGTTGCCGGCCTGACGGGTGCAGTGGTGGCTGGCTTGGTGGATGCTGCTCAAGATCGTCTGCTTGCTGACGTGCCGGGTGCTCGGCCTGGCGTTCCGCGGCGACCGGGCGGAAGATGCCGGGTTGCTCGTGCTCCGGCATGAGAACGCGGTGCTGCGCCGGCACGCAGGCCGGGTGCGGTACGAGCCGGGCGGCCGGGTGCGGTTCGCCTCATTGGCTCGGCTCCTGCCGCGCAGGCGCTGGGCCGGGATCTTCCCCGTGACGCCCGCGACGCTCCTGGCGTGGCACCGCAAGCTCGCCGGCGGCAAGTACGACACGAGCAAGCGGCGCAAGCCCGGCCACCCGGCTACGGCCCCGCGCATTGCTCGCCTGGTTGTTCGGCGGGCAAGGGCAAGGGGGAATCCGCTGTGGGGGCGCACCGCCGGATCCAGGGCGAGCTTAAGAAGCCCGGCATCGCTGTGGCACCGTCCACCGGGCGGGAGATCCTGCGCGCCGCGGGAGCCGATCCGGCGCCTCGCCGGTCCGGCCCCACGTGGCGGCAGTTCCTGCCTGCGCAGGCCGCCGGGATCCTCGCGGTTGATTTCCTGCACGTAGATACCGTGCGGCTGAAGCGCGTGTACGTGGTGGTGTTCACCGGGCTCAGTACGCGCCGGATGCATCTGGGCGGGGTCACCGCGCACCCCACTGGAGACTGGGCAGTGCAGCAGGCCCGCAACCTTGCCCACACCCTCGGCGAGCGATTCGAGGACATTAAGTTCCTGGTCCACGACCGCGGATCGAATTCTCACCGCCGCGTTCGACGCCGTCTTCCAGGCCAGCGGCACCACGATTGTGCGCACCGCCGTCCACGCGCCGCGGAGGAACGCGATCTGCGAGCGCCTCGTGGGCACCCCGCGCCGGGAGCTCCTGGACCGCTCTCCTTCTGTTGCGCTCTCAGCAAACGGCGTGAGAAACGTGATGTACCGCGATATCGTTGGCTGAGCCACGTCGAAGATGTCAGCACCCCTCCGAGCCGCCGGGCCCGGAGGGCGGGCCGCAACCTGACCTCTCACCAGACGGCCGCGGCGAGCAGCCGGGCTTGTTCGGGGTCCCCGGCGATATGCGGGTCATTGAAGGCTCGCCTTCGCCCGACCCGACGCCCAGGCAGCCACTCCGGCCCCGGCCCGCGCTATAGGAGCCGCTGCAGCTCATCGACGGTGAGGCCGGTATCCCTCAAGATGCTCCGCAGCGTGCCTGGGCGGATGTCACGGCCAGCGTGAACCGGGACTGTCGTCCGCCTGCCATCGGGATGGTGCATGATGTGGTGGCTGCCGTTGACCCGGCCGACGACGAAGCCCGCCTTCTCCAGTGCTCGCACCACCTGGCTGCCGCGGATGGCGGGAACCGGCGGCATCAGGCCACGTCGGGGACGGTGACCGTCAGCTCCTCGGGCACCCCGAATTCCGCGAACCAGCCGTCGAGGGCCTGACGGAGGTCGGCAACAGCCTCCTCCGGGGTCTGGCCCTCGCCGTTAGCGCCGCCACCGGGCAGCGGCGCGTGCGCACACCACCAGCCGGTTTCATCCTGCTCGACGGTGTACGGCACGTGCGCGACACGCTCCACGGAAGTATTGTACCCGTGGCTTTCCCAGGACACTGGCCCTCGCCAAGACCGGGCACCGCAACCTGCTGTCCTCATGCCCGCCGGTTCCGCACGCCCCTGGCGGGCTGGCCGGGCCGCCTCAAGCCGCAGCTTCCCGCGAACCGCGGAAAGCCGGCCGGCGAGCCGCGTGCTACCTTGGACGGGTGATAGATCACCGTTTCGGTGATGTACCACCCGGGCACGGGACTCGGACACGTTAAATCCCCATGAGCGGCCGTTCACGGGCATGCTCGAACGTCGCCCATGCCCAGCCTCTGGCCGCAGCGGGTGTTTCTTCCCCTGTTCTTCTAGGCGGTTCTCCTTTCGCTGGCCCGTTGCTGGCGGTTTTGGCTGATGACGACCGTTAGCGCGTCGCGGTCACCGGCGCGCAAGATCTTCTCGTCCGGGTCATAGGTCAGCACAGTGCCTGCGGCACGCAGCCGGTCAATCAGGTCTGCGGTGCAGGCCGGGCCGGTCAGCTGAGCCAGGCGGTGATGACCGGGGCCCGGTCCGGTGTCGCCGGCAATCAAGATGGCCAGGGCAGCCAGGTGCGGCAGGACCTGATCCTCACGGACGTACGTGTTCTTCGGCCGCGCGGGATCGGGGACGCTGGCGCTGGAGTACCCGTGGCGGCACCGGTAAGCGGGCCTGCCGTAGGACCAGCATGATTCCAGCCGCCGGCCGCACCGGCCGCAGACGATGAGCCCGGCGAGCAGGTACCGGCGCACTGCTGGCCCGGCAGGGCCGCGCGGCACCTCGACCTGCTGGGCGGCGATGAAGTCGGCTTCGCTGACCAGTGCCGCATGCGCCGGGTGCCGGGAGATGACCCAGCCCTCCGGCAGGTTCCACCTCTGCACCTGCTTGTGCCCGAGCGTGGTGTTGGCCGGGTCGACCAGGTCGAAGTCAGTGCGCTGCCGGTTCCACACCTGACGGCCGGTGTACCGGGGGTTGGCCAGGATCGCCGCGACTGTCCGCAGCGTCCACGCCGCCCCGGTCCTGTGCGGGGTTGCGTCCCGGATCCGCCGCGGACGGGCACGGCACCCCGGCATCATTCAGCGCCCGGGTGATCCGGGCGGCGCTGCGCCCGGCCAGCCGCTGGCTGAACATCCACGACACCACCGGCGCTGTCACCGGGTCAGGCTCAAGGCGATGCGCCCGTCTCCCCCACGCGGCGTGCGCCTTGTTCGGGTGCGGCCCGGCGTCGGCGAGCCGGTACCCGTACGGCGGCCGGCCACCCAGGTAACGGCCCTGTTCCAGGGTCTGGGCGGCCATCGCGGTCCGGACCCGGATCCGGGTCCGGATGATCTCCCGCTTGGACGACAGCCCCAGCGCCAGCATCGTCTCCTCATGATCCTCCGCGTGCCAGTCGACCCGGCCGCCTACCTCCGGCATCCACAGCCCGATGCCGTAGTGCTCGAACAGCGGCGCCATCGACGCGTACTGGCTGCCGCAGAACGCCCGCTCATACTCCCCGATCACGATCGCGTCCCACCCCCGGTCCGGATCCGCCAGCGCCGCCACCAGCGCCGCGGCCTGCGGACGGCGCGTCCACGCCAGTGTCCGGCTCTCCCCCGTATCGAAGAATTCAGCCACGATGATCCCGTGCCCCGCGATCAGCATCACGGCCTGGGCTAGCTGCCGGGCCCGCGACGTCACCGGATCCTGCCAGTCCTCAGTCGAGACCCGCCCGTAGAACGCGAACCGCACCCGGCCCTGGTCCCTCATCCCAGCCCGGTCACGGCCCAGGCCCGCCCAGGATGCCAGCATGTCCCCTCCCGGCCGCGCCCCGCCTGCCTGCAAGGTCCCCATCGGCGCCGCGCACACCCAGGCCACCCCCAACCGCACATCAGGAAAACAACTGCCTTTCTCATAATCGGCTGATAGGCGCCATAAATCCAGTCCCGGAAAAGAAGAGAATGACGGACGCCAAAATGAATTACTGGTATATACGGGCATTCTATAAAATCTCATTCCACCAGCACAATTGTCCCGTGCCCGCACGATCACGACGTCAAGCTGATGCCTCGAACGCGCGCTCGAGATCGGTGGCCAGACATCTACCCAGTGCTTACGCCTGTCGTCGGCTAGTGCGCTGGCCATAAACGTTCACCGGTTGGCTGACAGGCCGCGATGAAGCTTCCACACTCGATCGTGAGATGGATCGAGTGGCGGGGAGGCGGGATGGCTGAGCCGGTGCGGGCGCGGCGGCCGACGGATCAGGAGGGGCAGCGGCTGCAGCAGATTGTGCGGCGGGGGTAAGCACGAGCCGGTGCGGGTGCGCCGGGCGGTGATCATCATGGCGTCGGCGTCGGGCACGCTGGTTCCGGCGATCGCCCGGCTGGTGGCTGCCGATGAGGACCGTCTGGGACGTGATCCGCGCCTTCAACGCCAGGGGCTGGCCGCGCTGGACCCTCAGTGGGCGGGAGGCCGTCCCCGCCTGATCAGTGACGAGGATATCGAGGTGATCGTCACGGCGGCCAGGACCGGCCGGAGAAGCTGGGCCGGCCGTTCACCCGGTGGAGCTTGCGCAAGCTGGCCGCCTACTTAGCGGAGGGTCCCGGAGTCCGGATCGGGCGGGAGCGGCTGCGGCAGGTCCTGCACGCCCGCGGCAGCAGCTTCCAGCGGACCCGGACCTGGAAGGAGTCACGGGATCCGGATCGGGACGCCAAGCTGGACCGGATCGAGTACGTGACCAGCCATTACCCGGACCGGTGCTTCGCCTTCGACCAGTTCGGGCCGCTGTCCATCCGGCCCTGCCACGGCACCTGCTGGGCGCCGCGCAAGCACCCGGTGAGGCTGCGCGCGACCTACCACCGCACGCACGGCATCCGCTACTTCCACGGCTGCTACGCCTGGGCGATGACCAGCTGTGGGGCGTGACCCGCGAGCACAAGGGCGGCGACCATACCCTGGCCGCGCTGAAATCGATCCGGGCGGCTCGGCCCGGCGGTTACCGGCTGTTCGTCATCATGGACAACCTGTCAGCGAACAAGACCCCGGCCATCCGCCGCTGGGCTTAGCGGGAGAACGCCGGGCTGTGCTTCACGCCCACGAGCGCGTCGTGGGCCAATCCGATCGAGGCGCAGTTCGGTCCGGTACGCACCTTGTCATGGGCGGCTCAGACCCCCGGAATCACCCCGCGCTGGCCCGCAAGCTGCAGGACTACCTGCGCTGGCGTAGTGCCCACGCCCGCCACCCCGGCGTGCTGGCCGCCCAGCGCCGCGAACGCGCCCGCCTCCGCAGCGAACGCCAGCAACGCTGGGGCCGCCCGAAACCTGAAGCCGCCTAACCGAGCCGGTGCACGTTCGCGGCCAGCGCACTAGCGATGGCCGCGCAGGTCATCCAGGAAGCTGCGGGCGGCGGAGACGGCGTCGGTGCCGCGGCGGAAGGCCTCCGCGGCGGTGCGGGCCGCGGTCCCGGTCAGGCCGGGTATCCAAATGGTGGCGTCGACCAGCAGGTCGCCAGATTCCTCGACGACGCGGGTGCCGGGCGGGATGTGCGGGCGGAATCCGGCCGTGTCCGCGGTACCGCCGGGCTCCGCGGTGACGCCGTCCAGTTCCCACCATTCCGCGGGGGCGTCGCCGTCGTAGGCGATCAGCCGGAGCAGGCTGCCGGTCTCCGCGTCCACGATCGCGTCGGCCGGGTAGAACATCGTCGGCCCCTCGTGCGCCGTACCGTCGCCGCGGGTCACCCGCAGGTGGTAGCCGCGGCGGCCGT
>JALYVS010000329.1 GCA_030853115.1 Actinomycetota bacterium
CCCTTGGACCGGCCCTTCGCCCTGCACCTGCCCGCTACCGTCCGCGCTGCCGTCACCCGCTCCGCCGCCACCCAGCGGGCGGTTACCCGGCGGGTGCGCCTGACCCCGGCCGACTTGCGTCAGGCGGTACGCGAGGGCAAGGAGGGGAACCTGGTGCTCTTCGCTGTGGACGCCAGCGGGTCGATGGCGGCCAGGCAACGGATGCGGATAGTCAAGGGCGCGGTCCTTTCCCTGCTCCTGGACGCTTACCAGCGCCGGGACAAGGTGGGCTTGATCACCTTCCGGGGAACCGGAGCCGAGCTGGCGCTGCCGCCCACCTCTTCGGTGGAGACGGCGGCCCGCCGCCTGACTCACCTGGCGACTGGCGGCCGGACCCCGCTCGCGGCGGGCCTGGCCGAAGCTGCCCGTGTCCTAGCGGCTGAACGCCTGCGTGATCCCCGCCACCGTCCCCTGCTCGTCGTCGTCACCGACGGCCGCGCCACCAGCGGCAGCGACGCGGATCTGACCCGGGCCGCGGCCATGCTGTCCGGCCTGGCCACCGTAGTAGTGGATTGCGAGGTGTCAGTGCTCCGGCTGGGCCTGGCCGAACGGCTCGCGGTCCTGCTCGGCGGGAGCCTGTTCCGCCTCGACGAGCTCGCGGCGGGATCCGCGGGTTCAGATCTGGCCGCGGTCGCCCGCCAGCTGACGCGGGGGAAGGTGGCCTGATGCCTCAGGGAACTCCGGAGCAGGTTCCAGATGACGGCCTGACCACGCGGCAGCGACGAAACCGTCCGCTGGTCGTCGTGCACACCGGCCCGGGCAAGGGCAAGTCCACCGCCGCGTTCGGCCTGGCGCTGCGCGCTTGGAACCAGGGCTGGCCGGTCGGGGTCTTCCAGTTCGTCAAGTCGGCGAAATGGCGGGTGGGCGAAGAGCGTGCGCTCCGGCTCCTGGGCGAGACCGGTCAGGGCGGCCCGGTCAGCTGGCACAAGATGGGCGAGGGCTGGTCCTGGATCCAGCGTGATCCCGGCAGCCAGGCCGAGCAAGCCGCCGAGGGCTGGGCGCAGATCGCCCGGGACCTGGCCGCGCAGACCTACCGTTTCTACGTGCTCGACGAGTTCACCTACCCGCTGAAGTGGGGCTGGGTGGACGTCGACGAGGTGGTCCAGGTGCTGGCCGGCCGTCCAGGCGACCAGCATGTCGTGATCACCGGCCGGGACGCGGACGCCAAGCTGATCGGCTGCGCTGACCTGGTGACCGAGATGACCAAGGTCAAGCACCCGATGGATGCCGGCCAGAAGGGGCAGAAGGGCATCGAATGGTAGCGATCGCGCGCCTGGTCATCGCGGCCCCCGCCTCCGGCTGCGGCAAGACCACCGTGGCCTGCGGGCTGATGGCGGCGCTGCGGGCCCGCGGGCTGGCCGTCTCCGGGCACAAGGTCGGCCCGGACTATATCGACCCCGGTTACCATGCCCTGGCCACCGGCCGGCCGCCGAGGAACCTGGACCCGTTTCTGTGCGGTGAGGACCTGATCGCGCCGCTGTTCCGGCACGGTGCCGCCGGGGCTCAAGTCGCCGTCATCGAAGGCGTGATGGGCCTGTTCGATGGCGCTGACCCGGCTGCGGTCCCCGGCCAGGACCCGGATTTCGGTTCGACCGCGCACGTGGCCAGGCTGCTCGGCGCGCCGGTGGTGCTCGTCGTGGACGCGGCGCGGGCCGGCCGGTCGGTGGCCGCGCTCGCGGCCGGCTTCGCTGCCTTCGACCCGCGGCTCCCGGTGCCAGGCGTGATCTTGAACCGGGTCGCCTCTGACCGCCACGAGCGGCTGTTGCGGGAAGCGCTCGCCTCCTCCGGGATCGCGGTCTACGGCGCGATCAGGCGAATGGACGAGATCCTCACCCCGTCCCGGCACCTCGGCCTGATCCCGGCCACCGAACGCAAGCCGGTCGCCGTGGCGGCGATCGCACGGATGGGCGACCTGATCGCCGGCTCTTGTGACCTCGATGCCCTGCTCGCGCTGGCGCGGCACGCTCCCGACCTGTCCGGTCCGCCGTGGGACCCGGACCTGGCGCTGGCCCCGTTCACGGCGGTGCCCGCGCGGCCCGCCCCGAACGCCCCGGACGTCGCCCCGGTCGTCGCGGTCGCAGGCGGGGTGGCCTTCACGTTCGGCTACACCGAGCAGTGCGAGTTGCTCGAGGCGGCCGGGTCGCGGGTGGTTTCGTTCGATCCGCTGCACGACGAGGAGCTTCCCGCGCAGACGAGCGGGCTGATCCTCGGCGGGGGATTCCCCGAAGTGCACGCGGCCGAGCTGTCCGCCAACGAGCGGCTGCGGAGCCAGGTGGCCGCGTTCGCCGGCCAGGGCGCACCGCTGGCCGCCGAGTGCGCGGGGCTGCTCTACCTGGCGCGGACGCTGGACGGCCAGCCCATGTGCGGCGTCCTTGACGTCGAGGCGACGATGACCGCCAAGTTGACCCTCGGCTACCGCAACGCCGTGGCCACGACCGACTCGGTGCTGGCCCGGAAGGGAGACCGGGTGCGCGGCCATGAGTTTCACCGCACCGCGGCCACCCCGCTCCGGGGCACCCGGGCCGCCTGGCGATTCAGCTCCGGTGAGCTCGAAGGTCATGTCGCCGGATCCGTTGCCGCCTCCTACTTGCACACGCACTGGGCCGGTTATCCCGCCGCGGCGGCCAGGTTCGCCTCCGCCTGCGCCGCTACCCAGGCCGGCGTCGCGGAAGGGCCGGCTCGATGAAGCGGCTCATCGGGGTGGGTGTCGGGCCGGGCGATCCGGAGCTTGTCACGGTCAAGGCCGTCCGGGTGCTGCGCGAGGCCGACGTGGTCTTGGTCCCGGTGCTGGCGGGCCCGGACCCCGAGCCGGGCCGGGCGGAGACGATCATCCGCGGCTACGTCGATGCGGACAAGGTCAAGCGCCTGGAGTTCGCGCTCAACGACACCGGCGGTGTCACGCCACGCCGGGCCGCCGCGTGGCGGACCGCTGCCGCCGAGGTGGCCGGGGAGTTCGCCGCCGGAGCGGGCACGGTCGCGTTCGCGACCCTGGGTGACCCCAACCTGTACTCGACGTTCAGCTACCTGGCACAGACGGTCCGCGACCTGGTCCCCGGCGTGGACGTACAGACCATGCCCGGAATCACGGCCATGCAAGACCTGGCCTCCCGGGCCGGTATCTCGCTCGCCGAGGGCATCGAACCGGTCACCCTCGTCCCCCTCAACGGTGGCCTCAGCGCGCTAGATTCGGCTCTGGCCTGCGGCGGGACCGTCGTCGGATACAAGGTAGGCGCCGCGGCCAGCCCGGCCCCCGGCGCCCTGCGGGATCGCCTGCACGCCGCCGGCCGCCTGGCAGGCGCCGTTATCGGCGCCCGCCTAGGCCTGCCCGGCGAGGTAATCGCCCCGGCCGCCGACTTCCTCCCCCCACCCCAAGCCCCCGTGCCCGCCTCACCTTCCGCGGCTAACTCCGCGCCGCTCGTTCGGGACACGCTGGATATCCCGTATTTGTCCACCTTGATCGTGCCGGTGAAGCGTGCCCCGGACATCGGCAGCGGGCTCGCCTCCCACCCGCGGGAGGCTCTCGCCGAAACGGAGGCAAGAGGTGGCCGGGTGTCGTTCGTGGGGGCCGGTCCTGGCGCCCCGGACCTGCTGACCCTGCGCGGCGCGCAGGTCATCGCCGCCGCCGACGTAGTGATCTGGGCCTCCAGCCTGGTCCATCCGGACATTCTCCGGCACGCACGAGCCGACGCCGAGATCATGGACTCCGCGCGGCTGCCGATGGAGGGCGTCCTGCCCTACTACGAGCGGGCCGCGCGCGACGCCCTGCACATCGCCCGCGTGCACTCCGGCGACCCCTCGCTGTGGGGAGCCATCCAGGAGCAGCTCGAGCAGTGCGCGGCGCTGGACCTGGAGACCGAGATCGTGCCGGGGGTGTCCAGTTTCACCGCGGTGGCGGCGCGAATCGGGCGCGAGCTGACGATCCCCGAAGTCGCCCAGTCGGTGATCTTGACTAGGCTTGGCGGTGGCAAGACCCCGATGCCGCCGGGCGAGCAGGTCGCTGCGTTCGCCCGTCACGGGACCACGATGGCATTGTTCCTTTCGGCCGCCCGTTCGGCTCAGCTGCAAGATGAGCTGCTGGCCGGCGGTTACCCGCCGGGCACGCCGTGCGTCATCGCCTTCCAGGTGACCTGGCCAGATGAGCTGATCGTGCACTGCGCGCTCGCCGATCTCGCCGCCAGCATCAAGGAACGCAAGCTCTGGAAGCACACCCTGGTGCTAGTCGGGCCGGGCCTGGCCGCCGGGGGCAGCCGGTCTCACCTGTACCATCCAGGGCACTTTCACGGTTACCGCAAGGCGGACCGGCAGGCCAGGAAACAGCTCCGCGAAGCGCGGCAGACGTCGGCGGACGGCTTATGACGGCCAGCGGCGACAGCAGCGACACCAACCGGGCCGAGCCCGAGCTGACCGAACCTGACCTGCCGCGCACGGCGAAGGTCAGGAAGCAGGCGCTGCGCACCGGCTGGACGACCGGCAGCTGCGCGGCGGCGGCCGCGAAGGCCGCGGTCACCGCGCTGTCCACCGGAGAAGTCCAGCACGCCGTCGAGATCGGCCTGCCATCCGGCCGCCGGGTCCGGTTCCCCGTCGATGCCTGCACCCTGACCCCCAGGCCGGGCGGAGCCCCGGCGACCCCCAGCCAGGGCACAGCCACCCCGGCCTCCAGCCAGGCCGAGGCGGTGGTGGTGAAGGACGCGGGCGACGATCCCGACGTCACCCACGGCGCGCGGCTGACCGCGACCGTGCGCTGGCGCCCCCAGCCCGGCCTGGACCTCCAAGGCGGCCTGGGCGTGGGCGTGGTCACCAAGCCCGGCCTCGGGCTCGAGCTGGGCGGTCCGGCGATCAATCCGGTCCCGCGCATGATGATCACCCAGTCCGTCGGCGAGGTCGTGGACCTGGCCGCCCGGGGTGTCGGAGTGGTCATCTCGGTCCCGGACGGGGAACGGATGGCCCGCAAGACCACCAACGGCAGGCTCGGCATCATCGGGGGAATCTCGATCCTGGGCACTACTGGCGTCGTCAGGCCGTTCTCCACCGCGTCCTGGCGGGCCAGCGTCGAGCAGGCGATCTCGGTGCTGGCCGCGCAGGGAGAGAACACGCTCGTGCTCTGCACCGGCGGGCGCACCGAACAGGGCGCGATGCTGCTGCTACCCGGGCTGTCCGAGGTCTGCTTCGTGGAGGTGGGCGACTTCACTGGTGCCGCGCTGCGCCGGGCGGTGGAGCGCGAGGTGGCTCACGTGGTGTTCGTCGGCATGGCGGGCAAGCTGACCAAGCTGGCCGCCGGCGTGCTGATGACGCACTACACCCGCTCGAAGGTGTCCTTGACCTTGCTGGGCGACATCACCCGCGCGGCCGGCGGCGGCGAGGACCTGGCGGATCAGGTCGCGACGGCCAACACAGCCCGGCACGCCGCCGAGCTGTGGGCCGAATCCGGCGTCCTGGAGCAGGCCGGCCGCGACCTGTGCGCCCGCGCCGCCCGGGTGCTCAGCCGGTTCTGCACGGAAGTGGCGCCCGGCTCACCTGCCCCGTCCGTCGAGGTGATCATGGTCGACTTCTCCGGCCGCACTAAGATCGCCGCCGCGGTCGCCACGGAAGGAAAACCCGGGTGAGCTCCCCGCCCATGCCACCGGTCCCCATGCCACCGGTCCCCGTGCCAGCCGTCACCGTCATCGGCTGCGACGGGCGTTCCTTCGGCCCGGACGCGGCTAGCGCCCTCGCGGTAGCGGACCGGGTGGCTGGCGCGCCCAGGCATCTGGAAACGGCCGCGGTCCCGGCCGCCGCCGAACGCATCGTGATCAAGCGTCTCGACGACGCGCTCGACGCCATCTGCGGTCGCCCGGGGCGGGTCGCCGTGCTGGCCTCGGGTGACCCGGGATTCTTCGGGATCGTTCGCGCGCTGCGCGCCCGCGGCGTCACCCCGCATGTCATCCCGGCGGTGTCGTCGGTCGCGCTCGCCTTCGCCCGGCTCGGCCTGGACTGGGACGATGCCCTGGTGGTCTCCGCTCACGGCCGGGAGCCGCGGCAGGCACTAGCCGCCGCGCTCGCCCACCCCAAGGTCGCGATCTTGACCGAGCCCAGGAACGCGACCGCCCGCACGCTGGGCACCGAGTTGCTGGCCGCGGGAAGAAAGGTCTACGTCGCCGAGCGTCTCGGCGCCCCCCAGGAGCGGGTCACCGAGCTGTCCGCCGAATCCGCCGGCGACTTCGCCGAGCCCAACATCGTCATCGCCCTCAAGAACCCCCCGACCCTGCCGGTCTCGGCGGCTTCCGACCGTCCGCGCTGGCTGGCCGGCCATCAGGGCGCGCCGGCCGGCTGGGCCCTGCCCGAGGGCGGGTTCGAGCACCGCGGCTCGATGATCACCAAAGCCGAGGTCCGCGCGCTCGTGCTGGCCCGGCTCGGCCCGGCGCCGGGCCAGACCATCTGGGACGTAGGCGCGGGCTCGGGCGCCGTCGCGGTGGAGTGCGCGCGGTTTGGGGCCTGGGTGATCGCGATCGAGGCCGACCAGGACCAGTGCGACCGGATCCGGCAGAACGCCGCCCGGCACGGCGTCGGCCTTCGTCTGCAACCAGGCCGTGCGCCGGACGCGCTGGCCGGCCTGCCGTCTGCGGACGCCGTATTCGTCGGCGGTGGCGATCACGCCGTGCTCGATGCCGCGATCCGGGCCGGCCGGCCCGAACGCGTCGTCGTCACCTTGGCCGCGGTCCAGCGGGTGGGCGAGACCAGCGACCTGCTGGCGGCCCAGGGTTACCGGCCAGAAGGCGTCCAGCTCCAGGCCTCCCGCCTGGTCCCGCTGCCCAGCCAGAGCCTGCGCCTGGCCGCGGAAAACCCCGTCTTCGTCCTGTGGGGCCAGCGATCGGGGCAGCAGCCGTGATCGGGCTAGTGAGCGTGACCAAGGCGGGGCGGGCCGCGGCGCAGCGGCTGGCCCAGGCGTGGCCGGACGCGCGGCGGTATGACGAGCCGGCCAGCGCGGCGC
>JALYVS010000330.1 GCA_030853115.1 Actinomycetota bacterium
GTATCGCCGAGCAGGCAGGCGGCATCGGCGATCGGCTGGCCAGGCTGGGCGCGCTGGCGGCCTGGCCCGCCGCGCTGGCCGGGTTCAGCGTCCCGGCGGCACCAGAGCAGATCCACGCGGTGCTGGCCGAGCTGGTTGATGCCGCGACCATCCGGTACCTGTTCTACGGTCACGGCAACGGCGTCATGCTGGTGCACTCCGCGACCGCGCCCAACGCTGTGCTCAGGACCCTGCCCGCGCTACATCACGGGCTGTGGGCGCCGAGCCTGGTGGCGTCCTGGGCCGCGAGCAGCGCGCTGACTGCTGTCTACGCTCCCGCTGAGCCCGCGCCGCGGGCTCAGCTGCCACAGCCGCCTGGCGGGCAGTCTGGCGAGGAGATAGCCCGGGAGGTCTTCGCGCGGGCGGTCGAGCACGGCGACGCGCACGTGATCAAGTTCGCCGACACCGCCGCGGATGTCTTCACGCGCACCGGCAATCCCGACGCCATCGCCGCAGCGCTCCGCGCAGCAGAGCTCATTCAGCCCTGACGCCGGCCCAGGCATCGGTCAGTCTGGTCGACATGTCTGGTCGCGCACTGAGCTTCGGGGCAAGGGCGAAAGCATACGAACGATTCCGGCCGGGGTATCCCGCGGAACTCTTCGACATGGTGATGACCTTCGCGGGTCAGCCGGTTTCGACTGCCCTTGAGATTGGTGCCGGCACGGGCAAGGCAACCCGCCTGTTCGCTCAGCGGGGGATCACGGTCACCGCGACCGAGCCGGACAGGGCCATGCTCGCCGAGCTGCTCAAGCACGTGCCAGCTCACGTCAAGACCATGCAATCTGCGTTCGAGGACTTGCGGCCGGGTGAGAGATACGGGCTGGTTTACGCTGCGGCGGCGCTGCACTGGACGAACCCGCAGGGGCGGTGGCCGCACCTGGCTGCGCTGCTGAAGCCGGGTGGCGTGTTTGCCTCGTTCGGCGGGCCGGCCCAGCTGACTGACCCGGCTGTGGAAGAAGCCGTTCGCGCGGCCCGGGCGCCGTTCCTGGACAGCGACGAGGTTCCGTCTCCCGATGGGACGCCGCCGGGACATGAAATGCAGTGGCCCGGCACCGAACTCCAGGCGTCTGAGTTTTTCACCGGTGTCCAGCAGCTCGTGATCGAGCGGCGCCTGACCATGAGCGCTCGCGACTACGTGGGCCATCTGTCGACCATCTCGGCGTACCTGGAATTGCCGTCCCCGGAGCAAGAGCAGGTATACAGCCTGATCATGCGGGTTCTGCCTGAGACCGTCGAGATAGCCGCCGACGTCTTGGTTCATCTCGCGCGCCGACGTCGCGAGCTGTAGTGCCCGGTCATCACATGCCCGCCCTGCGAACGGCCATCCAGACACGCTGCCGCGACGAGCGCCTGAAAAGGGCCCGGCCCACGGCAAGCTCGATACCGTAACCCCGGAATGTTGTGCGTCGTTCCGGCGATGGTGCCGCTCAGCGCCCTGCGCCGAGTCTGAAGCGGTACCGGCGCTCGTCGGCACCCTGCCGTCGGCTCAACACCATGCCGTCGGCTAAGGGCTGATCATGCCTGGTAATGCGCCCTGAGCTGGTTGAAGACCTGTCCCGGGAGCAGGTCGTGCGCCCGCGAGACGAGTTCGCTGGCCACTGTGTCGCTGCCTTCGCGGCGTATCATTCCGGCCACGTTGAGGAAGTAGCGGGCAAGGATCTCCGTACCGTCGCAATTGCTGATGACGCCGCGGCGGACGCCCATGTCGATGGCCTCGCGCAGGCCGCCGGAGATCACATTCGCGCGTAGCCTGTTGAACGCGTCGATCCCGCCCGCCCGTTCCCGTGAACTGCTGCCCCGGTCCGCGGTAAGAATCCGGTAGCGGCTCGGCGTGGCGGGGGTAAACAAAACCTCAGCGCCCGAAGCGGAATAACGCAGCCAAGTATGCATGTCTTCATGGAAGCGTGCATCTTCGGGAAAAGGGACGGCCCGCGCTAGACACGTGGTCACGCTGAGCGAACTCGGTATCGTAAGATTGTCGCGCTCCACCGCGAGTTCGATCCAGATTTCTTTCCCGCTGAGCGGCCTGGAATCGAGATCGCTCAAGATTATCCGCACACCAGAAACTATGTCCGCCCCGGGTATAGCGGCACCGCAGGCGTCGACGACGACGAAGGTGGAGTAGACGACCCCGGCCCCGGCCTCGGTCATCAGGCGGCGCGCCACCTCGACCCTGCTCGGGTGGGCCTCATCATCGGAGTCGAGGAAGCACACGATGTCCGCTCCGGCCTTTTCCGCCCATCGGACGCCGATGTTCCGGCAGTAACCCGGGCCCCGGTTAGCTGGCTGCCGGACGACGTGAATGCGCGGATCGCTCGCGGACAACTCGTTGAGCCACCGGCTGCTGCGTGGGTCCGGGGACGCGTCATCGACGATGACCAGCCGCACATCATCGTCGGTCTGATGTAGCGCGCTGGCCACAGCGCGGCGCAGAAGATCCTGGTCTCGTGGAGCGCCGCTGGCCGAGTAGAACGGCATGACGAACGCCGCCGGGGCACCCCGGCGGGAGCGGGTCATTTTAGCTCATCCTCGACGGGACGTTCGATGCGGAATCCGCTCTCGCATCTTCAGCAAAAATATCGACATAACGCCTAATGCTGGCAGTTACCCGGTCCTCTATTAGTTGCTCGGGATCACCATGAAGTACGGTAGCCCGGATGTTCGCGAACAGCGCTGCCCGGGCCTCGCGGATGGCCGGGTGCGAGAAGAAGTAGTGCCCCCCGATTTTCGCTAGCAACTGATGGTCGGCATGGTCGGCCGATGAGCCGTGCAGCCATTTGGCAGCCCGGCCCGACTGCGTGACGAGTTCGGCGAGCTTGCCCGCGATTCCGCTGATGGCAAAGGGGGGCCCGATCAACTCCAGATCGGCCAGATCGAGGAGCGCCGCCGTCTCCGCGTGGCCGAACTCCGGAGCGACGTTCGCCATGCCGATTCCGCAGCGCGCGTGTGATCGAAGGTCCCCGTCGGCCAAGTAGTCCGCGTTATGTTCCTTGAACACCAGGCCGTAGCGCCTGGCGATTGCGGTCAGCTGCTGAGCTGAATCCTCCCGGAACTCTCCGACGTTGCGGTCCAGCTTCGTCCAGGTGCCGGTGTTGGCCACGGCGAACAGCGGCATCGGCAGGCTCTGCCGGCCGAGTTCGGTGAGCAGGGAGTCGAGGAAGACATCGAATTCGGCGGGGGGTGTCACCTGGCCGTTCGCCTTCTCGAGGCTCACCTCGTAGGCAGTATCAGGCAGGTCGCGCGAGATGCGGTGACTTTCTACCCCTCGGATGAGCTCAACGATCCGCCCTACGCCCAGGTCAACCGGAATGGCGTCAGCTAGGAAAGGATCCTTGGCGGCATCGATGTGAAGGTAGTGGAAACCCGCGTCGATGTCCTCGCACAGTGAGCGCAGGGCGCGATCGCGGGCCAGCGGCCAGGGTAGGCGCGCCAGATATTCGTCGTCTCGTTGCCATGGGCCGCCATGGTCGCGGCCAACGAACCACCTTAGGGTGCCGGGCCAGCGGCTGGCTTCCTCGCTCAGGTAGCGAACCAGCCCCGCCTGGTCCCAGCCTTCGGCGTAGCCGCCGCCGAGTGCTGCGCTCTCGACCTGGTTCCGGCTCGCGATGAACAGCGCCGGAGTGGCGGTTTCGGCGGCCGCGCGCAATCCCGCCCGTACCGCGGTGGCGCTCATGGGCCCGATGCCAAGCATAGTGGGGGTATGGTCGTCCCGAAAAATATCGGCAAGCCGCATTGTCATACCTCTTCCTGGGATTCGGCCCGCAGGACGGCCAGCTCTCGCTGGGTCTCGCGCAGGCGAGAGCGGAAAGTGCCGAAATCGGAGCCGAAGAACAAAGATCCAGGTGTTATCGCATCCACACCAGCGGCGATCAGCCGCGGCAGCGTGTGGCGACGGATCCCTCCGTCGGCCTGAATCAAGCAGGCGTAGCCGTGCGCGTCGATATGCTCGCGGAGTTCGCTGATCACGGTGTATGCGTCGGTATTTATGTCTACGCTTTTTATCCCGACGTCCGTTCCCATCACGAGCGCGACATCGACTTCCGCGAGGTCTTCGCGGTAGGCGCGCCAGTCCTCGCCCAGGAGCAGCGCAAGCCCCACGGACCGACCCAGGCCGCGGACTTTCTGCTTAATTCCAGACCAGTCAGCGCACGTAGCGGGATGGAACAAGAACGTGTCTACGACGGGCGCATAACGAGCAACACAGCGTTCCGGGTTCTCAATCATCATGTGCGCCTGGAACGGAACGGGCACATGAGGCTTGACCGTTGCGAGAATGTCAGGGCCAAAGAGAAGTTCCGGCACGAAATGGTTATCCATGATGTCGAAATGGATCGAATCGCAGTGCGGCGCCGCGGCAGCGAGGCTTGCGCGCAGTGCGCCAAGGTCGGCCGACCACGCCGATGCGGACACGTGAACCTGTCTCACGCTCATTCGTCCCTGACCAGATAATCGAGCACTCCGGCTGGGCCGGGTACGCGGGCGGTGCGGAGACCGGCGGGTATTCCGCCGGCCTCCGTGCGGAAACTAAAGGCAGCTCCGAAGTTGATAGCGCGGACGCCCGGCGGCAGTGCGGTGAGCATGCGCAGGTCGGCGTCGAGGTCAGGTGGCGAGAACTGATCCCCCCAGACCTCGATGTCATCCCAGTCGCCGGCCACCTGGCCCTCCGGCATCGTCAGCCGGTAGGAATTCCCGGCGTCCAGCAACCGGCTCAGCGGGAGGCTTTTATCGACGCCGCGAGCCATGATGTCGATTCCGAGATGGCCGGCCATCCGGGCCTCGACCGGCAGGCCCGCCGCCGCCAGTCGGTCATTGAGCGCTGTGATCAGCACCGCGCGCGGATCGGCCGGTGAAATTCCGAGCACGGGAAAGTCCACCGTGACCTGCACCCCGCGATCCTCGAGCAGGGTTCCGGGGGAGGACGCGGCACTACCGTGATCGCTCAGCACGCCGGTGGCTAGCGTCAGCACCTTGCCGAACACGCCTTCCATCGCGGCGCTCGCGCGCATGGAGAATAGCGGCGGGATAACCCGCCATCCCGCGCTGTCGTAGCCGAATACTTCGGCGCCGTGGCAGTGCCCCACCAGAATGTTGCGCCGCAACGGCCGAGGGAACGCGCGGACGACACGCCGTTCGATGTTCTCGATGCTCTGCCCCGACACCAGGAACAAGATCGTGCCGTTGCCGACCAACCGCGTCAGGGCGCGCGCGAGGGTGACTGAGATGGCGCGGAATGGCGGCGCCAGCGTGTCGTCCACGTCGGAAACGATCAGCCGCACCGAACCGAATCGCGGTGCCAGCGACGCCGACGGTGCCAGCCGCACCTGTTGTGAGCCGCGGCTAGTCATGGCTATCCGGTCCGGGCTGAGACAATCTCTTAATATCGGTCGAGTTGCGCACCTCACCGGCCGCGTCAAACACCCGCCCATGCCTGTTCGCCTGCCGGAGGACATTCAAGGTGCGATCCGCCTGGCCTTCGATCAGGCGCAGCGGGCATACCTCGGCCCTGATCAGGCCAACCGTGTCCGGACGAGCCCGGCCGGCGGTGTGCGCTGGGAGCACCGTCTCGCCCACCCCTAGGTCGCCGAGGTAAGGAGTCCGGCCGTCGAAAGCCCATGCGTACATATAGATGCCATCCGTGTCGACCCGGAACGGGCGCAGGTATAGGGCACGAAAGGCACCTCCGCGTAGACCAGGATGCCGCCGCTCAACTTGTTCATCTGGTGTGCGCTTACCGATATAACAAGTGAGACCTGAAAGTTTTGTAAGCGCTTACTCGGCTATAACGATGTTATGTCGGATCAACCCGGATGTCTAGCTTGTGACCAGAAGCGGGTCTGCCGGGAGGCCGGCACGCGATCCGCGCAGTGAGGTTCACGTGACAGATCCCGGATTCGGTGTGCTCGCGCCGGACGTCGCGCGAAATCGCAGGCGCTGACGCCGGGTTCGGCAATCTCGAAGGGGGCGGCCCACGGCCGTCTGCGTATGTTTGTCGTCGACAGCAGCGTCAGCGGGGACAGTGCAGTTTGCCGAGCGCACGCGCACGGTCACCGGCGATCTGTGCGGGTGTACGGGGCGCCGCGATGTCACCAGACCACCCCGTTTCGAATGAAAAGCTGGGCGAGGTCACTATGGTGTCCACGGCGCATCTGGCCGACGCATTCCACGAACTGCCCGGCTGATCAGCGATGAGCATCGACACAGAAACCGGTCAGCGCCGGCGCCGCGTACGCCTGACTTCGGCTCGGTCGATCCCGGTCGAATTCGCCGGGGAGCGGGCCGGCGAGGGACCGCTCACCTTGGCCCAGCTAGACATCTGCGCATGGATGACTCCGGACGACGCCTACGCGTTCCTGCGCGCCGAGCTCCCGGTGCCATCGGTGGTGTCCGTCGGCGATGTGGCTGAGGCGCTGGCCGTGCTGATCTCGCGGTACGAGAGCCTGCGGACGACCTATCTGCCCGGCGATGGGTCCGTGGAACCACGCCAGCGGGTGGCGGCGGCCGGGGTCCAGCTACTGGAAGTCTGTTCCCTCGGCGAGGGAAAATGGGGACCGCGGGACCGCCCCGCGGCAGCCGAGGCGCTCATCCGGTGGCTGCGCGAGTCACCCGATCCGGCGCGCTCTCCGGTGCGCGTGGCGGTGGCCATCGCTCCCGGCTCGGGCGATCAGGCCATCGCGTGCGCCGCCGCATTCACGCACCTGGCCGTGGACCACGGGGCAATCGGGGTACTCAAACGTGACTTCGCCGGCCTGCTCGGCGATCCCGCTCGACGCTGGGTCGGCCCGGCCGGCCACCAGCCGCTGGATCAGGCCGAGCTGGAAGCAACGCTAGCCGAGCGACGCAAGACACCCCAGGGCTTAACTTGTCAAATGGGAGTTCATTCGGGCCTATTGCGATGAGGTCGTGTCCGGGCATGCTGACGCTGCCGGCCGGGGAGTGCCGGACGGCCCGGTTATCCGCGGTGGC
>JALYVS010000331.1 GCA_030853115.1 Actinomycetota bacterium
GTCCTCGCGGGTCCGGTCCTCGCGGGGCCTGTCGTCGCGGGCTCGGTCCTCGCGGGGCCTGTCGTCCCGGGTCCGGTCGTCGCGGGCTCGGTCGTCGCGGGGCCTGTCGTCGCGGGTGGCCGCCCTTGGCAGCTGCAGCACGGGCCGCTGGTACTCCGCCACAACCGGAGCGGTGTAGATGGCCGGCGGCGCATGGTTCGCCGACGCGGGCATGGGCTGGTAGGACGTCGCGCCCGCTGTCGAGTGGCCGTTCGCCAGCGGTCTGGCCGCCACGTGATCGGCGCCCTCGGCCTCGTCCGTGTGGACGGGCTCGGCTCCCGCGATCAGCTCCACGTAAGGACGCAGCTGCTCGCCGCCGATCTCGAGGATGTCGTCGGACTCCTGGCGGAGCGCTCGGGAGATGGTCCAGTTGCCGTCGACGGCGATGTGCACCAAGGTGACGCGCAGGCCGAGGTCCTGGACATCGGCGATGACCTGAGCCAGATCCTCTTCCGCACTGATCACGAGCGCGTCGCTGATCGCGTTGTTGCGCGCCAGCGTGGTCAGGTCCCGGTGAATCTCGGTCTCCACGCCCTCGCGCCGGCCCGGGCGGATCTTCGCCACCCGGAGCTTGACTCCGGGTATGTCGGCCAACGCATCTTGCTCGGCGGTCCGGCGCCCCTCTACGGTCGCCTCGTACCAGTAGCAGCGCAGCAGGGGCAGCCCCGACCGTTCCCTGGCCAGGCTGGACAGCAGCTGCAGGAGGCCTTCGTAGTCCCAGGAGACCGACTCGCCGCGAGGGGTCCCGTGCACAGCCATGGCACCATCCGCGAGCACGTAACCTGCGTCAACGAACAGCGCGCAGCGATCCACGGCCCACCGTCCTTCCTCTCGGTGCAACGGCTTGTATTCAGGGGCCGATACGGCCCCGACACCCCCTCAGCCTAGTGAAGTAACCTTCCCCGGGATGCCTTTCCACGCATTCCCCCGGCCCGGAGAACCGTCGTAACCGTGCAAACCTCCAGCCCAAGGGACCCCCGCGGTCCCGGGAGCTACTGAAGTCTGGGAGGGTCCGGCACCACGGATCCGGCGCCGCGATCACGCCCGCGAGGTTAAGCACGACTGTGGCCGTCAGCGGTCAGCAGGCCACGCCGGGAACGCTCCGTCCGAGACCGCCGCCGCGGCGCAGCACGTCAAGAACCCTGGCCAGGTTTTAGGTGACCCCGAATAGTCACCCGAAGAAACCTCACCGATACCGCGTCATGCCGGGCCGCCTTCGCCGTCTTCTATCTCGCAAGGGTTCACAGGATCGCTAGCGGAGGGAGCCGGGCGGCCCATGACGTCAGACCGGCAGAACCTGTCCGCCGCGCGTCCCCGGATCGCCGGAGCCAATCCGGCCGAGCTCCGCGCCGCCAGGCGGCGCCGCCTGGCCCGTGGCCGGCTGGCCCGTGGCTGGCTGGCCGCCGTGCCCTACCTGCCCTCCCACCCCGGCCCGGGGCGCCGGATGGCGCTGGCCCTCGTGGTGGGACACGACCTGCGCCTGGTGGACGAGTTGGCCCCCTGACCCCGCCGGTGCCGGGCTCCTGCTTGAGGGGGACAGGACCCGGCGCCGGCGGACTACCACCGGCGCGACCAGCTCACCAGCGGCGTCCCGTAGGATCAGCGACCGTGAGCGACCGCGCAGAACTGCTTGAGGCCATCAAGGTGAAAGCCGTCGTCCACGGCGACTTCGTACTGTCGTCAGGCCAGCGTGCCGAATGGTACGTCGACCTGCGCCGGATCCTGCTGGACGGGCGGCTCGCGCCACTGGCCGGCCGGGTCATGCTCGACCTGACCTGGGACCTGGGGTACCAGGCGGTGGGCGGGCTGACCATGGGCGCCGATCCGGTTGCCACCGCGATCATGTACGCGGCGGCCAGCCGGGGCACCCCCGTTGACGCCTTCGTGGTGCGGAAGAAGGAAAAAGAGCACGGCCTGCAGCGCCGGGTCGAGGGTCCGGAGGTGGCCGGCCGGCGGGTCCTCGCGGTGGAGGACACCTCGACGACCGGCGCTTCCCCGCTCACCGCGGTGGATGCGCTGCGTGCAGCCGGGGCCGAGGTAGTGGGCGTGGCCGTGCTGGTTGACCGCGGCGCCCGGCCCAACGTGGCCGAACGCGGTCTTACGTACCGCGCCGCCTACGAGCTATCCGACCTCGGCCTCTGAGCTATCCGGCCGCGCCGCCTGCGAGCTAACCGGCCTCGGCCTCTGAGCTATCCGGCCGGGCCGGCACGACTCCTACCCCGGCGGCGTCTGACCGGCGCGAGCGCGGCTTGGCATGACCGCCCCTGGCACTGCCCGCACTGCTGCCGCCGGCCGGTCCCGCCCCGCCCCCGGGGGGCGGCCCGTTGCCGCCGGATTCACGCCGGAACTCACGCAGCCGGTACACCACGAAGCCAACGATAGCGATAACCACGATGGCGAACAGGGCGTAGCCCGCCAGGGTCAGCCCGTGTTCGACGCGCTTCCAGGCGCTGCCCAGCGCGTAGCCGATCACCGAAAGCACCGTGGCGTAGATGACGGTGCCGATCAGGCTGAGGATCCCGAAGCGGGCCGCGGGGATCCGCACCAGGCCCGCGACGATTGAGGTGAAAGCCCGGACGAAGGGCAGCATCCGGCCCACCGGGACGGCCCAGACGCCCCGGCCGGTCAGGAAGCGCTCGGCCCGGGCGATGTCCGATTCGGTCACCAGGACGTAGCGGCCGAGCTTGTGCACCAGCGGCCTGCCGCCGACCCGGCCGATCGCGTACGAGGCGTAGGACCCGGCCAGCTCGGCCAGCGAGCCGAGGATAATGACCAGGGCGAGGTTGAGATGGCCCTGGTAGGCGAGCACTCCGGCGAAGCCAAACGTGATCTCGGACGAGATCGGGATGCACGCCGCCTCAAGGAAGCCGAACAAGATCAGCGCCGCGTAGCCCGCCGAGGTGAGAAAGCTCTCCATGGCTGCTGTTGTACCGCATCCGCGGTACTGCCCGGTGCATCTTCATGCCCGCTTCATGTCCGCAGCAGGCTCAACCGCGGGCCGTTCATGTCTAGAGTGGGGTCAGGTTCGAGCCCAGAGGGAGTAGTCCGCCATGCCCATCGCGACCGCAGAGGTCTACGCGCAGATGCTTGACCAGGCCAAGCAGCGGGGTTTCGCTTACCCCTCGATCAACGTGTCCTCCAGCCAGACCCTCAACGCCGCGCTGCGCGGGTTCGCCGACGCCGGCAGCGACGGGATCATCCAGGTCTCGACCGGCGGCGCGGAGTACCTGTCCGGGTCCGCGGTCAAGGACATGGTCACGGGATCAGTCGCGCTGGCCGAATTCGCGTACGTCGTGGCGGCCAGGTATCCGGTCAACATCGCACTGCACACCGACCATTGCCCGAAGGACAAGCTCGACGGCTTCATGCGCCCGCTGGTGGCGATCTCCGCCGAGCGGGTCGCGCGCGGCGAGGAGCCGCTGTTCCAGTCGCACATGTGGGACGGGTCCGCGGTGCCGCTGGAGGAGAACCTGCAGATCGCCGCGTCGCTGCTGGCCGAGTGCAAAGCTGCCCGGACGATCATGGAGATGGAGATCGGGGTCGTCGGGGGTGAAGAGGACGGGGTCGTTGGCGAGATGAACGAGAAGCTGTACAGCACGCCGGAGGACGCCCTGGCCACCGCCGAGGCGGTCGGGCTGGGCGAACGAGGCCGGTACATCCTGGCCGCGACGTTCGGCAACGTGCACGGCGTCTACAAGCCGGGTCACGTCAAGCTGCGGCCGACCGTGCTCAAGGACATCCAGGACGCGGTGGGCGCCAAGTACGGCCAGGACAAGCCCTTCGACCTGGTCTTCCACGGAGGATCCGGCTCCGCCCTGGAGGAGATCAAGGAGGCGATCTCCTACGGCGCGGTCAAGATGAACATCGACACCGACACCCAGTACGCCTTCACCCGGCCGGTCGCGGGCCACATGTTCAGCAACTACGACGGCGTGCTCAAGGTGGACGGCGACGTGGGCAGCAAAAAGGCCTACGACCCGCGCAGCTGGGGCAAAGCCGCCGAAGCGGGCATGACCGCGCGGGTCACGCACGCCTGCGAGAACCTGATGTCGGCCGGCCAGCACCTCAGCTGAGGCACCCGATCCGCTGAGGCCCAGAGCTAAGACCCCCACGCTAAGGCCCCCACGTAAGGAGAGCCATGCAACGCGATAACCTGCTCGGCGGCCCGCCTGCCACCTACCTGCTGGAAGAACAGGAGCCCGCGGCGGAGCTGCGGGCGGGCCAGGAGCCCGCGAAGGTCGCGGCGCGCTTCCCGTCGCATTCGGCGGCCTGGGCCGCCCTGGCCACCCGCGCGTTCGCGCAGGGGGATGCGGTTACCGCCTACGCCTTCGCCCGGACGGGCTACCACCGTGGCCTGGACCAGCTGCGCCGCGCGGGCTGGAAGGGACACGGCCCGGTCCCGTGGGAACACGAGCCGAACCAGGGCTTCCTGCGCTCCCTGTACATGCTGGGCCAGGCGGCCGGGGCGATCGGCGAAACCGACGAAGCCACTCGCTGCCGGGACTTCCTGCAGGACAGCAGCGCCACGGCCGCCGCCGAGCTGGCTGCCGAACGGCCGCCACCGCGGGCATAACGGGCGGATCCCGGCTCGGTTACCTGCTGATACGGGCGGATCCCGGCTTGGTTACCTGCTGATATTGCGGGTAATCTCAGAACGCAAGAGCCCCTGCCGCGCTTGCGCTGTGCGGGGGCTTCGTCGTGCCAGGTCAGGCCGGGCCCATGGGAGTCACGGGCAAGCCGCGGGGGTCGAGCCGGAGCCTGCGCCAGCCGAGGAGGAAACGCCAATGCCCGCCATCGTGCTTGTTGGCGCCCAGTGGGGTGACGAAGGCAAGGGCAAGGCCACTGACCTGCTCGGTGACCGGGTGGACTACGTGGTCAGGTACCAGGGCGGCAACAACGCCGGCCATACCGTCGTCATCGGCGACGAGAGCTACGCCCTGCACATGCTGCCGTCCGGCGTGCTCTCACCGGATGTCGTCCCGGTAATCGGCAACGGCGTGGTCATCGACCCGCAGGTGCTGCTCGACGAGATCGACGGCCTGCGGGCCCGCGACGTGGACTGCGGCAAGCTGCTGGTCTCGGCGGACGCGCACCTGATCATGCCCTACCACCGGGCGCTCGACAAGGTCTCCGAACGCTATCTGGGGAGCTCGCGGATCGGCACTACCGGCCGCGGCATCGGCCCGGCCTACGGCGATAAGATCGCCCGGGTCGGGATCCGGGTCCAGGACCTGTTCGATCCGGGGATCTTGCGCAAGAAGCTCGACCTGGTGCTGCGCGACAAGAACCAGCTCCTCAGCAAGGTCTACAACCGCCGGGGCCTGGACCCGCAGATGGTGGCCGAGGAATACGAGCGTTATGCCGAACGGCTCCGGCCTTACGTCGCCGACACCGGGCTTGTCCTGGGACGGGCCCTGGATCAGGGCAAGGTCGTGCTGCTCGAGGGCGCCCAGGCCACCATGCTCGACATCGACCACGGCACCTACCCGTTCGTGACCTCCTCATCGCCCACCGCGGGCGGCGCCTGCTCCGGGTCCGGCATCGGCCCGACCCGGATTTCGGAGGTCATCGGCATCGTCAAGGCGTACACGACCCGGGTCGGTGAGGGCCCCTTCCCCACCGAGCTGGGCGGCGAGCAGGGCGAATGGCTGCGTAAGACCGGCGCGGAGTACGGCGTGACCACCGGCCGGGCGCGCCGGTGCGGGTGGTTCGACGCGGTCATCGCCCGGTACGCGACCCGGGTGAACGGGATCACCGGCTATTTCCTGACCAAGCTGGACGTGCTGTCCGGCCTGGACCAGGTGCCGGTCTGCGTGGCCTACGAGGTCGACGGGAAGCGGCACGAGGAGATCCCGATGACCCAGACCGAGTTCCATCACGCGGTGCCCGTCTATGAGTACTTCGACGGCTGGTGGGAGGACATTTCCAAGGCCCAGTCCTTCGATGAGCTGCCCGCCAACGCGCGGAAGTACATCACGGCCGTGGAGCAGATGATCGGCGCCCCGGTGGCCGCGGTCGGCGTCGGCCCCCGCCGCGACCAGACGCTTCAGCTCCGCCCCCTGCTGCCCTAACGCGTAAGCTCGCGGCGTGCGCATTCTCGTCATCGGATCGGGGGGCCGCGAGCACGCGATCGTCCGCGCCCTGAGCCCGGACACGGCCAGCCTGCACGCGGCGCCGGGCAATCCCGGCATCGCCGCCCTCGCGCAAACCCACCCGGGCACCGCGCCGACCCCGGACGGGATCGTCGGGCTGGCCCGCAGGCTCCGCCCCGACCTGGTGGTGATCGGCCCGGAGGCGCCGCTGGTGGCCGGCGCGGCCGACGTCCTGCGGTCCCGCGGCATCAGTTGCTTCGGGCCGGACGCGAGCGCGGCGGCGATCGAGGGCTCCAAGTCCTTCGCCAAGCAGGTCATGGCCGAGGCGGGGATTGCCACCGCCGCGTCCTTCACCTGCCGGACCAGCGCCGAGGTGGACGCGGCGCTGGCCGCGTTCGGGCCGCCCTACGTGGTCAAGGACGACGCCCTCGCGGCGGGCAAGGGTGTCGTCGTCACCTCCGACGCCGGGGCCGCCCGGGCGCACGCGGCCAGCTGCGGCACCGTGGTGATCGAGGAGTTCCTCGACGGCCCGGAGGTTTCGCTGTTCGCGATCACCGACGGCCGCACCGCGGTCCCGCTGCTGCCCGCGCAGGATTTCAAGCGGGCCAGGGACGGCGACCTGGGTCCGAACACCGGTGGCATGGGCGCCTACGCCCCGCTGCCATGGGCCCCCGCTGACCTGGCCGAACACGCACTCGAGACGGTCATCAAGCCGGCCGTGGACGTCATGGCCCGCCGCGGCACCCCGTACCGCGGCCTGCTGTACGCCGGCCTGAGCCTGACCACGGCCGGGCCACGGGTGATCGAGTTCAATGCCCGCTTCGGCGACCCGGAGACGCAGGTGGTGCTGGAC
>JALYVS010000332.1 GCA_030853115.1 Actinomycetota bacterium
GCCCGGGGCCGCGATCTGCTGGGCCGTCGCCGGTCGCCGGGCCGCCGTAGCGCATTGGGCCGCGGCTTCGCCGGAGCCAGCCCGGGCAGACTGCGGTCCGGCCGGTCAGGTCCCGTCCGGCCGCACATTTCCTGGCCGAAGGCCAGCCGGGGATGGCTCGGACGACGGCGGACCGGAGGTTACCGGTGAATACCGCCTCGCGCCGCCGGCTGCTGCTGCTCTACGTGGTCGCCGCCGCCATGCTGGTCTCGCTAGGCGGCCGGCTCTGGTACCTGCAGGTGATGAACACCACGGCCTTCACCAAGCTCGCCGCCGCGAACCAGGCCAGGGACGTGATCGTGCCCGCGGTCCGCGGCCAGATCCTCGACGACGTGGGCAACCGCCTGGTCACCAACACCACGGCCCTGGTCGTCTCGGTCGACATGATGGACCTGTCCCAGCAGCCGGGCGGGGCCGCGCCGGTGCTGCACCGGCTGGCCCCGCTCCTCGGGCTGTCCTATCAGGAGCTGGTGGCCAAGACCCGGCTGTGCACCGCGGGTGTCCCGCAGCCCTGCTGGGCCGGCTCGCCGTACCAGCCCATCCCGGTCGACCAGAACGTCTCCGACCGGGTGGCGCTGCAGGTCCTGGAGGAACCGAAGGAGTTCCCCGGGGTGACCGCGCAGGTTCAGCCGGTGATCGACTACCCGGCTCCGGACGGGTCCAACCCGGCTCAGGTCCTCGGCTACCTGCAGCCCATCACCCCGCAGGAGATCAAGAGCAGGCACCTGCCGGTGACCGGTTTCTCCGGCGTGGACCTGGTCGGGCAGGCCGGCCTCGAGGCGCAGTACGACAGCCCGCTGCGCGGTACGGCGGGGACCCAGGTGGTCTCGGTCAACGCGGCCGGGAACGTCACGGGGACCGTCAGCCGGGCCACCCCGGTCAACGGCGATGACCTGGTCACCAGCCTCAATGCGCAGATCCAGGCCGACACCCAGAACGCGCTGAACGGCGCGATCGCCCGGTCGCGGGCGGCGGGCAACGCCGCCAACCAGGGCGCGGCGGTGGTGATGACGACCACCGGCCGGGTGGTGGCGATGGCCAGCTACCCGGACTACAACCCGAGCGTGTGGACCGGCGGCATCTCCCAGCAGGAGTTCAACGACCTGTTCGGCACCAAAGACGGGGAGCCGATCATCAACTGGGCCACTCAGGGCGAGTACGCCCCGGGCTCGACCTTCAAGGTCACCTCGACCGCGGCCGCGGTGGCGGCCGGTTACCCGCTCGACGGCCTGTACGACTGCCCCGCCTCGGTCAGCATCGGCAGCCAGACCTTCGGCAACGACGGCCAGCCGAACCTCGGCGCCATGACGTTCGCCGAAGCGCTCATCCAGTCCTGCGACACGGTGTACTACAACCTCGGCTACGACATGTACCTCGCCGACGACGCGAAGGCCAACGGCCATGCGTCGCCCCGGGCCCCGGTGCAGAAGATGCAGAAGATGGAGCTGGACTGGGGCTTCGGCCGGGACACCGGCATTGACCTGCCCGCCGAGTCCACCGGCACGATCCCGACCCGGAAATGGCTCTACTACCTGTGGAAGGACAACGCCAACACCGGCCAGAACTGGTGCAAGAACGGCCGCGAGTACGGCAGCTACGTGCAGCAGATCGAATGGCAGGACTGCCGGAGCGGCTGGCAGTGGGAACCCGGCCAGGCCGCCATCGCCGCGATCGGCCAGGGCTACGTGACCGCCACCCCGGTCCAGCTCGCCGACGCCTACGTGGCGCTGGCCAACGGCGGCACCCTGTACAGCCCCCGGGTCGGCGAGGCGCTGATCTCTCCGGTCACCGGCCAGGTGGTGCGGCAGATCAGCCCGCCGGTGCTCAGGCACCTGCCCGTCTCCGGCGCGGCGCTGTCCTACATCCGCACCGCGCTGGCCGGCGTGGTGACCCAGGGCACCGCGGCCGGCGCCTTCAGCGGTTTCCCGCTCAGCAAGGTCTGCGTGGCGGGCAAGACCGGCACCGCCCAGCTCTTCGGCAAAAACGCGACCTCGGTGTTCGCCTCGTTCGCGCCGTGCCAGAACCCCCAGTACGTCGTCATCGTCATGGTGCCCGATTCCGGTTACGGTGCCGACGTGGCGGCGCCCGCGGTGCGCCAGATCTGGGATGGCATCTACGGCCTGGAGGGGCACCGGGCGGCCGTGCCCGGCGGTCAGGTGCCGTCCGCCGCGCCGCGGATCACCTCAGCCGGCGCGATCACGGCGCCGGCCGGCTACGCCAGGGGGAAATGATGCTGGGGCGATCAACGAGTTACACCGCGCGCGGCCTGGCCACGCCGCGCCCCGGGGTGTTCTCTGGCCGCTCGCGGTCCCTGCTGGCCCGGGCGTTCGCCCGGAACTCACCGCTGCGGCACATGGACTGGATCCTGATCGTGGTGGTGGCGGGGCTGAGCGCGACCGGCACCCTGCTCGTCTGGTCGGCGACCCAGCCCGGACTGCTCCAGGCCGGCCAGGATCCGCGCACCTACCTGAAGAAGCAACTGCTGTGGGTGGTCGTCGGGCTGGTCCTGATGTTCGCGGTCAGCCTGGCCGATACCAGGCAGCTGAAGACCTGGACGCCGTTTTTCTACGGCGCGACGCTGCTCGCCCTGCTGGCCGTGCTCACCCCGCTCGGCGCCGACGTCAACGGGGCGAAGGCGTGGATCTCGCTGCCCGGCGGGTTCCAGGTTGAGCCGTCGGAGTTCGCCAAGGTCGCCTTGATCATGATGACCGCGATGGTCTTCAGCGGGGCGCGCGGTGACCGGCCCGGCCTGCGCTCGGTGCTGCTGGCCCTGGCCTGCGCGGCACCGCTGATCGGCCTGGTGGTGACCGAGCCCGCCCTGGGCGTGGCCATGGTGCTGGTCATCGCGACCGCGACCATGATCGTCCTGTCCGGGATCGCGCTACGCCTGGCGGCCGCGCTCGCGGCCGTAGTGGCCGTGGCCCTCACCGCGGCCGGCGGCCTGCACCTGCTGAAGTCCTACCAGCTCACCCGCTTCACCTCGTTCCTGCATCCGGCCGCCGACCTGGCCGGGTCCGGCTACAACGCGGCCCAGGCCAAGATCGCGGTCGGCTCCGGCGGGATGTTCGGCCAGGGCCTGTTCCACGGCCAGCTGGTCGCGGGCAACTTCGTCCCCTCCCAGCAGACGGACTTCATCTTCACGGTGGCCGGCGAGGAACTCGGCTTCGCCGGCACGATCGCGATCGTGCTGGGCCTGGGCGTGGTGATCATCCGCGCGCTGCGGATCGCGGCCCGGGCCGGTGACCTGTTCGGCCTGCTGGTCGCCTCCGGCATCGCGATGTGGTTCACCTTCCAGTCGTTCGTGAACATCGGCATGACGATCGGCATCATGCCGATCACCGGCATCCCGCTGCCGTTCGTCTCCTACGGCGGGTCGGCCGTCTTCGCCGACATGATCGCCATCGGCCTGCTCCAGTCCATCCACCGTCGCCCCAGCGTCTTCGAGTGAGGGGGGGCCGGCCGTTACGCGGCAGTCTCACCGCGGTTCGTTCAGATAGTGTGGTCTGATGCCTGTCGAATCGGTGTATCCGGCGCTTGAGCCGCTCCTTCCGCGCGTGCGCAAGCCCATCCAGTACGTCGGCGGCGAGGTGGGCTCGGTCACCAAGGACTGGGACAGCACTGACGTCCGCTGGGCCCTGTGCTACCCGGATGCCTACGAGGTCGGCTTGCCCAACCAGGGCATCCAGATCCTGTACGAGGTGCTGAACGAGCGCGAGGGCGTCCTCGCGGAGCGGACCTACAACGTCTGGCCCGACCTCGAGGAGCTGATGCACCTGCACGGCGTGCCCCAGTTCACGGTGGACGCGCACCGGCCGGTCGGCGCCTTCGACGTACTCGGCGTCAGTTTCGCCACCGAGATGGCCTACACGAACCTCCTTACCGTGCTTGACCTGGCCGGTATCCCGCTTTTTTCCGCCGAACGGACCGTGGCTCACCCCCTGGTCATGGGCGGCGGCCACGCGGCCTTCAACCCGGAACCGGTCGCGGACTTCCTCGATGTCGTGGTGCTCGGCGACGGCGAACAGGCCGTGCTCGCGATCACGGACCTTATCCGCGACTGGAAGCGGGCCGGGCAGCCCGGCGGCCGCGACGGGCTGCTGCTCAGCCTGACGAAGGTGGCCTATGTGCCCCGCTTCTACGACGTATCGTACCATTCAGACGGCAAGATTTCAAAAATAGTACCGAACCGGGCCGGCGTGCCGCCCACAGTTTCGAAGCACACCGTGATGGACCTGGACGCCTGGCCGTATCCGCGCGCGCCGGTCGTCCCCGTCGCCGAGACCGTGCACGAGCGGTACAGCGTGGAGATCTTCCGCGGCTGCACCCGCGGCTGCCGGTTCTGCCAGGCCGGGATGATCACCAGGCCGGTCCGGGAGCGGTCCATCACCACGGTCGGCTCGATGGTCGCCCGGGGTGTGGCGGCCACCGGCTTCGACGAGGTCGGCCTGCTGTCGCTGTCCAGCGCCGACCACAGCGAGATCAACGAGATCGCGATCGACCTCGCCGACTGCTACGAGGGCACCAACGTCGGGTTGTCGCTGCCGTCGACCCGGGTGGACGCGTTCAACGTGACGCTCGCCGACGAGCTCAGCCGGAACGGCCGCCGGTCCGGGCTGACGTTCGCCCCCGAGGGCGGTTCGGAGCGGCTGCGCAAGGTGATCAACAAGATGGTCACCGAAGAGGACCTGATCCGGACCGTCACCACGGCCTACGCCAGCGGCTGGCGGCAGGTGAAGCTGTACTTCATGTGCGGGCTGCCGACCGAGACCGACGAGGACGTGATGGCCATCGCGCAGCTGGCGCGCAAGGTCATCGCGACGGGCCGGAAAGCCAGCGGGCGGCATGACATCAAGTGCACGGTGTCGATCGGCGGCTTCGTGCCCAAGCCGCACACGCCGTTCCAGTGGGCGGCGCAGTGCGAGCCCGAGGTGGTGGACGCCCGGCTGCGCGCCCTCGGCGGCGCGCTGCGCGCCGACCGGGCCTACGGCAAGGCCATCGGGTTCCGCTATCACGACGGGCGGCCCGGCCAGATCGAGGGGCTGCTGTCCCGCGGTGACCGTCGCGTCGGCGCCGTGATCCTGGCGGCCTGGCGAGACGGCGCGCGCTTCGACGGATGGAGCGAGTACTTCTCCTACGAGCGCTGGCAGCGGTGCGCCGAGTCGGCCCTGGCCAGCGAGCCGGTGGACCTGGCATGGTACACTACGCGCGAACGTGATTACAGCGAGGTACTCCCCTGGGACCACCTGGATGCGGGCCTCGACCGTGACTGGCTCTGGCAGGACTGGCAGGACTCCATCGCCCCCGAGGGCGCGGCTGAGGTGGAGGATTGCCGGTGGACTCCGTGTTACGAATGCGGGGTGTGCCCGGCCATGGACACGGAAATCCAGGTGGGCCCGACCGGGGCGCGCCTCGACGGGCGGCGGCTGCTTCCCGTAGTGGTCGGGAGGTAGCGTGCCGGAGCCGGACGGCAAGCTGCCCGACTCGAGGCTGGCCCAGGAGCCTGCGGTTCAGCATCTGGTGGTCCGGTATGCTAAGCGCGGAAAGATGCGTTTTGCCAGCCACAGAGATGTGGCTCGCGCCTTCGAGCGGGGAGTGCGCAGGGCAGGGCTGCCGATTGCTTATTCTGCTGGGTTTTCGCCGCACCCGAAGATTTCTTACGCGGGGGGTGCTCCGACGGGTGTGGCGAGCGAGGCTGAGTACCTCAGTATCTCGCTGACGGCCCGGCAGGTTGAGGAGCAGGTGTGCCAGCGGCTAGACGCGGTACTGCCTGATGGGATTGATGTGATCGACGTTACTGACGAGAAGGGCCCGGGGGGATTGGTTCCCCCGGCCGCGGGAGGTTCTGGGGGGCCTGCGGGTTCGCCTCCCCGGGCGAACGCTACCTTCAGCCACCTGGAGGCTTCGCAGTGGCGTGTGGTTCTGCCGGGTGTGGGATCTGCGGCCGCCGAGCAGGCGGTCGCGAGTTTTCTCGCTCTCGGCGAGGCGCCGGTAGAGCGGCGCACGGACAAGGGTGTCCGGGTTCTGGATGCTCGCGCGGCCGTGGTGGAGATGAACGTCGTCACGCTCGATGGGATCACGGCCGATCCTGAGGGCGGCCAGCGTGCCGCCGTGACAGGTCATGAAGATTGTGCCATTCTCCGAATGGTTGTTCTGCATACGGCACCTGCCGTGCGGCCCGAGGATATTTTGACCGCGCTGCGCGAAAGGAATGACATCGTTCCGTCGTCACCGCCATTGACCACCCGGCTGGCGCAGGGTTCACGAACCCTGTTGACCGGGAAAACCCCGTTGACCGGGGCGAGTGGGTCATGACGGCGACATGGTGGTGCCGGGGAGCCGTACCCGTAACGACAGTGATAACTGATCAGGCTCGGTGCTGCCGGGCCGGCGCGGTGACCGCGCCGGCCCTGAGCTGCCTACACGGCTCCGGCCGGGCCTACGTTGACAACGTGCTCCCGTGTGGTGTGCGGGCGCGTCGCGGTACGCCGTCATGGAACGGTACGCCGCGACACCGCGCGCCCGGGAGCCTGACTGGAGATTGCCCGAATGCTCGAGAGCGAGCTGTACGACAGAGGTTCCGATGACAATGCGGCGGGCGGTCGTGGTCCGGGGGAGCTGAGCCCGAGCGTGCCCGCGGCGGTGTTCCAGCCGCCGCCGGTGGTGTTTCAGCCGCCCACAGCGCGGCCGGAGCCCGCCTCGCCTGCTCCGGCGCAGGCCTCCGCCGGCCCGGCCAGGAACGCCGGGACCGAGGACGGCCCCGAAGCGGCCGCAGGTCCCGGGGGTACCGGCGACGATGACGACGGCTCAGGTCCGGGCCGCAGGCGCAGGCGCAGGCCGACCCGCGGCCGGGCCAGGAACGGTGACCAGGACGGCAGCGCCAACGCCGGCGACGACCAGCCGGAGAGCCAGGGCAGCGAGGGCGCCCAGGACGCGGCTCCGGCGC
>JALYVS010000047.1:0-8210 GCA_030853115.1 Actinomycetota bacterium
GGTTCGGGGAGATCGAGGAGGCGGACGACGACGGGTACGCGGCCGAGCCGCGGCGCAGGAGCTTCATCAAAGCCAGCGCCGCGACCGTGGGCATCGCGGCCGGGGCTGGGCTGGCGGGCCGGCTGCTGGCCGAGCGGAGCAGCGTGGCCAGCGCCCAGAAGGCACTGCGCATACCTAAGCCGACCGTGACCCCGGCGGCGTTGCCGCCTGGCGTCGGCCTGAACGTCCCGGGCATTTCGCCGTTCATCACGTCGAACGCGAATTTCTACCGCGTGGACACCGCGATCGTCTTGCCGCAGGTTGATCCGACCAGCTGGCAACTGCGCATCCACGGCATGGTGGAGCGGGATATCACGATCAACTTCGACGAGCTGATCAAGCGGCCGCTGATCGAGGACTACATCACCTTGTGCTGCGTGTCCGAGCCGATCGAGGGCCCCTACATCGGCAACGCCCTCTGGCTGGGTACCAGCCTGGCCAGCCTGCTCCGCGAGGCCGGGATCCGGGCCGGGGCGGACCAGCTGATGTGCACGTCGGCGGACGGGTTCACCTCTGGCACACCGGTGCAGACCGTCATGGACGGCCGGGACGCCCTGCTCGCGGTGGCCATGAACGGCTCGGCGCTGCCGGTCGAGCACGGCTTCCCGGCCCGGATGGTCGTACCGGGCCTGTACGGGTACGTGTCCGCGACCAAGTGGGTGACGGACATCAACGTGACCACGTTCGCGAACAACGACGCCTACTGGGCTCAGCGCGGCTGGTCCCAGCAGGCACCGATCAAGACCGAATGCCGCATCGACGTGCCGACCGGCTCGAACCAGGTCCCGGCCGGCCGGACGGCGATCGCCGGCGTGGCCTGGGCCCAGCACAAGGGCATCGACGCGGTCCACGTGCGCGTCGACGGCGGACCGTGGCAGCAGGCCACGCTGGCGGCCGTCCCCGGCATCGACACCTGGCGGCAGTGGGTGTGGGAGTGGGACGCTCCCCACGGGAACCACGTGATCGAGGCGCGCGCTACCGATGCGACCGGCTACACGCAGACCAGCGCGCAAGCCCCGCCGGAGCCGAACGGAGCCAGCGGTTACCCGATCATCCAGGTCACGGTGGCCTAGGGGTACCGGCTCGCGGGCTAGCTGGCCCGCAGCGGGCGAAGGGCCTGCGCCCAGCGGGACAGCTCGCCGAGCATGGCGGTAGCGGCGTCTTCCATGATCTCGTTGGGCTTGAGCCGCCCGTCCTCGTCGAGCTTCTCGCCGACGAACGGGATATTGACCGAGTCGCTGACCGGCACGACCTTCAGCGCGGACAGGACCTGCTTGAGCATCTGGGCCGCCCGGGTTCCGGCCGCGACGCCGCCGTAGCTGACGATGCCGGCCGGCTTGTTCAGCCATTCGGCGTGCAGGTAATCGATGGCGTTCTTGGTCGCGGCGTTGAACCCGTAGTTGTACTCGGGGACCACGAAAACGAACGCGTCGGACCGGTCGACTACGGCGCTCCAGTCCTTGGTGTGCTGGTGAACGTACTGGCCCAGGCGGGGATGATTCGGCTCGTCGAAGATCGGCAGGTCCAGTACGGCCAGATCGGACACCTCGACCTCGAAGTCCCCGTGCGCCCTGGCCCGGTCGGTGATCCAGTCGGCGACGGCCGACCCCACCCGTCCCGGACGGGTGCTCCCGATGATGATCTGCAGGACCGGTTTGGTCACGACTTTCCCTCTCAGCTGGTTTGACCGCGGCTTAAGTGTTTCGCGCGGCCACAGGCGGTTAGGTCTTGGTGCGGAGACGCGCTGTTCAACGTGAGGCGGGCCATGACAATTCCGATGGGCAGTCAAGAACAGGAACCGGAGATCCAGCGCCGGGTGGATGGCAAGATGCTGTGGTCGGGCGGGGCGGCCACCGCGGTGGTCGCGGCGCTGATCGCACTGGTCGGCATCTTGGTGTGCCGGTGGCTGTTCACGATCCCGATCCTGTCCCCGCAGCGGGACGGCGCCTGGGGTGACGCGTCGACGGCGGGCTACGTGCTCTCCGCCGTCGGGGTGGCGCTGTTCGCCACGGCGATCATGCACCTGCTGCTGCTCTCCACGCCGCGGCCGCGGATGTTCTTCAACTGGATCATCGCGCTCGGCACCGTCATCGCGGTGGTGTTCCCGTTCAGCACCACGGCCGCAGTGACCCAGAAGGCCGCCACCGCCCTGGTCAACCTGGTCCTCGGTATCGCCATCGGGTCCCTGATCAGCGGGGTCTCGATGCGCGCCACCCGGCGCCGGGTGGTACGCCGGTACACCGAGCCCACCTACCCGCCGTCGCGCACGGCGGGTGACGGCTACAACTGACCCGCGGCTCGATGGTTAGCGAAGGAAATGAAACCACGAGGCAGGCTGTTAACCCCTTCGCGAGCACGAGCGGCGAGGTGGGGAAGTTTTGCTGTCAGGCAGGACAGGGCACACGACGGGCACGGGGACCTCAGACCGCGGATGGCTGCGGCGGCTGGCTGATTACTGCTGGCGGCACCGGCGAAGCGTCCTGATCTCGCTCGGCGGGGCCCTGGTGGCCACCGTGGCAACCGCCGCGATCCCCCTGGTGCAGCGGCAGATCATCGACAACGTGATCGTGACCCACAAGCAGTCGATCTGGCCACTGGCCACCGTGCTCCTGATCGCGGCAGCCGTGAACTTCGGCGGCATCTACCTCCGCCGCTACTACGGCGGCCGGCTTGCTCTCGACGTCCAGCACGAAATGCGGACCGAGCTTTTCGGCGCCCTGTCCCGCCTGGACGGTGCCCGCCAGGACGAGATCTACACCGGGCAGCTGGTCGGCCGGTCCATCTCTGACCTGAACATGGTGCAGAGCATCCTGTCCATCGTGCCGATCACGCTCGGCAACCTCGCGCTCTTCATCTTGTCCATCGCCATCATGGCGGTGCTGTCGCCGGTCCTGACGATCGTCACCGTGGCCGTTGCGCCGGCGTTGTGGGTCATCACGCTCGCATCCCGGCGCAAGCTGTTCCCGGCGAGCTGGCACGCCCAGCAGCAGTCGGGCGACGTGGCCGGCATCGTCGACGAGGCCATCGGCGGCGTGCGCGTGGTCAAGGGCTTCGGGCAGGAGGAGCAAGAGCAGGAGCGGCTGGAAGAGACCAGCTCCGGCCTGTTCGCGTCCCGGTTGCGGATGATCCGGCTGACGGCCAGGTACAACCCGGCACTCACCGCCATACCGTCGCTGGGCATGATCGGGGTGCTCGCGCTCGGCGGCTGGCTCGCGATTCACGGTTCTTTGTCCCTGGGCACGTTCCTCGCGTTCTCGGCTTACCTGGCCCAGATGGGCGGTCCGGTCCGGATGCTCACCATGATGGTCACCATCGGCCAGGAAGCGCGGGCCAGTGTCATCCGCGTGTTCGACATCATCGACACCCGCCCGTCGATCAGCGACAAGCCCGGCGCGATCGAGCTGCCAGGCGGTGCGGCCGGCCTTAGCTTCGAGCACGTCAACTTTGGCTACACCCCGGGCGAGCCGGTGCTGCGCGACCTGTCACTGCGGGTCGAACCGGGTGAGACGGTCGCCGTGGTCGGCGCGTCCGGGTCCGGCAAGTCCACCCTCGCGCTGCTGCTGCCCCGTTTCTACGACCCGCAGAGCGGTTCGGTCCGCATCGGCGGGTACGACCTGACGGATGTGACCCAGGACTCGCTGCGCGCCGCCATCGGCCTGGTCATGGAGGACAGCTTCCTGTTCTCCGCCACAGTAGGCGCCAACATCGCCTACGGCCGGCCGGACGCCTCCCAGGAGCAGATCGTCGCCGCGGCCCAGGCGGCCCAGGCGGCTGAATTCATCGTCAAGCTGCCCGAGGGCTACGACACCATGGTGGGCGAGCAGGGCCTGACGCTGTCAGGTGGCCAGCGTCAGCGGGTGGCCCTGGCCCGGGCGCTGCTGACCGACCCCCGGCTGCTGCTGCTTGACGACGCGACCTCGGCCATCGACCCGCGCCTGGAGGCGGAGATCCACGCCGCGCTGCGGGAAGTGATGCGGGGGCGCACCACGCTGATCATCGCGCACCGCAGGTCGACGCTGAACCTGGCCGACCGGATCGTCGTCCTGGATCAGGGCCGGGTCGCCGACACCGGCACCCACGAAGAACTGAGCGAGCGCTGCCCGCTGTACCGGCAGCTCATCACCGGACCAGACGAGGACCCCGCGGCCGGACCGCAGGCAGCCGATCAGCCGGTTCCCTTGATCCGGCCCCGGACGGCCCGCACCGTAGAAGACGTGCTCGACGGACGCAGGCAGGCGCCGGCCGGGGGCAGCGCCGCGCCGGGCGGGGCGACGGCGAGCGGGGCTCTGGGCGGCCGGGGTGCTATGGGGCGCAGCCGCGGTGGCGCCGGGAACCTCACCGGGACGTTCGCCAGCCTGCCGCCATCACCCGAACTGCTCGCCCAGGTCGGTGAGCTACCGCCCGTCAAGGACCTGCCGGATGTGGAGCTCGGCCCGGCGCGGGCCGCGGACCGGCATTTCACGCTGCGCAGGCTGCTGCGGCCGCTCGCGGTCGCCCTGATTATCGGGCTGGTCCTCGACGGCCTCGACGCAGTGGCCGGCCTGGCCCTGCCCGCGCTGGTCAGGAACGGCATCGACAACGGCGTGCAGACCAAGTTCTTCCACGCCATCCTGGTGGTCTCCCTCATCGGGCTCGCCATCGTGCTGACCGACTGGGTCGTCAACATCGCCGAGACGATGGTGGTCGGACGTACCGGCGAACGCCTCCTGTTCACCCTGCGGGTCAAGCTTTTCGCCCAGCTGCAGCGTCTCGGCCTGGACTTCTACGAACGCGAGCAGTCCGGCCGGATCATGACCAGGATGACCACCGACGTGGACGCGCTGTCATCGTTCCTGCAGACCGGGCTGATCACCATGGTCAGCTCGGTGCTTACCTTCTTCGGCGTACTCGCCGCGCTGCTCATCATCAACCTCGAGCTGGGCCTGGCGGTGCTGGCCATCTTCCCGGTGCTGGTGATAGCCACGCTGGTGTTCAGGAAGAAGTCGGCGAAGGCTTACGGCGAAGCACGGGAAAAGGTCGCCGCCGTCAACGCCGACTTCGCCGAGAACGTGGCCGGGCTGCGGGTAACGCAGTCGTTCCGCCGTGAGCCCGTCAACCGGGACCGGTTCGGCGGACTCAGCGACTCGTTCCGGGTGTCCCGGCTGCGCGCCCAGCGCTACATCGCGCTCTACTTCCCGTTCGTGCAGACCCTGTCCACCGCGGCGGGCGCGATCGTCCTGGTCATCGCCACCGGCGAGATGCGCAACGGCTCCCTCACCACGGGCGCGCTGATCGCCTACCTGCTCTACATCGACCTTTTCTTCTCCCCGGTCCAGCAGCTCTCCCAGGTCTTCGACGGCTACCAGCAGGCCATGGTCGGACTCCGCCGGATCACCGACCTGCTCCGGCTCGGCACCTCCACGCCGCCGGCCAGCCAGCCGGTCACCGCGGGCCGGCTGCGGGGCCGGATCGAGCTGCGGGACGTGGACTTCAGCTACACCAACACCGACGCCAACGCGCTGGCCGGGGTCAGCCTGACCATCGAGCCCGGCGAGACCGTCGCCCTCGTCGGCCAGACCGGCGCGGGAAAGTCCACGCTGGTCAAGCTCATCGCCCGTTTCTACGACGTGACCAGCGGCTCGGTCCTGGTCGACGACACCGACGTCCGCGACTACGACCTGGCCAGCTACCGGCACCGGCTCGGCGTGGTCCCGCAGGAGTCTTACCTGTTCGCCGGGACGGTCAGGGACTCGATCGCGTACGCCAGGCCGGACGCCAGCGACGCCGACGTAGAGGCCGCGGCGCGGGCGACCGGCGCGCACGACATGATCATGGGACTGTCCGGCGGTTACGGTCATGAGGTCGCCGAACGCGGCCGCAACCTGTCAGCCGGACAGCGGCAGCTCATCGCGCTGGCCCGGGCACAACTGGCCGACCCCGCCATCTTGCTGCTCGACGAGGCCACCGCCGCGCTCGACCTGGCCGCGGAGGCAGCGGTGAATTACGCCATCACCGAGCTGACCGCCGCGCGCACCACCATCGTGGTCGCGCACCGCCTGACCACCGCCGCCCGCGCGGATCGCATCGTGGTGCTGGATTCCGGCGGCATCGCCGAGACCGGGACCCACTTTGACCTGCTCGCCGCGGACGGCACCTACGCCGCCCTCTGGCACGCTTTCACCGGCGAATCCGAGCTGGTGGCCTGAGTCAGTGGTACGGGTGGTGCGGGATGGGAGCGTCATTGAGCTGCTGGTCGATGTCGACGAGAATCGCGTCGCCCTCGACCTTGCAGGCGTAGACGGGTAGCGTCGGCACCTCGGGAATGCCGACCGACTCGCCGGTGGTCAGGTCGAACCTGGAGTTATGCGACGCGCAGACCAGGGTGTCGTCGTCCTGCACGGTGCCCTCGTGCAGGGGCTGCTGCTGGTGCGTGCACGTGTTGTGCACCGCACGGACATCGTCGTCGTCCAGCCGCACCAGGCAGATCGGTTCTCGCAGTCCTTCCACGAACAGGGTTTCGCCCGACTCCAGGTCGTCGAGGTTGGCGACGATGACAAAGGCCATGACTATTTCCTTTCCTTGACGGGCCGGCGGGGGGCGGGCTGGTTGCCGCGTACCTCGATCCAGCCGTTCCGGACCCGGGTGCGTATCACTGGTTGCGGCTGATGGGAGGGGCCGCGGCGGACGGAGCCGTCGGCCAGGCAGTACCGCGACCCGTGCAGCGGGCAGGTCACGGTCAGGTCCTCGACAGTGCCGCGGCTGAGCAGGCCGGCGGCGTGGCTGCACAGGTTGTCGAGCGCGTAGAGAGTTCCGTCGTGCCGGTACAGCAGGATCTGCCGCCCGTCGGCCTGCACGCCGGTGGGCACGTCGTCCGGCAGCTCACCTTCCTGCTCCACCCGGACCCAGCGCCGCGGTCCGTCGGCTCCAGCCACCCGGCTGACCATCACCGCCTTGGCGAATACCAGATGGCCACCGAGGTAGGCCGCGGCGCCGGTGACGGTCAGGCTGGCCACGCCCAGACCGCGGGCCGTACGCCGGTGACCGGTCAGCCGGGCCGCCAGCGACACGCCTTGAAGCCCGAGGGCCGCCGTATTGAGCACCCCGTGGAACAAGCCGAGCCGACGATCCTCATCGTCGCTGACAGTCCAGTCGACCACGCCGGTCGCGGCGGTGGCCACCGCGGCCGCGATGCCGACCGCGCTGAACAGGGCCGCCGGGTCAAGTCCGCGCCCGGGGGCCGGGTCGCGGTCGGTGACGTCCAGCAGCAGGGACCCGGCCCATAGCCCGATCGGCAGGTCACTCAGGGCCGGATGCAACGGATGACCGAGCCACCGGCCGCCGTGCATCAGCTCGAGGACCGGGTTGTCCTGATGTCTTTCGCGCCACGGCCCGAGCACGGCGGTCAGCTGGTCGTTCAGCGTGCGGATCCAGTCCCAGCGGTCGATGCGGGCGACCACGTCATGATGCCAGTTCCGCACCCGGGCCATGGGGACCGGCGGCCCGGCGGGCTGGGGGGCGGGCGCTGAATCGCCGGCCTGGCCGGTGCCTGCTGACATGAAGTCCTCCGCGATGACATCAGCGCGTGCTCGAGCTGGGCAGATTCTCCAACGGACGGCGCCGTTGCGCGGAGCTTACTCCCATCAGCCCGGTACCTCTGTCCCGTGCTGAGACACCCGGCCGCGGGTGGCGGGGACGGCGGGGGGCGGGCGGGATAGGTGGCGGGGGGCAAGCACCAGGGTCCGTTCGGGATAATGCTCTGGGGTGAGGCGATGTACCGGTTCCTGTATCGAGTGATGCTGCGGCGGGTGCCGGCCGAGGCGGCGCACCGAGGTGGATTCGGGCTGATCCGGTGGCTCGGGTCGGTGGCGGCGGTGCCGGGGACGGCAGGGATGCTGCGGCGGTGGTTCGGGCCGCGGGATCCGGTGCTACGGGTGCGGGCGCTGGGGCTGGAATTTCCCGGGCCACTCGGGCTCGCGGCGGGGTTCGACAAGGACGCGCGCGCGGTACGCGGGCTGGCGGCGCTCGGGTTCGGGTTCGTGGAGGTCGGCACGGTGACGGCGCGGGCTCAGCCGGGCAACGACCGGCCGCGGATGTTCCGGCTGACGGCGGACCGGGCGCTGGTGAACCGGATGGGGTTCAACAACGAGGGGGCGGCGGCGGCGGCCGCGCGGCTGCGGCGGCGGCCCGGCGGG
>JALYVS010000047.1:8220-21878 GCA_030853115.1 Actinomycetota bacterium
GGGCTGTCCGGCCTGAAGGGGGCGCGCGGAGCGGTACGCGCGGCGCAGCCGGCGGCACTCGCTGGGGTGGGCGTGCCCGGGACCGGGTGGTCGTCGGGGTCAACATCGGCAAGACCAAGGTCGTGCCGGAGGAGCAGGCGGCCGCTGACTACGCGGCCAGCGCGCGGGCGGTGGCACAGGTCGCCGACTACGTAGTGGTCAACGTCAGCTCGCCGAACACACCCGGACTGCGCGACCTGCAAGCCGCCGGACGGCTCCGGCCGGTACTGGTAGCGGTGCGGGAGGCGCTGGACGCCTCGGTTCCCGGACGGCGCGTCCCGCTGCTGGTAAAGATCGCGCCCGACCTCACCGACGCCGGTGTCGACGCGGTCGCGGACCTCGCGCTGGAGCTCGGGCTCGACGGGATCATCGCGACCAACACGACGATCTCCCGCTCTGGGCTGGCCAGCCCGCCGTCGGAGGTGGCGGCCGCCGGGGCGGGCGGCCTGTCCGGAGCGCCGCTGCGGGACCGGGCGCTGGCCGTCCTGGTCCGGCTGCGAGCCCGCGCGGGCGACCAGCTGGTGCTGATCGCGGCGGGCGGGATCGAGACCCCGGATGACGCCTGGGCCAGGCTGCGGGCCGGGGCCACGCTGGTTCAGGCCTATACCGGGTTCGTCTACGGCGGCCCGCTGTGGCCGCGTCGCCTGCACGCGGGACTAGCCCGCCGGGCCCGGGCGGCGGGACTGTCCTCGATCCGGCCTGACCCGGAGAACGTCAGCTAAGCTCCGAATCCTGCGGGCCACGCCTGCCGCGGTGAAAGCCACTCGCCCGGTGTGGCGGGCGTTAAGCCGCGGCGCAGACTACGACCCCTTCAGCCGGTACCGCCAGCCCCGGTGGAGATCGCGATGAACCTTAGGCAGCTGCTCCTGGTGCTGCGGCGCCGGCGCGCCTTCCGCTGGCTCTTTTTCGGCATGCTGTTCTCCCGTACCGGTGACGCCATCGGCCTGGTGGCGCTTTCCTGGCTGACGCTGAACATCGCGGGGCCACGGCAGCTCGGCCTGATCCTGTTCACCGCCGGCGTCGCCGCCGCCGTCAGCGCACAGCCGGCCGGCCACCTCGTCGACCGATTCGGGATACGCCCGATGCTCCTAGCCGAAAACCTCGCGCGCGCCGTCATCATGACGTCGGTACCCGTCCTGCTCTGGACTCACGCTCTTCACCTCGGCTACCTCTACGCCGCAGCGACACTCTCCGCGTTCTTTTCCAGCGCTACCGAGGTCGGCCAGGAAGCGATCATCCCGGCCATCGTCCCGGACGCTGAACTGGACGCGGCGAACACGCTGGCCTCGCTGATCTGGGATGGCGCTGCCTTCTTGGGTCCGGCGGTCACCGGCGTGATCATACAGCGGGTGGGTATACCGGCCGCTTTCCTGGTGGACGTGGCCAGCTTCCTGGCGATGAGCCTGACCGCGATCATGCTTCCTGGCAGGCTGCCGGATACCCGGGCCGGCGCCGGCCATCCGCGGCACGAGGAAGCCGAGGAAGCCGAGGACGGGAGGCTTAGCCGCCTCCTGATCGGTCTCCGTACGCTGTGGCAACTGCGTACCGTCACTGCGATGACGGTTATCGGGCTGGGCGTGCTGGCCGTAGGCGGCGCGATGGAGGTTTTCATGCCGATCTACAGCAGGGAAGTACTGCACGCCGGAGCGCTCGGGTACGGGCTGCTGGCCTCCGTAGCGGGTATCGGCTCGCTGGCGGGCACCATCTTCCTCACCAGGTATGCCACCCGGTTGCGCCCGGGCGTTGCCCTCTGCGTCCTGCTCGGACTGCGTGCTCTGCTGCTCCTGCCGCTCGCTCTCGTCCGGCTTCTCCCGGTCGCGTGCGCTTTCATGGCAGGTACTAGCGCCGCGGATGGACCGTACTACCCGATCAGCCGGTCGATCATTCAGCGAACGGTGCCCGCGCATCTGCGAGGCCGGGTCTTGGGCGCCAGGCTGGCGCTCTCCGCCGGCGCGTTCCCGCTCGGTGCGGCACTCGCTGGGCTGGCGCTCGGAGCGTTCAGTGTCGCTGCGGTGCTCGTCGGCATGGCCGCGGTCTACGTACCGCTGATCGTCATAGCACTGCGGGCGCGCGGCTTGATGCGGTCTGCCGAGTAGGAGCATCTTACGGTATATTGATGAGTGTCCTCATTATGAGGATGCTTACAGAGAGGCAGCCGCAGGATGACGTCGCCGGAGCACCTGGGTGAACTCTACCTAGAGGTCCACCACCGCATGCGCCGGGCTTTCGACGACGGCATGAGCGCCTGCGGGCTGAGCCTGGCCCGCACCAAGGTCCTGTCCCAGCTTCAGCACAGCGGGCCAGCCCGGCCGAGCGTCCTGGCTACCGAGTTCGGGCTCGCGCCGCGGACGGTCACGGAACTGGTCGACACGCTGGAGCGCGACGGCCTGGCCACCCGGCAGGCGGATCCGACCGACCGCAGAGCCCTGCTCGTCGCGCTGACGAGCGAGGGAGAGTCCGCGCTCGCCGTGGCCCGCACCACGCGCGCCCGCCTGATGAAGCAGGTCTTCGGTGCGCTCGGGGCCGAGGACCGGGCCACGCTGGCGCGCTTGCTGCAGACCATAGACGACGCGATGGCCGAGTTCATCACCGGCGATCCGCACCCAGAGGAAATGAGTGCCCATGGCCGCGCCGCCCGCTGAGGACCAGTCACCGCCCGCGAACGACCACCGCTGGCTGATCCTGTTCATCGTCGCCATCGCCCAGCTGATGGTGATCCTGGACTCCACCATCGTGAACATCGCGCTGCCGTCGGCCCAGCACTCGCTCGGGTTCGCCAACAGCGAGCGGCAGTGGGTGGTCACGGCCTATGCGCTGGCCTTCGGGAGCCTGCTGCTGCTGGGCGGCCGCCTCGGCGACATGTACAGCCGCAAGCGGGTCTTCATCATCGGCCTGATCGGATTCGCGCTGTCCTCCGCGCTGGGCGGGGCCGCGACCTCGTTCGGCATGCTGGTGGCCGCGCGCACCCTGCAGGGCGCCTTCGGCGCGATCCTCGCGCCGTCCGCGCTGGGCACCCTGATCAGCATCTTCCGCGACCCGCGTGAGCGGGGCCGGGCGTTCGGCGTCTTCGGGTCCGTCGCCGGCGGCGGCGGCGCCGTGGGCCTCATCCTCGGCGGGGTCCTCACCGAGTACCTGTCCTGGCGCTGGGCGCTGTACGTCAACCTGATCTTCGCCGCGATCGCCGTCGTGGGCGCGCTGATGTACATCCAAGGTAACAAGCCCGCCATCCGCCCGCGGATGGACTGGGCGGGAACGCTGCTGGCGACGTCGGGCCTGTTCTGCCTCGTCTTCGGCTTCTCCCACGCCGAGACCGGTGGCTGGACCGCTCCCCTGACCCTGGGGTCGCTGGTCCTCGGCGTGGTGCTGCTGGCCAGCTTCGTGATCGCGGAACGGCGGGTCAGCCACCCGCTGCTGCCGCTGCGGGTCATCCTGGACCGCACCCGCGGCGGTTCCTACGTCGCCGTCGGCGTAGCCGGGATCGCGATCTTCAGCGTCTTCCTGTTCCTGACCTACTACCTTCAGCAGGTCAAGGGATACAGCCCGGTCACCTGCGGCCTGGCCTTCCTGCCCATGTTCGGGTGCATCCTGATCAGCTCCAACACCTCCTCGATCGTGACGCTGCCCCGGTTCGGGCCGCGGGTTCTCATCACCATCGGGATGCTGCTGGGCGGGGGCGCGATGATCTACCTGACCCAGCTGACCGTGACCTCCAGCTACGTCGGCGGCGTGCTGCCCGCCCTGCTGGTCATGGGCTTCGGCTTTGGCATGATCATCGCGCCGGCCATCAACACGGCCACGGCCGGGGTAAGCCGGGCAGACTCCGGTGTCGCGTCCGCGATGGTCAACACCATGCAGCAGGTCGGCGGGTCCATCGGGACCTCGGCGCTGAGCACGATCGCACTCAGCGCTACCGCGAGTTTCCTGGTCATCCACCATGCCGGCCGGCTGGCTCCGGCCGTCGCGGCCACCCACGGCTATACGGTGGCCTTCGCCGTGTCCGCGGGCCTGTTCGGCGTCGGCGTGGTGCTCGCCATCGTCCTGCTGCCGTCCAAACTCCGCCTGCAGCAGCTCAGGGAAGCGGCCAGCGCGGGCAGTGCCGCACCGTCCGGCGCGGCGGGAGCCATCCAGCCCGACTCAGCCTCAAGCACAGCCTGACCCACCTCGACTACTGCTGGTGCCTCGCCACGGCACTTGATACGAGTATACACTGAGTGTATGCTCTCAGGTATGAGTGTTCCGCTGACGCTTCTCGGGCTGCTTGAACGGGAGCCAAGCCACGGCTACGACCTCAAGCGCGACTACGACGCCTACTTCGGGCGGGGCAAACCGCTCCCCTACGGCCAGGTCTACGCGACCCTTAGCAGGCTCGCCCGCGACGGCATGGCCATCGCGGGCCCGGCCGAGCCCGGCGACGGCCCCGAGCGCAAGCGCTACGCCATCACCGAGGACGGGGTGGCCGAGGTGAACAGCTGGCTCGGGACCCCGGCCGCGCCGGAACCGCACCTGCAGACGGTGCTGTTCGCCAAGGTGGTGCTCTCCCTCATGCTGGACCGCCCCGCGGACCGCTACCTGGATCTTCAGCGCGCCGCGCACCTGCAGCGGATGCGCGAGCTCACCGCGCTCAAGCAGCACGGCAACCTGGTCGACACCCTGCTCGCCGACCATGGCCTATACCACCTGGAGGCGGACTTGCGCTGGATCGACCACACCGCGGCGCGGCTGGGCGCACTCGCCCGGGAGGTGACTCGATGATCATCGAGGCCAGGGACATCGAGAAGTCGTTCGGCCAGACGCCGGCGCTGCGCGGCGCCACCATGGAGGCGGAGCGGGGCGAGATCCTCGCCATCATGGGCCCGAGCGGCTCAGGCAAGTCGACCTTGCTGCACTGCCTAGCCGGCATCCTGACCCCTGACCGGGGCGAGGTCAGGTTCGACGGGCAGCGCGTGGACACGCTGAAGGAGGCGCAGCGCAGCGAGCTACGCCGGGACAAGTTCGGCTTCGTGTTCCAGTTCGGCCAGCTGGTGCCCGAGCTGACCGCCGAGGAAAACGCCGCGCTGCCGCTGCTGCTGGCCGGCACCCGCCGGGCGACGGCCCTGGCGCAAGCACGCACGTGGTTCGCCCGGCTCGGCCTGGACGGGCTGGAAGGCCGTAGGTCAGGCGAGCTGTCCGGGGGTCAGTCGCAGCGCGTCGCGCTGGCCAGGGGCCTGATCTGCGAGCCGGAGATCCTGTTCGCCGACGAGCCGACCGGTTCCCTGGACTCGGTCACCGGCGAGCACGTCATGAGCCTGCTCACTCAGGCCGTCCGTGAGCAGGGCAGCACGGTCATCCTGGTCACGCACGAGGCCAGGGTCGCCGCCTACGCCGACCGCGAGGTCATCGTCCGTGACGGGAAGGTCAGCACGCTGACCGGAGCGGCCCCGTGATCCGTCTCGGCCTGCGCCTCACCCTGGCCGGCGGCCGGGAAGCTGCCGTCCGCCTGGTGCTCCTGGTGACCGCGGTCGGGCTGGGCGTTGGGCTGCTGCTGATCGCCATGGCCGGCGTCAACGCGGTGAACACCCAGAACGATCGCTATGCCTGGCTCAGCACCGGTTACGCGCCTACGGCAGCCGGCCCGGCGAAGACCGCCACGGATCCGCTGTGGTGGCTGATCCGCGCCGACTGGTTCCACGGCGAGATCATCGGCCGGATCGACGTGGCCGCCACCGGGCCGACGTCTCCGGTGCCGCCGGGCATCTCGCACCTGCCCGGTCCTGGCCAGTACTACGCGTCCCCGGCGATGGCCGCGCTGCTGCGCAGTACGCCCGCGGACCAGCTGGCGGGCCGGTACCCCGGGCACCTGATCGGCATCATCGGCAACGCCGCGTTGCCGTCGCCGAACTCGCTGGTCATCGTCATCGGGCGCACCGAGGCCCAGTTGGCCCCTACCCCCGGCGCGGTGCGGGCGACCGCGATCGCCAGCACGCCGCCGAGCGGCTGCTCGCAGAATCAGTGCCTGCCGGGACAGGGTGTGAAAGCGAGCGGCATCGACCTGATTTTGTCGGTGGTGGCGCTCGCGATCTTGTTCCCGCTGCTCATCTTTATCGGGACCGCGACCAGGCTGTCGGCCGCCCGTCGTGAGGAGCGGTTCGCCGCGATGCGGCTGGCGGGCGCGACCCCGCGGCAGATCTCGCTCATCGCGGCGGTCGAGTCCACCGTGGCCGCGGTAGCGGGGGTGGCGGCCGGTTTCGGCCTGTTCTTCGGCCTGCGGATCCCGCTGGCCTCGGTCCCGTTCACCGGCACGCCGTTCTTCCCCAGCGACCTGACGCTCAGCCTGCCCGACATCTTGCTGGTGGCGCCCGGAGTGCCGCTGGCCGCTGCCGTCGTCGCCCGGCTCGCCCTACGCCGGGTGCGCATCTCCCCGCTCGGGGTGACCCGCCGGGTGACCCCGAAGGCACCGCGGGCCTGGCGGGTGCTGCCGCTGCTAGCTGGCCTCGGCTTGCTCGGCTTCATCGTGGTGCACGGCCACCCGCCGACCACTCTCGAGGCGATCCAGGAGTTCTTGCCCGCGTTCTTCCTGGTCATGGCGGGCCTGGTGACGGCCGGGCCGTGGCTGACCCTGGCCGGCGCCCGGCTGATGGCGCGGCGGACCGGCCGGCCCGCCGTGCTGATCGCGGCCCGCCGGCTCGCCGATAACCCGAAGGCCGGGTTCCGCGCGGTAAGCGGCCTGGTGCTGGCCCTGTTCATCACCACCGTGGCCGTCGCTCTCATCACCTCGCAGGACACCAAGAGCGCGCAGCCGCTCAACGGGCCTGCGGCCGGGAACGTCCTGGCCGATGAGTTCTCCAACGATCCAGGGCCGGGGACCGCGCCGCCCCCTTCGGCCGCTTTGGTGGACCGGTTGCGCTCAGTCGGCGGTGTCCAGGGGGTGCTCGCGGTCCATCAGGCCGGCGGGGTGGTCCTGCCAGCTACGCTGTTCGGATTCTCGCGACGGTACGGGGACATACCGGGCGGTCTGGTCTCGTGCGGTCAGCTGGCCAGCATTCCGGTGCTCGGACGCTGCCCGGCCGGGGCGGCCGTGGCGGTCTTCCCCGCCGACGGGCCGTTCGGGGGCAAGCCGCTGGAGAGCATTACCTGGCCGGCCTCCCACGTATCCGCGTCACGGCTTGACCGCCTGCCGGTATCCGGCCTCGACGTGGCCACCAGCGGAACGGTCCTGGCCGTCGAGCAGGCCCGGACCGTGCTGGACAACGCCTACCCCGGGTACGATCCGCCCGCCACCCTGGCGGAACAGCGTGCCGACGTTCTCCAGCAGGATACGGCGTATCAGCAGCTGGCGGATGTGGTCGTGCTGATCAGCCTGATCATCGCCGGCTGCACGCTGGCGGCGAGCGTCGCGGCCGGCCTGGCCGAGCGCAAGCGGCCGTTCAGCCTGCTGCGGCTGACCGGCACCCCGCTCGGCCTGCTTCGGCACGTGGTCGCACTGGAGAGCGCGGTCCCGCTGCTGGTGACCGCCGTGATCGCCATCGGGCTGGGGTTCGCCGCGGCGGCGGTGTACGCGGCCACCCAGATCGGCCCGTTCGCGGCGCCGGGGGCTGCGTACTACATCATCACCGGCGCCGGCATCGCGCTGAGCCTCGGCATTATCGCGGCGACCATGCCGCTACTTCGCCGCATCACCGGCCCCGAGGTCGCGAGAAACGAATAGCGGGTAACCGTCCAGGCAAGCCCGGGCGGCGGGCGGCCAGCACTGGCTCGACCTTAGTGAGAGCGTTCCACAATAACGTACGGAATTGAATTCTGGTACGATCGTCTCATGACAGCTGGCGTCGGCCACCCTCAGCGCGGACTCGACCTCGGCTACGCTCGCGTCTCGGCCACCAGGCCGTCTTTGGCGCGCCAGCTCGATGCCCTCAGCGCGGAGGGTGTCCCCGATGAGCGGATCTACACCGACAGGACCACCGGTAGCGGCGGGGAGCGGGCCGGTCTCACGCAGCTGCTCGGCGACGCCCGGTCCGGCGACACGATCGTGGTGCACACCCTCGACCGGCTCGGCCGCAGCCTGCGCGAGGTCCTCGGCCTCGTCCACGATGTGGCCGGGCGCGGCATCGGCGTCCGTTCCCTGGCGGACCCGCTGGCCATCGACACCACCGACGAGGGCACGGGCGCGATCGCGTTCGGGATGCTCGCCCTGTTCGCTGAGATGGAGCGCACCTATACCGCCGAGCGTGCCGCCCACGCCCGCGGTGTCGCCGCGGCCGGGAACCGCCACGTCGGCCGGCCCGTCGCCCACTCGGCCGACACCATCGAGTACGCCCGGCTGCTCCGCGGACAGGGCCAGAGCTACGGCGAGATCAGCGCCCGGACGAACATCCCGAAAGCCTCGCTGCACCGCTACCTCACGCCGCACCCGATGCCGCGAGACTCCGCTCTCAGGCCGCGGTATGAGTCCCGCCCGGGGCGTCGCGCGGTGGTTGCCGCCAGCCTGGCCGACCTGCGCGGGCCCGTCACGGGCACGGTCGAGCTCCCGCTGCGGCTGTTCTGGAGTGCCCCTGATCGCACCTTCGATCTGAGTAAGCCCTTCATGCTGCGATCGCTGTACGAAACCGTGCTCAGGGAAGCAAGCCGGCCGGAAGACCTGACTACCTACCTGAACGGTGACACGCTGGTTTCCCTCTGGCCAGACCTTTACCTGCCTAAAGGCGTCCGGCGGGCCTGGGAAGACCAGCATCCGGGTCTGCACGCCGCCAGGGCGGCGATGGCCTGATGCCACTCGATGAGCTGCACCGCGACGTGGCCGCCATCGCGCTGCGCGCAGCCGCCCGGCACGGGTTCGCGCTGGCCGGCGGCTGCGCCCTGATCGCGCATGGTGTCACCGCGCGCCCTACCCAGGACGTCGACCTGTTCACCGACGACGAGCACGGCGTACGGGCCGCCGCCGAGGAGGTGGAGGCCAGCCTGCGCGCGGCGGGCTTCGGCACCGACCGCCAGGACGAGACCGCCGGCCTGGCTGATGTCTTCGAGGCGATGGGCGAGGGGCTGGCCGAATGGATCATCACCGCGCCCGGCGGTCGGCAGATGATGCTGCAGATGTCCTATTTCGACCGCGGTCACCAGCCGGTGATCATGGACATCGGACCCGTGCTCGATCTTGACGACGTTGTCGGCGGCAAGGTGTGCGCGCTGGCCAGCCGGGCCGTGGAGCGCGATTACCTGGATACGGCCGCCGCCCTGGATCGCGGCTACAGCGTCGGGCAGCTGATCGGCCTGGCCCAGGCGCTGGACCCGGGCCTGACCGCTGAGGACTTCGCCGACGCCGGCCGCCGGCTGGATCACATGGACGACGAGGCCTTCGCGCGCTACCGCCTCAGCCCGCAGGACGTCGCCCGGATAAGGGACCGGTTCGCCACCTGGCCCCGCAGCTGATGGCGGCCAGCGCATCGCCGGGCTGGATGGTCCCTTCGGCACGGCTATGGCGGATGCGGCTGACCCAGGTGGCGGCGGCCGGACCGGTCCTGGTCATGATCGCGGGCGGCACGGCCGGAATGTGGGCTGGAGCCTGGGTCGGGGCTGCCGCCGCGGCGATGGTGGTCACCGCCGCCGGCTTCGTTTTGTTGGTCGAGCGCCGCCGCTACCTGGCCTGGGCGTACCGCGAACAAGAAGAGGACCTGATCATCTCGCGCGGCGTGCTCGTCCGCCGGGTTTCTGTCGTGCCGTACGGGCGGATGCAGTTCGTCGAGGTCACGGCGGGACCGTTCGAGCGCGCGTTCCAGCTGGCCACGGTGCAACTGCATACGGCGGCCGCCGCCAGCGACGCCCGGATCCCTGGTCTCGAACGGGACGAAGCCGCACGGCTGCGGGACCGCCTCGCGATGCTCGGCGAGGCCAGGGCCGCCGGCCTGTGACCGCAGACGCCGGGGACGACTGGCATCGCCTGCACCCGCTATCTCCCCTGATCAATGCGGGCCGCCTGCTGTCCGGCCTGATCGGCATCTTCGCCCTGAGCCTGGTGACGGCCGGCGACTACAAGGCATATCTCTACCAGCTGATCGTGGCCGCCGGGCTCGCGGTCACCGGTTTCGTCCGATGGCTCGTCACCCGATGGAAGCTGGACGGTGCGACGCTGCGCATCGAGACCGGCCTGCTGCGCCGGGATTCCCGGCAGCTCCCGATGACCAGGATTCAGGCGGTCGACGTAGTGCGGCCGTTCCTGGCGCGCGTTCTTGGCCTGGCGGCATTGCGGATCAGGCTGGCGGGCGCCGGTCATTCAGGCGACCGGCTGGCCTACCTGACCGCCGGTGAGGCCGCCAGGCTGCGAGCCACGCTGCTGGCCGGTCAGCACGGTCTTGACCCGGCCACCCCAGAGCCCGCCGAACTCCCGGTCATCACCGTTCCGGCGGGCCGGGTGATCGGCGCGACGTTGCTGCGGGCCGCGCCTAGATTCATGGCGCTGGCGATGATCGCCGCAGTCGCCGCCACGGCCGTTCCCGGTATCTTCCTCGCCTCGGAGTCCACCCTCGGCGTGATCGCGCTCGGGCTCGTGACCAGGACGTGGCAGCAGGTGACGAGCCGTTACGGGTTTACGGTCGCCACCTCACCCGACGGGATACGGATCCGCCGCGGGCTGCTGAGCACGGTGGCCGAGACCGTTCCATTCCACCGGGTCCAGGCAGTGCGCCTGGTACAGCCGTTGCTGTGGCGGCCGTTCGGCTGGTGCAGGCTGGTGGTCGACGTGGCGGGCGCGGCGGGACGGGACTCCGGGCCGAAGGCGGGGGGCCTCACGAAGTCTCTGCTCCCGGTCGGCTACATGAGCGAGGCCCAGCACCTGGTCGGGCTGATCTTCGGTCATGACTTGCCGGAGCTGACCAGGCCGCCAACACGTGCGCGGCTCAAGGCACCACTGAGCTACCACTTCCTTGCCGCCGGGCATAACCAGGTGATGGCCGTGACGGTCACCGGACGAGTATGCAAGAGGACCGTCTACCTGAGGCTGGAAAAGCTGCAGAGCGTCCGGCTGACCCAAGGACCGGTGCAGCGCAGGCTGTCACTTGCCTCGGTGCACGGCGACGCCGCCGGGCGGCGGGCGCACGCTGTCTTCTCCGACCGCCAGGCGGAGCAGGCGCGGGGACTCCTCGCCGAGCTCGCCCACCTCAGCCAGAGCGCTCGTAGCGCGGAAAGTTCCAGCTGAGCGCCCCGGGCAAGCATCGCCGCCCGGGCCGCCGAGCCGATCGCGCCCGCCGTTGCAGGCATGGCCGCTGCTGGCTTCCTTGGGTTAGCCGGCGGTGCCCCTCTCGCACCCGCAGCCGCGGTAATCAACGCGGCGTGCTCCTATCTAGCGATGGCCGCGCAGGTCGTCCAGGAAGCTGCGGGCGGCGGAGACGGCGTCGGTGCCGCGGCGGAAGGCCTCCGCGGCGGTGCGGGCCGCGGTCCCGGTCAGGCCAGGTACGCCCATGGCGGTGTCGACCAGCATGTTGCCGGTTTCCTCGACGACGTGGGTGCCGGGCGGGATGTGCGGGCGGAATCCGGCCGGGTCCGCGGTACCGCCGGGCTCCGTGGTGACGTTGTCCAGTTCCCACCATTCCGCGGGGGCGTCGCCGTTGTACGCGATCAGCCGGAGCAGGCTGCCGGTCTCCGCGTCCACGATCGCGTCGGCCGGGTAGAACATCGTCGGCCCCTCGTGCGCCGTACCGTCGCCGCGGGTCACCCGCAGGTGGTAGCCGCGGCGGCCGTGGTAGGTGATCTCCACGCCGCCGGACAGCCGCTCGCCGAGCAGCCAGGACGAGCCGACCAAGCTCGCGATGGCGCCCGCCATCGGCCGCGCCGGCCCCACCCGGGCCCTGTCTTCGTGGATCCCCCAGTACTGGCCGACGTCGGCCGGCGTGACCTTCCGCAGCCAGCCCTTTGGCGAACGCACCGACATCGTCGGTCCGCTCGCCCTCCGCCTGCAGGTCTCGACACAGGCCGGCGACCTCGATGTCTTCGCCTCCGTGCGCTCGCGGACCACGACGGCCGCCCCGCGAGTTCCGCGGCCCTCGGCTGGCTCCGGCTGTCGCAGCGCGACCTGGACCAGCAGGCATCGACGGAGTGGAGCCCGGTCCACGCACACCGGCAGGTCTGCGACGTCCACGCCGGCGAGCAGTACGCCCTCGACGTGGAGATATGGCCGACCGGTCTCGTCGTGCCGCCGGGGGCCGCCTCCTGCTGACCATCGGCGGCAGCGACACGTTCGCCACGGGGGAATGGCGCCACAACGACTCCGACGACCGGCCCAACGCCACCTTCGCGAACTGGGCCACGCTCTACAGCAGCCCGGACGCCCCGTCCTGGCTGCTGGTACCGGTGGTCTCGTGAGCCCGGGCGCCCCGCGACGGGAGGCGAACGCCGTCACCGCCAAATAGGAACCCGGAACTTTACGGCAGATACCAGGATGCTCATCGCCCTGAACGCCGCAGGTGCCGCTGCCGCCGCCGCTTTCGCGGCTTTCGGTGCTGCCCGCTCTGACTACATCGATCGCGACTCGGGTCCGAACGCACCGGCCGGGTTCTGGGCGGCCTCGTCGGCTGTACGCACGTGGGCAATCACCATCCGCTACTCGCCGCTCTCGTCCGGCAGCGGCGGCTCAGCCCGGAACTCCTCACGGTCGCCGGGCTCGTCCAGCTCGGCGACTCCGCCCTGGGAATTCGCCAGCACAACCCGCGGATGACCCTCGCGCCCGCGCTCATGGGCATCGTCCACCTGGCGACCGCCCGCCGGCTCGCTCGCTCAGTGACGCCAGACGACCGGAATGGCGACGCAGCTTAAGGGTTCCCATGATCCTGATCAGCATCCACCCGGCACGCGCACAGCACAGAGGAAGGGTCAATGGATATGCCGCTGCAGGTCTCGCACTGGCCGGCTCGGCCCGGGAGGTACCAGATCGACGTGACCATCGGCGGGGCACTCAAGGACGCGGCGGGCCGGTGACCTGATCGCGTCGCCCTGGTCGAAGGCACAGGCGCCGCTGATGCGCGATCCTGGACGTTCGCGGCGCTGCTGGAGACGGCGCAGCGGGTAGCCCGGGCCTTGCTCAGCCGATTCGACCCCGGGTCGCGGATAGCGGTGTGGTCGGCCAGCCGGCCCGAGTGGGTGCTGCTGGAGTTCGGCGCCGCGCTCGCCGGGGTTACGCTCGTCACCGTCAACCCCGCGTACGGTCCCGGTGAGGCCGAGTTCGTCCTGGCCCAGTCCCGGGCCGATGGCTTGTTCGTGGAGCCGGCGGTGCGTTCCCGCGACCTTCTCGCCATAGCGCGGAGCGTCAGCGGCAAGCTCCCCGGCCTTCGGACCGTCGTCTCCTTCGATGACTGGGACACGTTCGTGAGGTCCGCCGCCCACGGTCCGCCTGAGCTCCCGGTCGTGCACCCCGCGGAGCCGGCACAGATCCAGTACACCTCCGGGACGACCGGCTTCCCGAAGGGAGCACTGCTGACACACCGCGGACTGGCGCTCAACGGGAGGATCTACGCCGAGACCATCCGCACCTGCCCGGACGACGTCTGGGTCAATCCGATGCCCCTGTTCCACACGGCCGGGTGCGGGCTGGTCACGCTGGGCGCCTTGCAGACGGGCGGCACCCAGGTCCTTCCGCGTCATTTCGACGCCGACCTGAT
>JALYVS010000333.1 GCA_030853115.1 Actinomycetota bacterium
GGGCCGCGCCGTCGGCCGGGCGCGGCAGCGCCACCGGGTCCAGGGCGACCAGCGCGTCCTGGTCCGCGCCGCGTTCGGCTGGCCGCTGGTAAACCGGACCGTCGGCCGCCGACGACGGCGGGATGTCCACCACCGTCTCGCCGTGCCAGGTCATGACCAGCCTGCCGGTGCCGGTGACCTCGCCGATGACCGCGGCCCGGACGTCCCACTTGGCGCAGACGGCGAGGAACTCGGTGACCCGGGCGGGCTCGACGACCACCATCATGCGTTCCTGCGACTCGCTCATCAAGATCTCGGGCGGTCCCAGGGACGCATCGCGCAGCGGCACCGCGTCCAGCCGCACCGCCATGCCGCCGGTACCCCCGGCCGCAAGCTCCGTGGTCGCGCACGCCACCCCGGCCGCGCCCAGATCCTGGATGCCGACGACCAGGCCCGCGGCGTAGAGCTCGAGGCAGCACTCGATCAGCAGCTTTTCGGTGAAAGGATCCCCGACCTGCACGCTGGGGCGCTTCGCGCTTTGTTCCCCCGCCGCCGAGCCGAACGCCGCGCTGGCCAGCACCGAGGCCCCGCCGACCCCGTCGGGGCCGGTGGTAGAGCCGAATAGGATCACCTGGTTCCCCGGGCCGGTGGCCTCTGCGACCTGCAGGTCGTGGTGCCGCATCACCCCGACGCAGAGCGCGTTGACCAGGGGATTCCCGGCGTAACTCGGGTCGAAGTCCAGCTCGCCGCCGATGTTGGGCAGGCCCAGGCAGTTTCCGTAGAAGGAGATGCCGCTGACGACCCCGGGCAGCACCCGGCCGGTGTCCGGCGCCGCGGCGGGCCCGAACCTGAGCGCGTCCATCACCGCCACCGGGCGCGCGCCCATGGCGAGGATGTCACGGACGATGCCGCCGATGCCGGTAGCCGCGCCCTGATGCGGCTCGACGTAGGACGGATGGTTGTGCGACTCGATCTTGAAGGTGACCGCGTAGCCCTGGCCGATGTCCACCACGCCAGCGTTGGCGCCGATACCCGCGAGCAGCGCGGCGGACGGCGGTGCCTTGTCCGCGAACTGCCGCAGGTAGACCTTGGAGGATTTGTACGAGCAGTGCTCACTCCACATGACCGAGTACAGGGCTAGCTCGGCGCTGGTCGGGCGGCGGCCCAGAGTGCTGATGATCTTGGCGTACTCGGCCTCGGTCAGGCCGAGCTCGGCAAAGGGTTGCGGCTGATCCGGGGTTTGGCGGGCCCGCGTGACGGTATCCGCGGGCACGCTGTACTGTCCGCTCATGCCGTAACCCCCGCTAGCACCGATACGAAGAAGCCGAGGCCGTCGGCCGACGGGCCGGTGAGATCATCGACCGCGTACTCGGGGTGGGGCATCAGGCCGACCACGTTGCCCGCGGCGTTGCACACCCCGGCGACGCCGGCCGCGGAGCCGTTCGGGTTGCCGCTGGCGTACCTGATGACGACCTGGCCGGATGCCTCGAGCTCCGCGAGCGTACCCGGGTCGGCCGCGTAAGCCCCCTCCCCGCTCTTCAAGGGCACCGTGATCTGCTGGTCCTGCCGGTAGGCCCGGGTCCACGCCGTCCGCGGGTTCTCGACCCGCAGCCGCAGGTCACGGGTAACGAACCGGAGCCCGGCGTTGCGGGTCAGCGCGCCCGGCAGCAGCTGCGCCTCGCACAGGATCTGGAAGCCGTTGCAGATGCCGAGCACCGGCAGCCCGGCCCGGGCGGCCGGCACCAGCTCGCGCATGACCGGGGCAAACCTGGCGATCGCGCCGCAGCGCAGGTAGTCGCCGTAGGAGAACCCGCCGGGCAGGATCACCGCGTCCACGCCCCGCAGCTCACGATCGCCGTGCCACAGACCGACCGGCTCCGCCCCGGCCAGCCGGACCGCGCGTGCCGCGTCCCGGTCATCTAGTGACCCGGGAAAAGTGATAACCCCTATCCGCACCGGCAAAGCTTATTTCCCCTCACGAGCCAACGGGCCGCGGCGCTCCCGGGACTGCAGAAGCGGGGAACGAGCCAGGAGGGAGCAAGCGCCTCGAGGCGGCCCGGAGGCGAGTGGACGACAGAGCGGACCACATAACCTAGCTGGCCGCCTGGAAGTGCCGCAGCGGGGCGTCCGTGGTCCAGCTGATGTGCTTGCGCAGGGTGACTACCGTCCCGCGTCCGGGCTGGCTGTCAAGCGTGACGTTGTCGACGAAGGCGCGCATGATCGCGAGGCCGCGGCCCGACTCGGGCAGCTGAACGACCGGCGTCTGCGGCGCGGATCCCGGCACCAGCGGCTCCGGTCCGGCCTGGGCGGCCAGTCCGCGCGACTCCGGCGGCACGCCGCTGCCCTCGTCCGCCACCTCCACCTGGCAGCCGACCGCACCCAGGCTGGTCAGCACCTGATAGCTCTTGACCTGGTGGCCACCATGGGTTAGGACGTTAGTGCAGGCTTCGGTGGCCGCGAGCAAGATGTCGTACACCGATTCCGCGTCCACGCCGAGGCCGCGCAGGGTGTCACCGAGCACCCGGCGCATCACCGGCACGCTGAGGGTCTCAGATTGGAAAACCAGGCAGAACGTCACATCAGGAACCGACTTCACGCGGATATTGCCACCGGTACTCACAGTTCGAGTGATTCCCCGTTAACGCCACCGAAACCCCGGCTGCGCGTCACGACCGGTATTTTCTGCGGGCCGGCCTATCCCTGGTGCACCGTAAATTCCTCGATGACCGGGTTCGACAGCAGGTCCCGCGCCAGGTTTGTGACGGCTGTAACAGCCGCGTCATCCGCCGGGCCTTCGAGTTCGACCTCGAACCTCTTTCCCTGCCTGACTCCGAGCACCTGGCCGAACCCGAGACGGTGACACGCGCTAGCGATGGCGTCCCCCTGCGGGTCATGAATCTCCGGCTTGAGCATTACTTCCACGATCATTCGGGCCACGAATCCTCCAGGGCCAGCACGGGCATATATCGTCTGGTGAAGAGCGTCCCACCCGGGACCGCGGACGCGTGCGCCCCACCGGGCACGCAGCGTACGCGACAGCTTCGCACCAGATGCGTCCGGGAACCTCAGGCCGTCTGGCCGGCTACTGGTGATCCCAGTTCCCGGCCCGGAAAGGAGTGGCACGTGACGTTTGAATCCGGCGCCGCGACCACAACCGCGCTGCCCCAAGCCCTGCCCGACCAGCCCGCACCGGAAGTCCCCGACCACGAGGGCTTCGTCCAGCTGCTCACCCCGGAGGGCGAGCGGATCGAGCATCCCGACTACCCGCTCGACCTCTCCGCCGGCGACATCAGGGCCATGTACCGGGACCTGGTGCTCGTCCGCCGGATCGACACTGAGGCGATCGCCTTGCAGCGCCAGGGTGAGCTCGGCATCTGGGCCTCGCTGCTCGGCCAGGAGGCTGCCCAGATCGGCTCCGCCCGCTCGCTCGGGCCGCAGGACATGGTCTTCCCCACCTACCGCGAGCATGGCGTAGCGTGGTGCCGCGGCATCGACCCGGTCAAGCTGCTCGAGCTTTACCGGGGCGTCAGCCACGGCGGCTGGGACCCCGAGGAGCACAAGTTCCACCTGTACACGATCGTGATCGGCAGCCAGACCCTGCACGCGACCGGTTACGCGATGGGCATCCAGCGCGACGGCGCCGTCGGCGGGGACCCGAAGGTCCCGGCCGACCCGAAGAGCCCGCGCGACCCGGAGGAGCCGCGCGACCCGGCTGACCCGGAGGCCGGGGAGCGGCCCGGTGAGGCGGTCATCGCCTACTTCGGCGACGGCGCCACCAGCCAAGGCGACGTGAACGAGGCCTTTGTCTGGGCGTCGGTGTTCAACGCGCCGATCGTGTTCTTCTGCCAGAACAACCAGTGGGCCATCTCCGAGCCGCTGGAGAAGCAGAGCCGCATCCCGCTCTACCAGCGGTCCCGCGGCTTCGGCTTCCCCGGGCTGCGCGTCGACGGCAACGATGTGCTGGCCTGCTACGCGGTGACGAAGAAAGCCATGCAGGCCGCCAGGGAAGGCCAGGGCCCGACCCTGATCGAGGCGTTCACCTACCGGATGGGCGCGCACACCACCACCGACGACCCGACCAGGTACCGGCTGGCCAGCGAGCTCGAGATGTGGAAGCTGCGGGACCCGATCGAGCGGGTCCGGGCGTACCTGGCCCGCACCGGGCTGGCCGGCCCGGACTTCTTCGCGGACATCGACGCGGAAGCCAAGCAGGTCGGTACCCGGGTGCGCGAGGCGTGCCGGGCCATGCCGGATCCGCCGCCGCTGGCTATCTTCGACAACGTGTACGGCGAGCTCACCCCGATCCTGCGGGAGGAACGCGAGCAGTACGCGGCCTACCTGGACTCTTTCGCCGGGGAGGCCGGGCGATGACCACGCTCACGTTGTCCAAGGCGCTCAACGCGGGCCTGCGCAAGGCGCTCGAGAACGACCCCAAGGTCCTGATCATGGGCGAGGACGTCGGCAAGCTCGGCGGCGTCTTCCGGGTCACCGACGGTCTGCACAAAGACTTCGGCGAGGCCCGGGTGATCGACACGCCGCTGGCCGAGTCGGCCATCGTCGGCACCGCGATCGGGCTGGCGCTGCGCGGCTACCGGCCGGTCTGCGAGATCCAGTTCGACGGCTTCGTCTACCCGGCGGTCGACCAGATCATCAGCCAGCTGGCCAAGATGCGTTACCGGTCCCTCGGGCACGTCAGCCTGCCGATCGTGATCCGCATCCCGTTCGGCGGCGGGATCGGCGCGGTCGAGCACCACAGCGAGTCGCCCGAGGTGCTATTCGCGCACACCGCGGGCCTGAAGGTGGTGGCCTGCGCGGACGCGGCCGACGCGTTCGCGATGATCCAGCTGTCGATCAGCTCCGACGACCCGGTGATCTTCTTCGAGCCGAAGCGACGGTACTGGGACAAGGGTGAGGTCGACATGGTGGCGGGGGTAGCCGATGCGCTGCCCCTGGACCGGGCGAAAACCGTGCTCGAGGGCACCGACGTGAGCCTGCTCACCTACGGCCCGCTGGTCCGGACCTGCCTGGAGTCCGCGCTCGCGGCTCGTCAGGATGGCCGCAGCATCGAGGTGATCGACCTGCGCTCGCTGTCCCCGCTGGACGTCGGCACGATCAGCGCCTCGGTGCGCAAGACCGGCCGCTGTGTCGTCGCGCACGAGGCACCGGTCTACGCGGGGATCGGGGCCGAGATCGCCGCCCGGGTGACCGAGCGATGCTTCTATCACCTGGAGGCGCCGGTGCTGCGCGTCGGCGGCTTCGCCACCCCGTATCCGCCGTCCCGGCTCGAGGATCACTACCTGCCCGACCTGGACCGGATCCTGGACACCGTCGACCGCACGTTCGGTTACTGAGGACTTTAAAAGGTGAGAGGCGATCATGACCGAGCTCAAGGAGTTCAAGCTTCCTGACGTAGGCGAGGGCCTGACCGAGGCGGACATCGTGGCCTGGCACGTCAAGCCAGGAGATCAGGTCGAGGTCAACCAGATTATCGTGGAGATCGAGACCGCCAAGGCAGTGGTCGAGCTGCCATCCCCCTGGGACGGGACGGTGGCCCGGCTGCTGGTCGAAGAAGGCCAGACCGTCGACGTAGGCGTGCCCATCATCGCGGTAGAGGTGGCCGGATCCGAACGGACCGTGGTTCCTGCCCCCGAGCCGGTCATGACCACGGCGCAAACCCCGGAGCCGGCGGATCAGCCCCCGGCGGATCAGCCCCCGGCGGATAAGCCCCAGCGGCAGGCGGTCCTGGTCGGCTACGGGGTCAAGGAGGCGTCCACCATCCGGCGGGCGCGCAAGACCGTACCGGCCATCGCCGCGGCCGCCGGCCGCCCGGAAACCGCCGAGATACCGACCGGATCACCGGAGTTGGGTGCCGGGGTGTCCCCTGTTTCCCAGACGCCCGTTGCCGAGACGCCTGCTGCCGGGGTGGCCGTGCGGGAGACGCTCGCGGCGGGGGTGGCCGCGGTCCGGGCGCTGGCCAAGCCGCCGGTACGCAGGCTGGCCAAGGACCTCGGCATCAACCTGGCCCAGCTGGCCGGCACCGGGCCCGATGGCTCGGTCACCCGGGATGACGTGCAGCGGGCCGCGGCCGGTGATACCCAGGCTCGTTCGGTGCATAAGGTCGCGGAAAACGGGGCCGGGACCAGCGCTGTGGCTACGGCGGCCAGCCCGGGCGCCGAGGAGCGCATTGCGGTCCGGGGCCTGCGCAAGCACATGGCCGCGGCCATGGTGGCCAGCGCGTTCACCGCCCCGCATGTCACCGAGTTCCTGCAGGTCGACGTGACCGAGACGATGGCCGCGGTGCGGCGCGTGCGTGACCTGCCCGAGTACGCGGGCGTGCGGGTGTCGCCGCTGCTCTTCGTGGCCCGGGCCCTGCTCACCGCGGTGGCCAGGCATCCGCTCATCAACTCGTCCTGGGACGGTGCCGCCGAGGAGATCGTGGTCAAGCACTACGTGAACCTCGGCATCGCGGTCGCCGCCGAGCGCGGGCTCATCGTGCCGAACATCAAGGACGCGGGGGTCCTGCCGCTGCCCGAGTTGGCCCGCCACCTGCAGACGCTGACCGAAACCGGGCGGGCGGGCAAGGCCACCCCGGCCGACCTGGCCGGCGGCACCATCACGATCACCAACGTGGGCGTGTTCGGGGTCGACGCCGGGACGCCGATCCTCACCCCCGGAGAAACGGGCATCCTTGCGTTCGGGCAGGTCAGGGATACACCGTGGGTAGTAGACGGACAGCTCGCGGTGCGCCAAGCCTGCACCTTGTCGCTGTCTTTCGACCATCGCGTCGTCGATGGGGAACTCGGTTCCGCCGTCCTGCGCGACATCGGCGCCATGCTCGAGGACCCGATCCGGATGCTCGCCTGGACCTAAGCGGGGGTCCGGTGTCCGTCCAGTACGAGTTCTGAGGCGCGCGGGCCCCGGGACCAGCCAGGAAAGCCGGTCCCGGGG
>JALYVS010000334.1 GCA_030853115.1 Actinomycetota bacterium
GGCGTACCCAGCACGCATGCCGTGCCCGGCGCAAGCCACCTGACGGACGGGCCCGTCCCGGACGACGGGTCCGCGGGATCCTCACCGTCCCCGGCGCCCCCAGGGTCCCCGGCGCCCGCAGGGTCCGCCTGCGCCTGCTGGTTCCCGGTGCACGACGCGACCGGAGAGATTTTCGGTATCGGCCTCACCCTGCTCAACGGGTCCGGCCCGTCGGCCGAGGCGGCCGAGGCGCTGGCGGCCGCCGAGGCCATCGCGGCGGACATCCGGCGCAGCGAGGAGCGTTACCGGTCCCTGGTCCAGGGCGGCGCCCAGGTGGTCTGGGTGGCGGCGCCGGACGGCGCGATGAAAGAAGACGCGCCGGAATGGCGGTGGATCACCGGGCAGTCGGTCGAGGAGTACGTCGGGTCCGGCTGGCTGGCGGCGATTCACCCCGAGGACCGGGAGCGGGTCGAACGGGACTGGCGCGAATGCGTCCGGACCGGCAAGGTGTTTGACGATCGTTACCGGATCCGGACCAAGGCCGGCTCCTACCGGCATTACGACGTGCGTGCGGTGCCGATCGAGCGGGACGGCAAGATCGCGGAGTGGGTCGGCGCCAGCACCGACGTCACCAGCCAGCGCGAGGCCGAGGAGATGCGCGGCCGGCTGACCGAACAGCTGTCGGCCGCGGCGCTGCGCACGGCCCGGCTGCAGCAGGCCACCTCGATGCTGGCCGAGGCGCTGACCGTCGAGCAGGTGGTCGAGGTCATCACCGAGGTCGGCCGGACCGCGATCGGCGCGCTGCGCTCGGCCGTCGTGCTGCTGGATCCCGACAGCGCCCGGCTGCGCGTCGTCAACGACGACCTGCGCGACGCGCCCGACTCGGCGGGCGGCGAGCTGACCCTGGCCTCGCCGAGCGTGATGACCAAGGCGATCGCGACCAGGCGGCCGGTCCTCGTCGAAGATCCCGAGGACCTGCGCAGGCAGTTCGAGGATGAGCTCGACATCGATCCTGAGCGGGTCGCGGCCTCCGATGAGCGGTCCTGGGTGGGTCTGCCGCTGCTGGCGGCCGGCGCGCCGCTGGGCGCGCTGCGGTTCTCGTTCGGCCGGCCGAGGAAGATCACCGAGGAGGAGCGGGTCTTCCTGGAGGCACTGGCCGGCCAGTGCTCGCTCGCGGTGGAGCGGGCCGCGATGTACGAGCGGGAGCACAAGACGGCGGAGACGCTGCAGCGCAGCCTGCTGCCCGACCAGCTGCCGAGCGTGCCTGGCCTGGTGCTGGTGGCCAAGTACCGGCCCGCCAAGAACATGGACATCGGCGGCGACTGGTACGACGCCTTCCGGCTGGCTGATCACCGGCTGGCGGTAACGCTCGGCGATGTGATGGGCAAGGGCCTGACCGCGGCGGCGGGGATGGGCCGGGTGCGCAATGCGCTGCGCGCGCTGGCGCTGAGCGATCCCCGTCCGGCGGCGGTGCTCGGCGGCCTGGACCGGCTGTTCAGCGCCACCGAGCAGGAGGAGCAGGTGACCACCGTCGCTTACCTGGTCATCGACCCGGAAACCGGTGACGGCGTGCTCGGGAATGCCGGCCATCTGCCGGCCCTTGTTCTGGAGGCCGGATGCGCTCCGCGCTTCGATCAGGCCGACGCCGGGACTCCGCTGGGCTGGGCCAGCCCGAGGAAGCAGCACGCGTTCAACCTGCGGCCCGGGAGCACGGCGGTTTTTTATTCTGATGGTCTGGTGGAGAACAGGAAGCGTGGCCTGGATGCGGGCCTCGAGGAGCTGGCCGCGGTGGCGGCACGAGCCGACGCGGACGTGCTGGCCAGCCCCGGGCGGCTTCTGGAGTATCTGGTGGAACGTATGCTCGCTGGTCACGAGCAAGACGACGACGTGACGGTGCTTGTTGTGCATGTGCCGCAAGGCGATCCACGGTGAGGGGGACCCGGGCGAGGCGTACAAGTCACTCCCGGCCGGAGCCTATGGTGATGAGTGGGAGGCAGGCGGGTTGAATCTGTCCCGAGTGGCATCTATCCAGCGAAGGAAGGGGTGACCGTGGTCGTGAGCGCTGCCCATTCCGCAGCGCGGAAGCGCCCCAGGACTCCGGACGCCAAGCCCCGGGCCGTTGAGGATCAGGCGGTGCACGCGGCTCCGCGCGCGGCCGGTTCTGGACTCAAGGACCCGGATGAGCGTTCCGAGGTGCGCGCCGACGCGGATACCAGCCTAACCGTGGTTGATCTCGACCATATAGATCCCGGCAGCGACGGGGATCTGGAAACCGCGGATCCTGAGTTTGGTGACCTTGACGACGCCGATGACGTGGACCTGCAGGCTGTGCTCGCCGACGCCGACCTGGTGGAGCCCGACATCGCCGATGCGGTCGTTACCGAGGACCTGGCCGTCGACGAAGCCGATAGGCCGGACGGCGCTGAGGGCGGGTCCGGGCCGGACCAGCCCGCCGCGGAGGCCGAAGGGGCCGAAGCGGCGACGGGCGCGCGTGTGGTCAAGATCGCGCCGGACGCCGGCGGCGAGGACGAGGAGGTCTTCGTCTTCGGCGACGACGACGACGACCTGCCCGCCGCGCAGGTGGCGGTGGCGGGCGCGACCGCGGACCCGGTCAAGGACTACCTGAAGCAGATCGGCAAGGTCCCGCTGCTCAACGCCGAGCAGGAGGTCGAGCTGGCCAAGCGGATCGAGGCGGGCCTGTTCGCCGAGGAGAAGCTGGCCGAGGGACGCCGCACGCTGAATACCGACGCGCGGATCGACCTGGAGTGGATCGCCGAGGACGGCACCCGGGCTAAGAATCACCTGCTCGAGGCCAACCTGCGCCTGGTGGTGTCGCTGGCCAAGCGGTACACCGGCCGCGGGATGCTTTTCCTGGACTTGATCCAGGAGGGCAACCTGGGCCTGATCCGGGCGGTGGAGAAGTTCGACTACACCAAGGGTTACAAGTTCTCCACGTATGCCACCTGGTGGATCCGGCAGGCGATTACCCGGGCGATGGCGGATCAGGCGCGGACGATCCGGATCCCGGTGCACATGGTCGAGGTGATCAACAAGCTCGCCCGGGTGCAGCGTCAGATGCTCCAGGACCTGGGTCGCGAACCGACCCCGGATGAGCTGGCGGTCGAGCTCGACATGACCCCGGAGAAGGTCGTCGAGGTTCAGAAGTACGGCCGTGAGCCGATCTCCCTGCACACCCCGCTTGGCGAGGACGGCGACAGCGAGTTCGGTGACCTGATCGAGGACTCCGAGGCGATCCAGCCCGGCGAGGCGGTCAGCTTCACGCTGCTACAGGAGCAGCTGCATTCGGTGCTCGACACGCTGTCCGAGCGGGAGGCCGGGGTGGTGTCGATGCGCTTCGGGCTGACCGACGGCCAGCCCAAGACCCTGGACGAGATCGGCAAGGTCTACGGCGTCACCCGCGAGCGGATCCGCCAGATCGAGTCCAAGACGATGTCGAAGCTCCGTCACCCGTCCAGGTCCCAGGTCCTCCGCGACTACCTGGATTAACCACCCTTTTCCGAACGATCCGTACTGCGGGCCCCGGGCAGCCTTCCAGCTGCCCGGGGCTTCGCGATTCCCCCCGCCTGGACCAGGTTCGGCGGCGCCCGGGCATGGACGGCCGCGGCTCGACGTCGCCGGACCCGGGGCAGCATCCGCCACTGGGCACAAAGAAAACCGACGTCATAACTAAACTGACGTCGGCGTCTTTGCCGTGCCTGCTATGGCCGCGTTGCTAATGAGGTTGCGGCTCCGACAACCGGTTGCTCTCATCCTGGATGTCCACGGCGACCTTGGCCAGCGCCTGGGCATGCTCGCGGCCATGGTGCGCACAGAAAAGTAGCTCCCCCGCATTAGCAAGGAGTACGCGAACATACGCCTGGGCTCCGCATCGATCGCAGACGTCCAGCGCGGTCAGCGGCTTGGTGGGGGCTATAGCTCCGGTCAAGGTCGCCTTCCTCTCGCGTCGTGCCTCCGGCATCTATATCCGTCTGGCTCGGTTTTTCTGCCCTTACAGCTCAGCACAACACATACCCCGCCGTCAGCGTTCCCTACTCTGGGTGCTGTACGCCACAAGCGAAACCGTACCTGGACTCAGCGTGGTCACATCTGCCACCAGTACCACACGATGCCTGTGTCCTACCGGTACTGGGGTGCAGTACCGGTGGCACACAGGCACCGTGTGATTCTCAATCCGTTCGTACCCGATTGCCGGACGTTGATGCATTCGTCATGGCTGGTCTGGGATTTCCGCCCCCGCCGCGTGGCCTGCCGCCGGCAGCCGGCCCGGAACGCTACCCTGCAACTAGGGCCCTCGTGGCCATACCGTGTCTTCGAAGCACAGGTCTTCGGAAGGAGATCGGCCGCTCGTGCCCACCCTCACCGCTGCCTCCCGGGCCGCTGCGGCCGCCTCCGCAGGCTCCCCGGCTGACGCCTACACCGCCAGGCACCTGTCGGTCCTGGAGGGCCTGGACGCGGTGCGCAAGCGTCCTGGCATGTACGTCGGGTCGACCGACGGCCGCGGGCTGCAGCACTGCCTGTGGGAGATCATCGACAACGCGGTAGACGAGGCGCTGGGCGGCTACTGCTCGCGTATCGAGGTGGTGCTGCACGCCGACGGTTCGGCCGAGGTCCGGGACGACGGCCGCGGCATCCCGGTCGACGTCGAGCGCAAGACCAAGCTCTCCGGCGTAGAGCTGGTGATGACCAGGCTGCACGCGGGCGGAAAGTTCGGCGGCGGCTCGTACACGGCCTCCGGCGGCCTGCACGGCGTCGGCGCCTCGGTCGTCAACGCGCTGGCCGTGCGGCTGGACGTCGAGGTGGACCGGGACGGGCAGACCTGGGCGGCTAGCTTCCGCCGCGGTGTCACCGGCGAGTTCACCGCGCCCGGCCCGGACGCGGACTTCACCAAGCGAGCCGGGCTGCGTCGGCTCGGCCGGCCGAAAAGCGGCCCGGCCAAGAGCGCCACCGGGACCAGGATCAGGTTCTGGCCGGACCGCCAGGTCTTCCTCAAGGACGCCAGGTTCAGCTTCGACGCGCTGACCGAGCGGGCCAGGCAGACCGCATACCTGGTGCCGGGCCTGACCATCAGCATTCGCGCCGAGGGCGGTGGCGCGGACGAGGACGAGGGCCCGCGGCACGCCGAGTTCCGTTTCGACGGCGGCATCAGCGAGTTCTGCGCCCATCTGGGTTCGGCCGAGCCGGTCACCGAGGTGCTGCGGCTGACCGGCTCTGGCCAGTTCTCCGAGACGATCCCGGTCCTGGACGACCAGGGTCACATGACCGCCACCGAGGTCGAGCGCGAGCTGGACGTGGACGTGGCGCTCCAGTGGGGGACGAGTTACGAGAACGTGCTCCGCTCGTTCGTGAACGTGATCGCCACCCCGCACGGCGGCACCCACGTCACCGGCTTCGAGCGGGCCCTGGTCCGGACGCTGAACGAGCAGCTCCGGGCAGCCCGGCTGCTGAAGAACGGCGACGAGCCCGTGACCAAGGAGGACGTGGCCGAAGGCTTGGTGGCGGTGGTCTCGGTCCGGGTCCCCGAGCCGCAGTTCGAGGGCCAGACCAAGGAGGTGCTCGGCACCCCGGCCGCGTCCAGGATCGTGGCGCAGGTGGTGAGCGCGCAGCTCAAGGCCTACCTGGAGAACCCGCCGCGCGGGGCCAAGCAGCAGGCTCGCTCGGTTCTCGAGAAGGTGGTGTCGGCGGCCAAGGCGCGGATCGCCGCCCGCGAGCACCGCGACAACCAGCGGCGCAAGTCCGCCCTGGCCAGCTCGTCGCTGCCCGCTAAGCTGGTCGACTGCCGGTCGGCCGATGACCGCAGTGAGCTGTTCATTGTCGAGGGTGACTCCGCGCTCGGCACCGCGAAGGTGGCGCGGGACTCGGAGTTCCAGGCGCTGCTGCCGATCCGGGGCAAGATCTTGAACGTGCAGAAGGCGTCACTGGCGGACATGCTCAAGAACGCCGAGTGCGCCGCGATCATCCAGGTGATCGGCGCGGGCTCGGGCAGTTCGTTCGACCTGGACTCGGCCAGGTACCAGCGGATCATCTTCATGGCGGACGCCGACGTGGACGGCGCGCACATCCGCACCCTGCTGCTCACGCTGTTCCACCGGTACCTGTGGCCGATGCTGGACGCCGGCCGGGTCTTCGCGGCGGTCCCCCCGCTGCACCGGGTGGCGCTAAAGAATGTCCGTAAGGGCCAGCCCAAGTACCGTTACTGCTACTCGGACGCCGAGCTGCACCGCACGCTGCTCGAGCTCGAGCGTCGTGGTCAGCGCTGGGAAGAGCCGGTCCAGCGGTACAAGGGCCTGGGGGAGATGGACGCCTCCCAGCTCGCCGAGACCACCATGGATCCCCGGCACCGCACCCTGCGCCGGATCAAGATCGAAGACGCCAGCGTGGCGGCGGACATGTTCGCCCTGCTGATGGGCTCGGAGGTCGCCCCCCGCCGCGACTTCATCGTCGGCGGTGCCGCCGAGCTCGACCCCTCCCGCATCGACATCTGAGGAAATTGGCACCGGGGAAACCGCCATCTGGGGAACCAGCACCGGGGAACCAGCGTTAGTAACGCCTAGTACTGCTAAAATTACTCCTCGTGACTAAAGCGATGCTGGTGGGGCAATTCCTGCGGGCGAGGGCCTGGTGGCGGCTGGACAGCGCGGGCCCCAATGCGGTCCACGTGGCGCGCAGCGTTATCTGCCTGCTGGACGCGGTCGCGTACCTGCAGGATGTTCCCGACGACGACCCCGGCATCGCGGCGCTGGCGGCGGCGGGCTGCTTCCGGGGCGGCACCTTCGATCCCGGCCCCGACGGCGCAGCGCTGGTCCGGGAGTGGCAGTTCGCCGATAAGCGCTCAGCCGGCCCGGCGGACCTGCTCACCCGGCTCGCCCAGGCCGCCCC
>JALYVS010000335.1 GCA_030853115.1 Actinomycetota bacterium
GGGGCGGACTGACCCGCGGGGGCGGGCTGACCCGCGGGGGCGGGCTGATCCGCGGGGGCGGGCTGACCTGCGGGGGCAGCCGGGCTCGCGGGAGCGGGCGGGCTCGCGGGGGCGGAAGGGGGGCTTACGGGGTCCAGTTCGCGGACCCACCACTGGCTGGCCAGTTCCATGGACAAGCCGGTCAGCATCCGCGACTTGTCTTCGTCGGCATGCGCCGTCACCACGCGCAGCGCGTCGAAGCCGTTCTCGGCGGCCAGCCGCTGCCACGTCGCGCGGAGCAGGTCAGCGCCATCGGTGTCCCAGCTGCCCTCCGCATCGACGGCGAAGTCGTCCACGAACCCCTCCCCGGCCTGGCGCTGGCCGATGATAAAGCCGTGGTCGGTGCGCAGGGCGACGTTCGCGGGCGAGGCGATCTGGCGCCGGAGGAAACGCGTGTGCAATTCGGTGACGTCCTGGGCGGGACGCCAGAGCACGGGCGAATAACGGGCGTAGACCTGCCGTCGCTGCTCCATGAGCTCGGCCGCCCACGTGGCGTCATCCGCGGTTAGCTCCCTGATGGCCATGGCCCCATCTTGCCGGACGGCCGGACCGGGGAGGCTACCGGGGCGCAAGCGGCTGACGCGGGCCCAGCGGCAGACCCGTGCTCATGCCGGGCGCCGGGTCCGGCCGCGACGCGGCTCCATCCTGGACGTTTTAAGGCATCCGATGCCCGAAGCCGCCTAGACGCCAGGGCATCACCGTGCATCGTCACCAGCAATAGTGACGGACCATCGTGCCGGCTAGATCCCGTGGTACCGCGCCCACCTGCATCAGCCATCACAACCGCCAGCGGACCTAAGCTCCCCGACGTTGCACCCCGGCGGTCTGAGCATCATTAATCGGCACCGTCCTAACGGGCGGCCGCAGGGTCGGCGGGGGGCGGGTCGCAGGGTCAGTTATTGAGGCGCGGTGGCGGGATGAAGCCGGGGCCGGCCGCGGCGTCCAGGAGCTCGGCCATCCGCAGCAGCCGCAGGTCTGACAGGAACGGGCCGACCACCTGGACACCCACCGGCAGGCCGGCCCGGTTCAGGCCCGTGGGCAGCGTCACTACGGGAAGCAAGGCCGATCCGATCGCCATGCACCAGGCCGCGGCCACGGGGTGCGAGACCGCGGCGCTGTCGATGTCGAGCCGCCGTTCAGGCATCGGGCCCTCGGTATCGTGCGGGAACGCCGCGGTCGGCATGACCGGCGCCAGCAGGACGTCGTAGTGTTCGAAGAACTGGGCCCAGGCCACGCGCTGGCGCTCGCGGAGCTCAGTGGCCCGCATCCACGACCGAAACCGGCTGGTCATCGCCTTTGCTGCCGCCAGGTCAGGGTCATCGCCGGGAACGTCCTCAAGGCTCGCGAGCCTTGAGAACACCGTATCCGGGAGCCCGAGGCCTATGATCGGCAAACCCAGATCCTGCCAGGAGACGAACCCTTCGGCCAGCGGCACCGGCAGCGCGACGGCATCTACCCTGGCGCCCGCGACGGCGGCCCTGGCGGCGAAGGAATCCAGGTTCGCGCGGACGTCACCGGCGATCGGCACGACGTCTGAGCCCTCGCCGAACACCGTCGCGACCCGGAGCTCGCGCACGTCGCCCAGGCTGGCGCCGGCATCGAGCTCCAGGCGCCAGCCCGCTGCATCCTGCGGCAGCGGACCCGCCACCACGCCTAGCGCTGTGCGCAGGTCGGCGACGCCGCGCGCGATCGGTCCGACCACCGCGATGTCCGTCTGGGCCAGCCGCCCGGGCGGACCGGGGATATGACCGCGACCGGGCACGATGCCCCAGGATGGCTTGTGCCCGTAGACGCCGTTGTAGTGGGCCGGATTGCGGATCGAGCCGCCGAAGTCGCTGCCGAGCTCCAGCGGGGTGATCCCGGCGGCAACCGCGGCGGCCGCCCCGCCCGACGAACCGCCCGCGGTCCGGCTCAGGTCCCACGGGTTGTTAGTCCGGCCGTAGACGTCGTTATAGGTCTGCCAGTCCCCCGCGTACATCGGGGTGTTGGACTTGCCGAAGATGATCGCGCCGGCTGCCCGGAGCCGGGCGACCGCGACCGCGTCGTCCTGCGGTACGTACCGGGCCAGCTCCGGAGCGCCGGACGTGGTGACCAGGCCCTCGGTCTCGAACGTGTCCTTCACGGTCATCGGCAGTCCGTGCAGCGGGCCGGTCAGCTCCCCCCGGACGGTGGCCTGGTCCGCAGCCACCGCGGCCGCGCGAGCGCGGTCGGTGTCCCAGGCGACAATCGCGTTGAGCGCGGGGTTGAGCCGCTCGGCCCTGACCAGCAGGTCGTCAAGCAGCTCACGGCTGGAAATCTGCCGGTCCCGAATCGCCTGCGCGAGCACGGAGGCCGTGGCTATCGCGGGGTCAAGGTCCACCATCGGCACGGTACAGGGCTGACAGCATTCCAGCGACGGAATTACCGGGGCCGGTGATCTCCGCCATGGGGTACCGCGGCGGGGTTGCCGGGGCCCGGTGACCGGGCGGGCGGTACAGGGGCGGGCGGGGGTTACAGGGGCGGGCCGGCGGTCAGGATCAGGGTGCCGGTCTTGTCCTGGCTGGAGGGGGTGACCCAGGTGAGGGAAACGTGGGTGCCAGGGCGGAACTTCGACATGATGCTGGTCAGGCTGTGCGGGGAGCCCACCGTCTGGCCGTTCACCGCGGTGATGACCGAACCCGCGGTCAGGCCCGCGGCGCTGGCCGGGCTGTCGCAGATCGCGCCGAGGACCAGGGCGCCCGAGCTGACCGGGGCGATCGAGGCCGGCGCGGTCAGGTTGGCATCACTGGTGTAGCAGCTCGCGTTGCCGCCGGATCCCGGGCCGTTGCCCGCGCCGCCGAAACCGCCCTGGCTCTGCTGCTGGGCGGCCTGGGCCTGCGGGCTCGTCGTCTGCCCCTTGCCGATGTAGATCCCGATGAAGGGCGGGTAGCCGATCGCCACCGTGGAACTGGCCTGGCCCGCGGAGATCTGCCGGGCCACCGACAGGGCGGTGGCGATCGGGATCGCGAAACCCGAGGTCGATTGCTGCGGGGAGAAGCCCCCGCCGTTGCCCGCGGTGTCCATCCCGATGACCTGGCCCGCGGCGTCGGCGAGCGGGCCGCCGGAGTCGCCGGCCACGATGTTCGCGTTCGTCTCGAACATCCCGTGCAGGTTCTCCGAGCTGACCGTGCCACCCTGATCGCTCGCGACGATGCTCTGGTTCAGCGCTTTGATCTGGCCGGGCGCGGCGATGATCTGGCTCTGCCCTTCGGCGTTCCCCAGGGCGACCACCGAGGCGCCCACCTTGACCGTGGACGAGTCGCCGACCGGGATGGTGTGCAGGCCGCTCGCACCCTGCAGCTGGATCTCGGCAACGTCGCCGGTCACGTCGTAGCCGACAACCTTCGCCGGGTAGGTGCGGCCGGTCGACAGCACCGTGGCGCTGATCTTGGTGGCGTTCTCGATGACATGGTTGTTGGTCAGCACCAGGCCGGTGGAGTTGAGCACCATGCCGGTGCCCGCGGCCGCCTCGCTGCTGTACTGCAGCGTGGTGTTGATGATCACCAGGCCCGGCGCGACCTTTCGCACCGCCGCGGACTCGGCGGGGCTGGTTCCCGGCCCGCTGCTCGGTAGCGGCACCGCGCTGCTCGGGGGCGGCACCGGGACAGCCGGGATAGCGCTGCTGCTGGACGGCGGCAACGCCGAGGAACTGGCCGTCGGGTGATAGATGGCCACGACGGTGCCCGCGCCCAGGGCCCCGGCGGCCAGCGCTACGCCCAGGTAGCTCAGCAGGCCGATGCGACGCCGCGGCGGGGGAGGCGGAGGAGGCGGAGGAGGTCCTTGGGGCAGGGGTGAGGTAGGACCGCCGTAGCCGCCGCCACCGGTAGGCGGCATGCTGTAGCCGCTGTAATCCTGCATCTGTATCACGCCTTAGGTCGCGGGCGTCCGGTCGCTCGTCGAGCAGGACGGGACGAGCCGGAACTGTCCTGCTTGCTTAGCTCTAGTGAGCCCTACGAAGCTGATGGTTAGCTGAAGGCTCACTGCAGATCCAGTAAGCCTGGGTGATCACCCGGGCTCAGGCCCAGGCCCGCGGATGCGGCAGGACCGCCGCCGCTTTCCTTCCCAGCAGGATCTTGCGCCCCAGCTCACTCGCCACTTTCGGGGGGAGGGCGGCCTGCAGCCGCGGCCACACCTGCCTCTCCTCGAAGTCGAAGGACCACCGGGCGGCCCGGGTGAACTGCCTGAGCAATTCCTCGAACTCCGGGTCGCTGACGTCCAGCATGTCCAGCCCGGCGAGAACATCCCCGATCTCGAGCTCCGCGCAGATGGCCCGGTCGGCGAGCGGCCCGCCGCCAGGGACATGCTCTCGGACGGCCGGCCACAGGTACGCGCGCTCGACGTCGGCGTGCTTGGCTTCCTCGATGATCAGCTCTTCGGTCATCATCTTGCGCAGCATCAGCTGATCGTCGCCGGCGCCCGTCGTCGCGGCCGGGCCCTTCTCGAGCTCGGCCAGCGTTTGCCTGATTTCCTCATGGTCCTCGGCTAGGACTTCGAATACGTCCTCCATCCCTGTCTTCCTCTCCCTAAGAGCCACCTCAGCAGGGTGGGTGCCGACTTCCCCCGAAGGCGGGGATTATTCATGACAGAAGAGTGATGGTTCAGCTGATTCCACCGAGAAACGGGAGGTCACAGCACACGTAGGAGGCGACGCAGACCGATGACGATAACTGTCGCTCGCTGACAATGTATCTCGCAGGAAGCCGCCGCGACCGGCGCTTGTGCCGAGATAACGCAAGCATGTCCAGGCACGGTTACGGGAGTTATTTCGGTGTCATCAACGGGTCAAAGGATACGGAGGTGAGGCACCGATGTTCGTTCGGCTGGAAAAGGTGTTAGTGACCGGCGAGGAAAGCGAGCTCGCGGACGAAGTACTCAGCGTTCACCGTGCCGACCCCGGACGCCAGGTCGTAACCGGGCCGGGCACCGAAGCCGGGCACCGTGTACTCGCGGCCGGCCTGGCTGAACGACACGGTGTTGTTGCCTGAGGTCACGTCCACGATGCCGGGGGCGTGCTCGGCCGATAGCCGGTACAAGGCCGGGTTGATCAGCCCGAGGGAATGCCGGGCCACCTGATCCGCGAGCGCGACGATGCCCGCGAACATGGGGGTGGCCTCACTGGTGCCGCAGGCCGGGGTCCAGCCGGGAGGGGCGCCACCGAAGGTGCCGTAGGTGTCCACCGACCCGTTGCAGGCTCCGCTCATCGAGATGTCGGGCACACCGCGGCGACCGCCGACGACGTTCTGCACGCGGTCCTGGTAGGCCGGCCGGCGGAACAAGATGGACTTGCCGCCGCCGCCGGCCAGCGGGTTCGGGCCCGCGTCGCCGATGGCGAACTCGTTGGTGGCCTTGTTATAGGTGTCGTTCCACACGGTGGGCGCGGTGGGCCGGCCGTGGGCGGACAAGTGCAACTGGGTTCCGCCGATGCCGGTCACCAGCGGGTCGCTGTCCGGCCACGAGGTCACCGGGAACAGGTAATAGGTGCTCCCGTCCAGCCTGACGTCGGCGGCGCCGGAGTCCCCCGCGGCGGCCAGCACGGTGACCTTGTCGCGCGCGGCAAGCTGGTAGGCGCCGCGCAGCGCCTGGACTGAGGCCGGGCTGGGGAAGGTCTGCTCGGTGGCGCTGAAGCTCTGGCTGATCACGTCGCCGAGGTGGTGCCTGATCACGTACTCCTCGGCCGTGATGATCTGCGGGAAGCCGTGCACGCCTTCGGTCTCGGAGACCGGCGTCTCGACCAGCAGGATGCTCGCGCCCGGCGCGATCGTGTGCGCGTACTCCACGTCCAGCGTGGTCTCGCCGGCCCAGCCGACCATGTCGGAATTGTTCGGGTCGTAGGGGGGCACCTTGCCCGCGGGCTGGATCACCCGCAGCGAGGGCGGCGCGGGCAGGCCGAACGCCTGGTCAAAGACGCCTAGGTCGGCCTTGATCGTCGGCGAGCCGTAGGAGTCGACGATGACGATGGTGGCCCCGCGGCCGGTCACGCCGCTGGCGTAGAGCTCGGGCAGGTGATAAGCCTGCTGGATTTGGGCGGGCTCGTAGCACGCGACCTTGTAGGCTTTCTCGCAGTCAGCGGTGGTAGGGGGGCTGGACTGCGCGTGACCAACGTGCATCACGCCCGGCTGGACCGTCACCCCGGCCGCGGCCGCAAGCGCTTGTGAAACCGAACCCGTCGCCGCGGACCCCGCGGCCACCGAAGTGGAAAGGGCAATGCCCGGCCCGGCCGCCGCCAGCGCGGCGGCAGTGAGCCCGCACGCACCGAACGCAACCACGAGCCGTCCCGGTACCCGCATTAACGTCTCCCTCCATCGGCCCGTTGACCATAACACTCATCTATCGCTCAGAACATCACAGCCGGACGGCGGATCCGTCAGCCCAGCTGCGAAGGACTAGAGCTGCGAAGGACAGAGAGAAGCAGCATGCGTCTGCGCAGTAGCGTGGCGATTGATCTTGGCACCGTCAATACGCTCGTCTGGGTCGCCGGGCGCGGCATCGTGCTCGAGGAGCCGAGCGCGATCGCCATCGATACCGCGGTCGGCAAGGTGGCCGCGGTCGGCGAAGCGGCGGACGCCCTGGCCGGCAAAGAGCCGCGGGACATCCAGGTGATTCACCCGCTGCGGGACGGGGTCATCTCAGACCTGGACGCCGCCGCCGCCATGCTGCACACGTTCTTGCACCGGGTCCGTCGGCGCGGCCTGCTGCGTCCCGACGCCCTGGTCTGCGTGCCGAGCGGCGCCACCCAGGTCGAGCGGCGGTCGATCATCGCGGCGCTGGGCGTGCGGCGTCCCCGTTACAACGTGCGGCTGATCGACGAGCCGGTGG
>JALYVS010000336.1 GCA_030853115.1 Actinomycetota bacterium
GCCTGGTCCGTGCCGCCGACGTGCCCTTCCTGCTGTTCGTGCTCGGCCTGGGCATCGTCGTCAAGGCGGTGGTCAGCAACGGGCTCGGTACCGCGCTCGCCCCCCTGCTGCCCGGCGGGACATCGCTGCCCGCCCTGCTGGCCACGGCGGCGCTGGCCGCGGCCCTGGCCAACGTGTGCAACAACCTGCCCGCGGTCCTGGTGCTGCTGCCGCTGGCCGCGCCGTCCGGCGCCGGAGCCGTCCTGGCCGTGCTCCTGGGCGTCAACATCGGCCCGAACCTTACCTACACCGGGTCGCTGGCTACCTTGCTGTGGCGACGCATTCTGCGGGACCGAGGGTCAGCGCCGGATCTAGGGGAATTCACCCGGCTAGGCCTGCTCACCGTACCGGCGGGCCTGGTCGTCGCGGTGCTGGCGCTGTGGGCCGCGCTCCACATCCTGGGAGGATGATCGACGTTGACCAGCAGTGATACCACCGGTCGTTCGGTATTGATATGGGTGTGCGAGGGAACGTGGCGGGCCAGTGTGGATGCGGGCCTCAGCCTGGCTCCGGCCGGGGCCAGATACACCCTGCTGCACGTCACTGCGGCCGAGGTGGCTGACGCCGCGCACGGCGCCTACCTGGGGATGTTCGGCCGGGGCGGGCGGGACCCCGGCGCCAGGCTCGACGAACTGGCCACCGCGTCGGCTAGTGACCTGCTCGAAGCGGCCGCGGACCGGCTCGGCCGGGACTGTGACAAGGCGGAAATCAACGGTCCGGCCGAGCGGTCCGTGGTGGCCGCGTCGGCGCAGGCGGATTTGCTGGTGATGGCGCGAGACGGCGACCGGTCCCGGCTCGGCCCCAGGAGCCTGGGCAAGGCCGCCCGGTTTGTCGTCGATCACGCGGCGTGCCCGGTGCTCTTGGTCTGGCCCGAGTCGGTACCGGGCATTGGCACCATTGCACCGCCCGGCGCGGGCTAGCCGGCGGCGCGGGCGGCCAGCGGGCGGCGGCGGGCGGCGGAGTCGGTAAGCGCGGGCAGCTGCCAGCCGTCGTCGGCGGCGTTCAGCGTGACGCCGGGCGGGACGATCTGGTCGATGCGGTCGAGCACGTCGTCGTCCAGCGTCACCTCCGCGCCGGCCAGCAGGTCCGTCAGCTGGTCCATCGTGCGCGGGCCGATGATCGCCGAGGTCACTGCGGGATGGCCGGCCACGAAGGCCATCGCCAGGTGGGTCAGCGAGCAGCCGGCGTCCGCGGAGATCTTGATGAGTTCCTCGACGGCGGCGAGCTTGGCCGCGTTCCCGGGCAGCGCGGGGTCGAAACGCTGCGGCAGCCGCTGAGCCCGTCCGCTGCTCATGTCCACGGCCACGTCCTGGCGGTAGCGGCCGGTGAGCCAGCCACCGGACAGCGGGCTCCACGCGATGACGCCCATGCCGTACTTCTGGCACGTGGGCAGGATCGACCCCTCGATGCCCCGGACGAAGATCGAGTAGGGCGGCTGCTCGCAGCGGAACCGCACATGCCCGCGGCTCTGCGCGACCCACTGCGCCTCGACGATCTGCTCGGCGGGGAACGTGGAGGAGCCGATGGCGCGGACCTTGCCGCTGCGCACCAGGTCGGACAGCGCCGACAGGGTCTCGTCGATATCGGTGTCGGGATCGGGCCGGTGCATCTGATACAGGTCGATGTAGTCGGTCTGGAGCCGGCGCAGGCTGTTCTCCACCTCGCGGACGACCCAGCGGCGCGAGTTGCCGCGCATGTTGACGTCCTCGCCCATCTGGGCGTGCGCCTTGGTGGCCAGCACCACGTCGTCGCGGCGGCCGAGCAGCGCCTTGCCGACGATCTCCTCCGACTCCCCCGCCGAGTAGACATCCGCGGTGTCCACGAAGTTGATGCCGCCGTCCAGCGCGGCATGAATGATCCGGATGCTGTCCTCGTGATCGGGATTGCCCCATGCGCCGAACATCATCGCGCCGAGGCAGTACGGGCTCACCTTGATCCCGGTACCGCCGAGCGTCCGCATCCGCATCTGTGCCGCCTTCCGTTTGCCTGTTCGAACTGATGCTCTTCTGGGCCTGAATGAAGTTTAATCGCGCCTGATGATTGCTAAGAGCATGTATATAATTGACTTAGACAATCAATATCGGTGGTGGGCATGAGTGAGCCGGGGATGAACGCGGCCGGCGTGAACGAGGCTGCGGTGGCAGCTGTGCGGGAGTTCAACCGTTTCTACACGAACGTGATCGGGCTGCTGCGCGGCAAGTACCTGGACACGCCGTACTCGCTCACCGAAGCGCGGCTGCTCTTCGAGCTGGCCCAGCGCGACACCAGCGAGGTCACCGACCTGCGCCGCATGGCGGACATCGATCCGGGATACTTGAGCCGCATCCTGGCCAGGTTCGAAGCCGACGGTCTCATCGTCAGGCGGCGTTCCACCGCTGACGGACGCCGGCAGGTCATCGAGCTGGCGGACACCGGCCGTTCCGTCGTCGCGGGCCTGGACGCCCGGTCGGCCGAGCAGACCCGTGGCATGCTGGCGGGGGTCCGTGACGAGGACCGGCGCAGGCTGCTCGATGCCATGCGCGTGATCACCGAGACCCTTACCGGGTCACCGCCGCCGCGCGGCTACCTGCTCCGCCCGCCCCAGCCGGGCGACATGGGCTGGGTGGTGCAGCGGAACGGGGCGCTCTACGCGGAGGAGTTCGGCTGGGACACCTCATACGAGGCCATGGTGGCCAGGATCGTCGCGGACTACGTGGATCATCAGGAACCGGGTGCCGAAGCGGCCTGGATCGCCGAGGTCGACGGAAGCCCGGCGGGCTGCGTATTCTGCGTGCGTGATAACGCCAGTACCGCCCGGCTGCGGCTGCTGCTCGTCGAGCCGTGGGCCAGGGGCCTGGGAATCGGTGCCCGGCTAGTCGACGAAGTGCTCCGGTTCGCTCGTCAGGCCGGATACTCTCAGGTCACCTTGTGGACTAACGACGTGCTCGCAGATGCAAGGCGGATCTACCAGCGGGCGGGCTTCAGCCTGGACCACGAGAGCCGCCACCGCAGTTTCGGTAAAGACCTGACCGGCCAGAACTGGTCTCGCCCGCTGTAACTGCCCCGTCGCGACGGGGCGACCCGGGTCGGCGACCCAGTCGGACCAGGAACCTACGTAGAGCCCGGCGGGAATCCCCGCCAGCGCGAGGGCGAAAACCTCATGAGCGGCGCTGACCCCGGAACCGCAGTAAACTCCGATCGCTTCCCCGTCCTGTCCAGCGGCGCGAGCGGTGACCCCGAGCTGGGCGAACCTGGCCGCGAGTTCTGCGGGGTCGGAGAAGGTACCGTCAGGGCTCATGTTGCCGGCGGTGGGCACGCTTATCGCGCCGGGAATATGACCGGCCACCGGGTCTATGGGTTCGGTCTCACCGCGGTAGCGCTCCCCGGCCCGCGCGTCGAGCAGCAACCCGGCCTGCGCGATCGCCTGCGCGCCCGTCGCGTCGAGTACGGGCACCGACCCCGCACGCGCGGTGAAGTCGCCGGGCGCCGGCCCGGGCTCGGTCGTGGTCACCGCGAGCCCGGCACTCACCCAGGCCCGGTAACCGCCGTCGAGAACCCGGACGTCCCGGTGCCCGTAATAACGCAGCACCCACCAGCAGCGGCACGCGGCCATGCCGTCCCCGTCGTCGTACGCCACCACGGAGCGGTCCTGGCTGATCCCGGCCGCGCGCATCGCGGCCTGGAATTGCTCCGGATCCGGCAGCGGATGCCGCCCGCCGCGACCGGGCGGACCGGCCAGGACATGATCCAGGTCGGTGAACACCGCGCCGGGCAGGTGGCCCGCACGGTAACTGCCGATGCCCGGCGGGCCCCCGAGTCGCCACCGCACGTCCAAGACCACCGGCCCCGGGCTGGTTTCCAGTTCCGCGGCGAGCGACCGGGCGCTGACGAGCAGGCGGCCTGCGTCCGTCATGCCGCACGGAACGCGAGCGCGGGAACGAGCTGTTCCGAGGATGTGAGCGAGCCGTGCATGCCAACCAGCGCGGACTCCCGCGGCTCTGCCTGCAGGGCCACCAGAGCCAGCGAACCTGCCGGAGCGGCCACGACATCGCCGATCCGGGCGACCATGCGGTCGTCCACCAGGCCGAACCATCCTTCTTTGATGGCCTCGTCCCTCGACAGCACCCAGGCGCGATCCCCGAGCACCTCGCGCCAGCTGGCCAGGACATCCCCGGCCGCACCAGGCTGCGCATACAGGTGCCTGGCCCGCGGTTCTCCGCCGAGCAGGGCCAGCCCGGCCCGGAGCTCAGGGATCGCGTCGATGTCGAGCTTGTCCTCAGCGCCGATGTCCACCATGCCGTGATCCGCCGTCACGTACATGCAGGTTCCGGCGGGCAGCGCGCTGGCGAGCTGTTCGGCCAGCTTGTCGACATGCGCCAGATGGTTGTACCAGGCGTCCGAGGCGACACCGAACACGTGCCCGGTGCCGTCGAGGTCGCCGTGATACACGGTCACGTACGCGCGCGTGTTCTCCGCCAGCGCCGCAGCGGCCTGAGCGGCCAGGGCGCCCATGCTGTCGGCGGGCCGGAAATCCGCGCCGCGCATCGTCGCCACGGTGAGACCGGTACCGCGGAACGAGCCCTGGGCCACGTGCACGGCCGCGATACCCGCCTCGGTAGCCCGCTCGTAAAGCGTCGGCAGCGGCTGCCACCGCAAGGGATCGACCTTGGAGTCCCATCGCAGCCCGTTGAGCAAGCGGTTCTCACCAGGGATCATGACCTGGTAACCGAGTATCCCGTGCTGGCCAGGCGGCCGCCCGGTACATATCGAGCCGAGGCTGGTCACGGTCGTAGACGGGAACCCGGCCGTGATCGGCTTGGAGTTGCGCGCCAGCTCGGACAGGAACGGCGCGGCGGCGGGATGATCCCGGAGCAGTTCCCAGCCGAGTCCGTCCACGATCAGCACGCAAGCCCGTTGTGCGGGCGCTAGGCCGAGAACGTTCTGCGTGTCCGGCGATCCGGGATCTAGGGACGCAAGGACCGAGGATGTCAGGTCAGCCAGGGTCGACGCCCCATAGGACGGCACGATGGGCGAATGTCTCGGCTCGAGCGTCATGCGGGAATCCTCATCTGCTACTCGTGGGTGCCACTCAGCGTCAGGCCTCAGCGTCAGGCTTCGGCCTCTAGCCCTAGCATCTTGCCTGAATATCGTCCCAGCGGGCGGGAAACGGCGGCAAAACGGGCCCCCTGCGAGTCTTCAGGTACCGCCTATCGCAGTGGCATCGGAGAGCTCCCGGGCAAATCCGAGCAGCTGCCGCACCGCATCTTCACCATCCGCGGCCTGGCTCACCCGCAACGACAAGTCATCGGCGGTGATGGTGCCGAGATAGCCGTGATCAGCCTCGCAGCTCTCATCCCCGCAGTGGGCCGGCTCGAGTTCCAGGTGGGACAGGACATTCCAGCCGATGGTCAGCATGACCTCCGACGGCATGGTGACACCAGCAACATAGGTCTCGGGGTCGGCGACGACCCGGCTCAGGGCGACCGATGAAATCTTGGCGAACCGGATCGCCTCGGTGCTCGTCTCAGCGCGCGGACGGGTGTCAGGGTCGTCGGCTGGATGCTCATCGGTGTGCGAGTACACCAGCCGGGTCGGAGTCAGCGCCAGCACGGACATGTGACGGCGTACTTCCATGCCCGGATCGAAGATGGCGTCGTGATGAACGACGAAAGCGGTAACCGGTTCAGACCCGAGCGCCGAGGCGACCGCGTCCGACACCAGACCTGGGTAATAGCCGCTGTGCTCGATCGCGGCCCGCAGGCCATCGGTCATGACTCGCGTTTCCCTCATCCCCTTATCCTGCACTGTCCCGCCGGGTACTTCACCCACCGAACCGAATCTACTCACCGCGTCCTGCGCTGTACCCTCACTCAGGTACTTCATGCCCCGTACTGCCGACCAGGCACAAGACCCTTTCCTCAGCTGGCTCGGGTCTGGTCATCGCGCTGGCCGCCGGAGCGGGCTTGGGCCGACGTGGTTTTCTCGGCCCGGACCCGCCACCGCGACCCCGGTAGCTGATCACGCCGTTGACGGGATCGGGTACGCCGTCGAGAGCTGAACGGACCGCCGGAAGGGCACGGAACGCCTCCCACTGCTGGTCGGACTCGAAGAGCACCTCGAATACGACCCCGTAGCGGTGCTCGTGCCACTCCCATGACGTGGCCCCGTTAGTGACCGCCGCCTCGGTGAGCTTGTCCTGGTAGGAGTCCTTCCAGCGGCGAGCGGGCTGTAGCTCTGCGTCGAAAACCTCAATCGACCACCACTCGGACACGCTTTCCACCGCCATCGGTATCGTTCCGGCCCCCATTCAAGATAGTACGTCTTTGGGCGGCTTACCGGTAGGCTCCCTCGGCATGAGATGGGATGGCGTGAGATTGTCGGTGACACTGCTTACCGTCATTCCGCTGCGCGGTGCGCGGTCCACCACGGGTGCCGGGGTCGCGGCTGCGGCGATGGCCTGGGCCCCGGCTGTGGGGCTGCTGCTCGGCGTGGCGGCCGCGGTCGTCCTGCTCGCCGTCGATCATCCGCTCGGGGCCGGCCCGCTGACCGGAGCAGGCGTCGCGGTGGCGGTGCTCGCCCTGCTCAGCCGCGGACTTCATCTCGACGGGCTCGCCGACCTGGCGGACGGCCTGGGCAGCGGCAAACCCGGCCCCGCCGCGCTTGACGTCATGCGCCGCTCCGACATAGGGCCGTTCGGCGTCGTGACGCTCGTCCTGACGCTGCTTATCCAGGTCGCGGCGCTCAGTCACGCGGAATCAGCCGGCCACGGCCGGGGGCCGGCCGCGCTGATCGCCGCGGTGGTCACCGGCCGCCTCGCCCTGACC
>JALYVS010000337.1 GCA_030853115.1 Actinomycetota bacterium
CGCCTGGCCCGCCCAGTACCCGTCGCCGCCGGCCACGTCGAGCACGCGCAGGCCGCGCAGGTCCGGACCGAGCCAGCGCAGCAGCGTCCGGGCCTCCCGGTGACGGCACACGTGCACCTCGTGGCCGGCCACGGCCACCGCGTCAGCAACCTTCATAGCAGAAATCTATTAGCCGAACGGACCGTGGTGCGCGTTCAGTGTCCCCCGGCGCGCCCCGGGGCGCGCCGGGGGCCGTCATCGGCGGCCCGGGTCAGCATGACGGCACGGACTGGCCCGCCTTGATGTCCAGGAGGTAGTCCACGGCCTGGGTCAGCGTGCTCACCTTGATCAGCCGCAGGCCCGCGGGCACGGCGCCCTTGGTGTCCGGGCAGTTGGCCGCCGGGGTGAGGAAGACGGTCGCGCCCGCCTGCCGCGCGCCGACCATCTTCTGCTGGATGCCGCCGATCGGCTGCACCTGCCCGGCCGCGGTGATCTCCCCGGTGCCGGCGATGAACTTACCGCCGGTCAGGTCGTCCTTGGTCAGCTTGTCGATGATGCCGAGGGCGAACATCATGCCCGCGCTCGGGCCGCCGATGTCCCCCACGCTGATCTTCACGTCGAACGGGAACTTGTACTGCTCCTGGATCTGCACGCCCATCACCGGGCGGCCACCGGAGGCCCTGGTCCCGACCTGGACCTGCTGGCTCTGGCCGTTCCTGATGATCGCCAAGGTCAGCGTGCTGCCCGCCGGGTGAGTGGCGATCAGGGAGGTCAGGTCAGTCGGCCCGGTCACCGGTTTGCCGTCCACTGCGGTGATCACGTCCCTGGCCTTGAGCACGCCGTAGGCGGGGAAGCCTCGCTCCGCCAGGGCGACGACGACCTGGGTGGCGTAGCCGATGTGCAGCTCGGTCAGCGCCGCCGCGGTGGCAGTCTGCTGCGAGCTGACCATCTGCAGCGTGTCCTGCTGCTGGGACTGCTGCTGGGACTGGCCGGGGGCGAAGAGCTCCGATTCGGGCACCACCGCTTCGCGGGAATTCAACCAGGCGGCCAGCGCGGCGAAGATGTTCAGGTTGGTGCCCGGACCGCCCTGGTAGCTCACCGTGACCATGTTCAGGTGCCCGCTGGTGGGATAGGACGGCCGCCCGGACACGGTGATCAGGGGCTGGCCTGAGGAGTCTTTACCCAGCGTGTTCAGCGTCGGACCCGGACCGAGGATGACGTAAGGCACCGGGATGAGCACGCTGACCGCGATCGCCGCGGCCGTGCCGACTGAGGCAATGAGCAGCGTCACAGAGCGTCGGGACATGGTGCGTCGGGACATGGTGCGAAGACTACGCGCGGAACCTGAGGGCCGTTACGCGGTGCCCACCCATTCGCTCTGGCCGTCGGCGAACAGCTGGTGCTTCCAGATCGGCACCGAGGCCTTGAGCTCATCGATGAGCGCCCGGCAGGCGTCGAAGGCTTGCCCGCGGTGCGGGCAGGACACCGCCACGACCACGGCCAGGTCACCGATCGCCAGGTCACCGACGCGGTGCACGGCGGCAATGCCGAGAACGGAAAATTTCTCCGCGATAGCCTCGGCCACCCGGCGGAGCTCGTCCGGCGCGGACGGGTGCGCGGAGTAAGACAGGCCGGTGACCTCACGGTGGCGATCTTCGTTCCGGACCGCGCCCGCGAAGAACGCGATGCCGCCCGCGGCCGGGTCCGCGACGGCGGCCCTGACCTCGTCGACCGACAGCTCCGATTGACGCAGCGCCACCAGGCGTACAACGCTCATCAGGCCAGACTACCCGTCCGGCCGCCGGCTCCCCTAGATCCGCCGGCTCCCCTAGATCCGGTGGCGGCTAGTCGGTCCGGCGGCGGCGGCGGGCGCGGCGGACGATGGCGGCGGTGCCGATCACGGCGACGGTCGCCCCCGCGGCTCCCGCGGCGGTGATCGTCGCCTCCTTGCGCGCGATACGCCGGCCGGCTACCGCATGCCGGCCCTGGCGCTGATCCAGCAGCACCCGCAGCACCTCCTCGTTGCCGAACGCCGGGTGCCAGCCGGCTTCGCGCAACGCGGCGCAGTCCACCACCCACGGGTACAGCACGTAGCGCAGGTCCATCGCCGGCGCGGGCGTCACGCCGACCTGGTGCAGCCGCTGCGCGGTCCCGAGGGTCAGCCGGGCCGGCAGCTCGATGCCCTTCAGGCCGCTGATCCGCTCGACGTCGTCCTGCTCGAGCCAGCCCTCACAGCCCACCGCGAAGCCGCCATCAATCCCGCCGCCCACCGCGAACTCCAGCGCCGAGCACAGGTCATCGATGTGGCAGAACTGCCAGCGCGGGGCGCAGCCCTTCACGGTGAGCAGCCTGGGGGCCTCGAAGTGCCTGGTCACCAGGGTGTCCACGGCATCGGGGGCCGGGCCGACCAGGGCGGCAGGCCGCACCACCGTGACCGCCATGCCCGGGTTGGTCCGCGGCGAGCGACGGGCGAGCTGCTCCACCTCCAGCAGGTCCCCGGCCACACTGCTGTCGATGTCGGCGGCCAGCGGGGCCTGCTCGGACAGCGGGACCTGGTTACCTGGGCGGGCACCGTAGACCATGGCGCTGGTCACCAGGATGACGCGGCCGACCCGCCCGGCCGCCGCGGCGGTGAGCGCCGTCTGAGCGCCCCGGACGTTGAACGCCCGGCGGGCCCTGCCGTCGGAATCAGGCGTCAGGTCAAAGTCGGCGTGCACCAGGACATCGACGCCGGTCAGGCGGCCGGCCAGGGCGGGGTCGCGCACATCGGCCACCCGCCAGGTCACGCCGCCGATGTCGCCCCGCTGGCTGTCGATCGCGATGACCTTCTTGACCTGCCGGGAGGAGGCGAGCCTGACGGCCACGGCGTGTCCGATGCCGCTGGCCGCCCCGGTGACCGCCACCACGGGCATAGGCTGAGAACGTGCGGCGCTGCGCTCGGAGCGAACCGGCCGCCGGGCGTTTGTCACAGTGTGCTTCTCCCGAGATAACGTGACGGTCATGACCCTTCCATCCTGCCTCAGAGCCAATGATGGCTGACCGGTCGTTCGGCTTCGGTCTGCCCGACAAGCCAGAAGATCAAGGCGGCCAGGGACCCGGCTCGGGCGGAAACCCGGGGGCGGGCGGTCCCGGTGGTCCCGGGGCTCCGGGCGATCCGGGGCCCGGCGGTCCGTTCGGGGCGATGGGCGATCCCCAGCAGTTCGCCGACGCCCTGCGGCAATTCGCCGACATGCTGTCCTGGCGCGGCGGCCCGGTCAACTGGGATCTCGCCAAGAACGTGGCCCGGCACGCGATCGTGGCGGCCGGGGACCCGAGTGTCCTGGACGCCCAGCGCCGGGAAATCACCGAGGCCGTCCGGCTAGCCGACCTCTGGCTGGACGAGGCCACCTCGTTCCCCTCGGGAGTGCGCAAGATCGAGGCCTGGAGCCGGTCTGAGTGGCTCGAGGCGACCTTCCCGGTCTGGGCGAAGTTCTGCGACCCGATCGCCGCCAAGGGCGTCGAAGCCATGAGCGGCATGTTCAACGCGGACCCGGCGCAGCTCGGCGAGGAGGTGCCGGAGGAACTGCGGCAGGCGCTCGGGGCCTTCGGCGGCGGGGCGGGCGGGCTCGGCGGCCTGGGCGGGCTCGCGGCCATGATGCGCCAGATCGGCGGGGCCATGATCGGCAGCCAGACCGGGACGGCGGTCGGCGAATTGGCCCGCGAGGTGGTCGGCTCCTCCGACATCGGGCTGCCGCTCGGCGCGGCGGGCACGGCCGCGCTGCTTCCCGCCGGGGTCGCGGAGTTCGGCCAGGGGCTTTCTGTCGAAGCCGGCGAGGTCAGGCTCTTCCTGGCCCTGCGGGAAGCCGCTCACCAGCGGCTGTTCGCGCACGTCCCGTGGCTGCGGGCGCACCTGCTCGGCGCGGTCGAGCAATACGCCAGCGGCATCACCGTCGACATGGCGCGGCTGCAAGAAGCCATGCCGGAGGTCGACATGACCAATCCTGAGGCGCTCCGTGACGCGCTGTCCGGCGAAGGGCTGTTCCGGCCCGAGGACACGCCCGCGCAGAAGGCCGCGCTGACCCGGCTGGAGACCGCGCTGGCGCTGGTGGAGGGCTGGGTGGCCACGGTGGTCAGCGCCGCGGCGCGGGAGCGCCTGTCGCACGCCGACGCCCTCGCCGAGGCGATCAGGCGCCGCCGGGCCACCGGCGGCCCCGCCGAGCGCACCTTCGCCACCCTGGTCGGGCTGGAGCTGCGCCCGCGCCGGCTGCGGGAAGCGACCTCGATCTGGCAGCGGCTGACTGAAGCCAGGGGTATCGACAGCCGGGACGCCCTGTGGTCTCACCCGGACCTGCTGCCCGCCTCCGATGACCTGGAGAACCCCGACAGCTTCATGCACGGCCAGCCCGAGCTTGATATCTCTTCTCTAGAGGACGACGGTGACGGCACTGACGGGTGAATATCACTCCATGGCGCCATCCGCCCACTGAAACGGTCTCGATGATCTGGATGACCCGGCCCAAGCTGGCCCCGATATAAACCGGGTCGCAATGGCCTTAAGCGCGCGTGATCATTGAAATGGCCCCACCGGGGATTGCTGCTGGTGCCGTCGTCCCGCCATCGGCTGAATTACGGTAAAAAGGCCTGCCTGAACAGGCCGGGGCTGCATGATGGGAAGCCGCACAGGGCAGGAGTCACGGCATGGGCCTACCAGAGCACACAGATGTCGTCGTGATCGGCATGGGACCGGGTGGGGAGTATGCGGCCGGCACCCTGGCCGAAGCCGGGCTGCACGTGACCGGCGTCGAATCCCGCCTCGTCGGCGGCGAATGCCCGTATTACGGTTGCGTGCCTTCCAAGATGATGATTCGGGCCGGCAATCTGATCGCGGAAACCAGGCGAGTTCCCGGCATGGCGGGAACCTCAACCGTCACTCCCGACTGGTCGCCGGTCGCGCTGCGGATCAGGGAAGAAGCCACCGACTCCTGGAACGACAAGAAGGCGGCCGACCGGTTCACCGGCAAAGGCGGCCATCTGGTCCGCGGCTTCGGCGAGATCACCGGGCCGGGCGAGGTGACCGTCAGCACCGAGCAGGGCCGCCAGGTCTTCGCCGCCCGCAAGGGCATCGTGGTGGCGAGCGGCACCGCGCCCGCCATCCCGCCGGTCGACGGCCTGGCTGAGACCCCCTACTGGACGAACCGGGACATCGTTCAGGCCGAGCAGGTGCCGGAGTCGCTTATCGTCCTGGGCGGCGGCGCCATCGGCTCCGAATTCGCTCAGGTCTTCGCCCGCTTCGGCGCCGCGGTCACCGTGATCGAGGCCGCCGGCCGGCTGTTGTCGTTCGAGGAACCCGAGGCCAGCGAGCTGATCGAGCGGATCTTCAGCGCCGAAGGCATCACGGTACGCACCGGAGCCCCGGCCGAGCGCGTCAGCCACGACGGCACCCGCTTCACCGTGCACCTGGAGGGCTCCCCCGTAACCGCCGAGCGGCTGCTGGTGGCCACCGGCCGGCGGCTCGGGCTGACCGCGCTCGGCGTCGCCGCCGTCGGCCTGGACGCGGGCGCGCACTCGATCCCCACCGACGGATGGATGCGGGCCGCCGAGGGCGTGTGGGCGCTCGGTGACGTGACCGGCAAGGGCGCGTTCACCCACATGTCCATGTACCAGGCGGACATCGTGGTCCGCGACATCCTGGGCCAGGGCGGTGAGCAGGCCGACTACCGCGCGGTACCGAGGGTCACGTTCACCGACCCGGAGATCGGCAGCGTGGGCCAGACCGAAGAACAGGCGCGGGCGGCCGGCCTGCGGGTCCGCACCGGCGTGAGCCAGATCCCGGCCTCGGCCCGAGGCTGGATACACAAGGCAGGCAACGACGGCTTCATTAAGATCATCGAGGACGCGGAGCGGTCGGTGCTAGTCGGCGCCACCTCGGCCGGACCGTACGGCGGTGAAGTCCTGGCCGCCCTGCAGGTCGCGGTCCGGGCCGAGGTGCCCGTGGCCACGCTGCGCAACATGCCGTACGCCTATCCCACGTTCTACCGCGCCATCGGGGACGCGCTGGCGAATCTCCAGTCGCCATGACACACCGCCCGGCCGTGGTCGCCTTCGACATGATCGAGACGCTGATGTCGCTCGAGCCGCTGCGCGAGCGCCTCATCGAAGCAGGCCAGCCGGCCCACCTGCTCGAAGCCTGGTACACCCGGACCCTGCGCGATGGAATGGCGTTGTCCGCGACCGGGGACTACGCGACGTTCACCGACGTCGCGGAGTCCTCGCTGCGCGGGCTCACCGGCGACTCAATCAGCGATGAGCAGGTGACCCAGATCATGGCGGGTTTCAGCGAGCTTCCGCCCTTCCCCGACGCGCTGCCCGCGATCACCAGCCTGACCGAGGCCGGGATCCGGGTGGCCTGCCTGACCAACGGGTCCGCCTACCTCGCCTCGTCGTTCGTCAACCGCTCCGGGCTGGGCGCGCTGGTGGACCGCGTCATCTCGGTCGGCGAGGTATACCGGTGGAAGCCGGCCGTGGTGGTGTACCTGTACGCGGCGGAAATCCTGGACGTGCCGCCCGATCGGATGGCGATGGTCGCCGCGCACGACTGGGACTGCCACGGTGCCAAGCGGGCCGGGCTGACCACCGGCTGGGTGAGCCGCAAGGCCGGCGGCTTCGGCGCGCCGTTCGCCCCGCCCGACGTGGTGGGCGAGGACCTGAACGAGGTGGCCGCCAAGCTGCTCGCCCTGGAGCCTTGAGGCACCGGTGATCCCCAGGGCGTCTGCAAAGTCCCTTCTTTCGTAGCTGGCTGATTCGATTGCCTGCTTTTGCGCTGGCCACGGGGTTGCGGTTCGGGATCCTGCCGCGGGCCGGGCTG
>JALYVS010000338.1 GCA_030853115.1 Actinomycetota bacterium
CAGCGGGCCAGCGACGCCGCGGTGGCCCGTGCGGTCGCGCTGGGTGCCAAGTACGCGGTCGAGGCGGCCGAGCAATCGGTGAGCCAGGCTCTGGCCAGGCGCACCGAGGCCGAGGCGGCCAGCGCGGGGGGCGCCACCGAGCTCAAGGCGGTCCGGGTCCGGGTCCGTGAGCTCGCCGCCGAGCTGGACACGGTGGTGAACACCGCCCACGGCACCGAGATCGCCCGGGCCGAGCACCGGCTCAGGCTAGCCCAGCTCGCGGAGCACGCTCTGGAGGAGTTCGGGGTCGAGGCGGACGCCCTGGTGGCCGAATACGGCCCCGAGACGCCAGTGCCGGTGATCGGCGACGAGGCCGCGCTGCCGTCGCGCTTCGAGCGGGCGGGCGCCGAGCGCCGGGCCGCCGACGCGCAGCGCCAGCTGGACCGGCTCGGCAAGGTCAACCCGCTGGCCCTGGAGGAGTACGAGGCCCTGACCGAACGGCACACGTTCCTGGCCACCCAGCTGGAAGATCTGCGCAAGACCCGGCGGGACCTGCTGACCGTGGTCAAGGAGGTCGACGACCGGGTCCAGGAGGTGTTTGCCTCGGCGTACGCCGACACCGCCCGCGAGTTCGAGCACCTGTTCGGCCGCTTGTTCCCCGGCGGGCAGGGCAACCTGGTGCTGACCGAGCCGGACGACATGCTGGCCACCGGCATCGAGATCGAGGCCCGGCCGCCGGGTAAGAAGGTCAAACGGCTGTCGCTGCTGTCCGGCGGTGAGCGGTCGCTGACGGCCATCGCGTACCTGTTCGCGATCTTCAAGGCCCGCCCCTCGCCGTTCTACGTGCTCGATGAGGTAGAAGCGGCGCTGGACGACACGAACCTGCAGCGCCTGCTCACGGTCTTCGAGGAACTGCGGGAGAGCTCGCAGCTGATCATCATCACCCACCAGCGCCGCACGATGGAATGCGCCGACGCCCTCTACGGCATCACCATGCGCGGCGACGGCGTGTCCGCCGTGATCAGCCAGCAGCTAGCCACCCGCCAGCCCGCCTAACCCGCCCCCGCCAGCCCGCCTGATCCGCCAGCCTGCCTGATCCGCCCCCGCCGCCCTAGCCCCGGTTCCAGGTTCCCCCCAGACCCCCTTCCTGCCTCCCCCCAAAAGAACGACGGTCCCCGCTGTACCAGTGACCGAGGAAGGTGCACAGCACAAGGACTACCGTCGCGCCGGCGATCAAGAAGCTGCCAGGAACACGCGCAACGTGACCGGCTGACGAATATGAACCGGACTGCCTCAATCTGACAGGTTCCGAATTCGCTGGGCTCGCGTACTGTGACTCAGTGTCAGGGGAGGGCGCCGCGCGCTCACCCCAGATCTATTCGTGGGTAATGATCGCCAGCGGGCCTTCCTCCGGCGTTGGCGGCTCGAAGTGATCGAAGTAGAAGGCCGCCAGCTCCGGGCTGAGCGCAAAGTCGTCGCCTTTAGCCGCCGCCCGGGCAGCGACGCGCTGGAGCGCCGTCGCCCGGCCGGTCGCCAAGTACACGGTCGCAGGTGTCACGCCCAGTGGCCGGAGCAGTTCGCGGTACTCCTCCCGCATAGCGCGGGACCAGAACGAGAAGTCCACGACCACGTTTACCCCGGCCTGTACGAGCTCGACCAGGCGGGCGCGCAGGCCGTCCTCGATATCGCGGTGAATGTCAGGCGGCAGCGGCATCGCGGCAATGCCCCGGTCCCGTGCCTCCTGGTCAAAGGACAGCCGGGTCATGCCTTGCTGCTCGTACTTCCGAGCGGCGGTGGACTTTCCCGCTCCGGCCGGACCGCACATGAAGATCACCTGCCCCATGAGCATCCACTCTAGCCTCGGCCCCGGACGGCGACAGGGATTCAGCACGCGGCCCGGAACAACGGAAATAACCGTGATCAACCGGACAATGAGGATCCGAGGGCAGGCCACCCCACTCCAAGAAGGACGATTGGAGATATGTATCCGTGCCGGCCTGCCGGTATCCACTGCAGGTCAAGTTACCCGCCCGCAGCCGAACGCCCCAGGAACTCAGGGAAACCCGGGTGACGCCGCGGACGAAGGCACGGGCGGTTTCCGTGGTCCTGGCGGTGGTCTGCGAGGCGCTCAGGAATTCCAGCCGCTGACTATCCGGCCGTGCCCGAGCTGGTGGGGTGGTTCGTAGAACCCGGTGTCCCGGTGATCGTCCTCGCTGCACGCCTCGCACCACAGGGTCATGTGGCCCCATGCCTCTCCCGTTCCCTGCTGCTTCCCTCGCCGGACCGCAGATGCATGGCACCCACGAAACTTTCTTCGGCATCCCTGCAGCAAGCGAATGCCCGTACGGGCACTGGTCAGGCTTACGGCTGACCAGTAAAACAGGCATCCGATTATGATGTTCTGAGCTGGAATTTCAGTCAAGCAGATTCGTCAGCACCGGTCTTCGCTCCGCGAGACCTCTGCCGTCCCGGGGATCAGCGCTGATTCAAACCCGGAGGGGAGCAGGCGCTACCGGTCGCCGGGGTACATGCTGCCAGCCGAGGTGAGCGCTCGTTCCGGCAGTTGATCTTGCCCGGTGTGAGCACTTGACCCTGCCCTAAGGGCAGGCTGGATCCTGGGCGGGTCGGCGGACACGAGTCACGAGAGGGTGTGTTATGGACGTTCGGATGCGAGAGGTACCAGGACAGGTTGTTGTCACCGAGCAGCGCATGGTCGGCCAGGAAGCCTTGGAGCGATGGCTTCCCGAAGCGATGGCACGGGTGCACAAGCCTGCGGGAGACAGAGCGGCCGGGACGGCGGAGCAGCCTTATCTGCTGCGGGGTCATGCGGCTGACGAGCCAGTGTTCATCGTGATTTACGAGGGCAACCCGAACGAGGGCGAGACGGCAGTCGAGTGCTGTACTCCCGTGCGTGCGGACGCCGCTACGCCGGATGGTGCGGCTACGCGCACGATCCCGGCCCACCGGGAGGCTTATGTGCGCGTCCAGAAGCGAACGGTTCAGTCCGGCGGCCTCGGTGACGTCTACGGGGGGATCGGGAAATGGATCGAGGACCAGGGCCTGCAGGTCGCCGCCGCGCCCCGGGAAACGTACTGGACCGATTTCTATACCGCCGCGGCAGATGACGAGGTATTCGACGTGGCGTTCCCGGTGGGGTAGACATCGTGTGTGGTGAGCCCGGCAGCGCGGATGACGATCGGAGAGTTCTCCCGCCGGTCCCAGCTGTCGCTCAAGGCTCTCCGGTTGTATGAGCGCCTGGGGTTGCTGCGGCCCGTAGCTGTCGATCCGGGGAACGGCTACCGCAGGTATCACGAAAGTCAGCTCTACACCGCACGGCTGATCATCACGCTGCGTCTGCTGGACATGCCGCTGTCAGAGGTGGGCAGAGTGGTGTCCGCGTCCGGAGCCGAAGCCGCTGAGCTCATCGACGCGTACTGGGGCTCGGCGGAAAGGCGGTTCACCGCCCAGCAGCAGGTTATGGCCAGCCTCAGGCCGGGCGTAGCCGTGTCGCAGATGCCCGCGCCGGAACTGCTGGTCCGGGAACGGGACGTCGCTGAGCAGACGGTGCTGACCGAGCAGCGGCACGTCTACGTCGGTCAGCTGGCCTGGATCCGGGAAGCCGCGGCCCGGCTCACCGTAACCGCCGCGCGGTGCGGCGGCGTGGCGGGCAAACGTTTCGTCATCTTCCACGGCATTGTCACCGCCGACAGCGATGGCCCGGTCGAAGTGTGCGTTCCGGTCAGGTTCCCGCCCGAAGACCCGGCTGAGCTGGCCTGGCGAGTTGAGGCCGCGCACCGGGAAGCCTTCATCCCGGTAGCCAGGGCGCATTTCGAGATCCCCGCGATCCTCTCGATCTACGACCAGCTGGCGCGCTGGGTATCCGCCCCCGGCCGCAGGCAAGCCGGAGCCCCCAGAGAGGTCTACCGGCCAGATGCCGAGCCGCTCTTCGCAGCGGCAGACCAGCAGATCTGCGATGTCGCCATGCCTTTCGCTGTCATGCCGCCAGCCGTGGCCGGGTCGGCGACGCGGGACACGAACCATTGAGGTCGTTCGAAACCTGATTTGGCTGGTCAGGGGAGGACGTCGTCGGCGGCGGGGCAGCGATCGACCAGCTGCTCGGCCGAGACGGCCACGAGACGTGACAGAAACTGCAACACCAACGACCGGCGCATCACACCACTGACGCTTGCTGAATAACTACCGGCAGCCCTCACGGGTAGCTTGCGTCACACGTAGGCCCGCGAACGGACGGTAGGTTAGGCAGGCATACCTGCGCGCGCCGCTGCCGCCGCGACCGGACCGGCTCGACCCCGCGAGATGGTATACATCGCGGGGTCTGGGAGACTGTCAGCCTGATGGAATACGTAATCCTAATCATTGTCATCGCCGTCCTGGCCGTCGTGGCCGGCGCATCGCTGCTGTTCATGCGGCCGCGCCGCGGGCGCGGGACGATCGCACCGCCGACGCAGACCCCAACTGCTCCCCCGGGCCCGCCCGGCGGTAGTGCCGTCGAAACGGCCGCCGGTAACGCGCAGCCCGCGGCCCCCGCGACCGCTACCGGGGTGCTCGACATCGAGCGGCCCCCGCCGTCGGAGGGGCGGATGGTGCGGCTGCGGGCCCGGCTGGCCCGGTCGCAGAGTTCGGTGGGCTCGGCGCTGCTGAGCCTGCTGTCCAGGGACCGGCTCGACGAGGAAACCTGGGACGAGATCGAAGAGGTGCTCATCACCGCGGACGTCGGCGTGGTACCGGCCCGGCTGATGGTCGATGACCTGCGGACCAAGGTGAAGGTGCTGGGCGTGCGCGGGCCCGCCGAGGTACGCGCGCTGCTGCGCGCCGAGCTGCTCGGCCAGATCGGCGAGGACGATGACCGGTCGCTGCGCACGGAGCCGCATCACGGGATGCCGGCTGTGGTGCTCATGGTCGGCGTGAACGGTACCGGGAAGACGACGACGTGCGGGAAGCTGGCCCGGGCGCTGATCGGGGACGGGCACACCGTGCTGCTCGGCGCGGCCGACACCTTCCGCGCGGCGGCGGCGGATCAGCTGCAGACGTGGGGTGAGCGGGTAGGCGCCGAGACTATCCGGGCCGACCGCGATGGCGCCGACCCGGCCAGCGTGGCGTTCGAGGCGGTGAGCGCGGGCATCGAGAAAGGCGTCGACACGGTGCTGGTGGACACCGCCGGCCGGCTGCACACCAAGGTCGACCTGATGGACGAGCTCGGCAAGGTCAAGCGCGTGGTGGAGAAGAAGACCACGGTCGATGAGGTACTGCTCGTGCTTGACGCCACCACCGGGCAGAACGGGCTCCGCCAGGCCCGCGTGTTCGCCGAGGTGGTCGCCGTCACCGGCGTCGTGCTGACCAAGCTGGACGGGACGGCCAAGGGCGGCATCGTCATCGCCGTGCAGCGCGAACTCGGCGTTCCGGTCAAGCTCGTGGGCCTCGGGGAAGGACCCGACGACCTGGCCCCGTTCGACCCGGGCGCGTTCGTGGACGCCATCCTCGGCTGAGACCTGAGACTGGACCTGAATCCCTGGCCAGGCGGGAAATATGGTCGTAACAATGACCCCTGGTGTTTCACCCGGCCGACACACACCGGCAGATCCGGCGAAACCTCAGCATCGGATGGTCGGTAGAGAACTCGGAAGGGACACTTGAAATGAAGCTTATTACCGCTGTCATAAAGCCGTTCAAACTGGACGAAGTCAAGGCCGCCCTGCAGGCTTTCGGCGTACATGGCCTGACCATTACCGAGGCGAGCGGGTACGGCAGGCAGCGCGGGCACACGGAGGTCTACCGCGGGGCTGAGTACCAGGTGGACCTGGTACCGAAGGTCCGGGTCGAGGTCCTGTGCGAAGACGAGGACGTTGAGGACCTGATCGGCGTGGTGGTCAAGGCGGCCCAGACCGGCCGGATTGGCGACGGCAAGGTCTGGTCGGTTCCGGTTGAGACGATCGTCCGGGTGCGTACCGGAGAACGCGGGCCGGACGCGATCTGACCGGCATCTTATGAGCGGTCCGGGGGACGCGTGCAAGTCATGACTTCGTTTGCTGCGGATCGTGCTCGCCGGACTACGCAAGTCGATAGATGGCTGGCGGAGCTTCTCGGCGCCGAGGCCGGCGTGGCCCTCGTGGCGGTCGGCGGGTACGGACGTAAGGAACTGCTGCCTCGCAGCGACCTGGACGTGCTGCTGTTGCACGGCGGCCGCGATGACATCGCGGGTATCGCGGACCGGATCTGGTATCCGATCTGGGACTCCGGCGCCGAGCTCGACCATGCCGTGCGCACGGTGCCGCAGGCCAGGAGAGTAGCGCGGGCCGACTTGAAGGTCGCGCTCGGGCTGCTGACCGCCCGGCACGTGGCCGGTGACCCCGATTTGACCGAACGGCTCCGGGCTGGCGCGCTGGAGGACTGGCGGTCCGCCGCTCCCGCGCGGCTGGCCGAGCTGCACGCCGCGCACGACGAACGCACCAGGACCAGCGGTGAGCTTGCCTTCCTGCTGGAACCTGACCTGAAGGAAGCCAGGGGCGGCCTGCGGGACGTGCACGCTATCCAGGCGGTAGCGGCCGCGTGGGTAGCGCCCGCGCCCGGACCCAAAGTCCGCACGGCGTACGAGCAGATCCTGGACGCCAGGCACGCGCTGCACGAGGTCACCGGGCGGCGCCTGGACCGGCTCGTCCTGGAGGAACAGGACGAAGTAGCCCGCGCGCTCGGGCTGCTCGACGGCGACGTGCTGCTGCGGATGCTGGCGGGCGCCGCGCGCACGGTCGCCTACGCGGTCGATCACGCCTTCCGCCAGGCGGACCGGGTTCGCGGTCGCAAGC
>JALYVS010000339.1 GCA_030853115.1 Actinomycetota bacterium
TCGAACAGCTCACCCCCGGCACCTTCCGCTGGACCACCCCCTCCGGCCGCCACTACACCACCGAACCCACCCGCTACCCCACCTGACCCCCACGGTGACGAGCCCGACGCCGACGCCGGTCCTGTCGTGGTTGCCGGCGCGCTGAAGCCCTGTGCATAACCGGCCCTGGGTGACCAATTCTCGGTAAGAACGAGCGGACGGCTGCCGCGTGACTTACCGCCACGGAATGCGTCACGCAGTGGGCGCCGTCGATCAGGTGCAGGAGAAAGCTGGTCGGCTCGGCTAGGTAACCCGGCGCCCCGGCGTCGTGCTGGCGCAGCGCGCTTTGCAGGTAGGTGCTGGGCGCAACGGTCAGCAGGGTGCCCGCGAAGAGGGCCGAGATATCGCGGTGCGCGTGCCCGGCCAGCACGCGAACGACGTGCGGGTGTCTCCGGACGACCTCGGCGAATTCGGCCGCGTCGTTCAGGAGCATGCCGTCCAGGAACGGGATCCCCACGGGCAACGGCGGGTGGTGCAAGCAGACAAACGCCGGGACGTCCGGGCGGGTGCTGAGGGCCTGGTCGATCCAGGCGAGCTGGGCCGGCCCGAGATAACCGGCCGGGCTGCCGTGCAGCCAGGAGTTGGCGGCGATGACGGTGGCCTCGGGGTATTCCACGACATAGGAAGTGGACACGCCGTGCCCGAGGAAGGGCGTGTCACCGAACTTCGCGATGAGCGCGGCCGGCTCGTCATGATTGCCCGCCATGAGGTGAACGGGTATCGGGCAGCGCCGCAGGATGGCCTTGAGGACGGCGTATTCTTCCGGGTGCCCGGTGTCGGTGAGGTCACCGGTGACGACGACACAATCCGGTCGCGGTTCGATCGCCAGCACCCGGCCGAGTGCTGCGGCGAGGTTCGCGGCGGGCAGGGCCGCCAGTGGTCCCCTCATGAGGTGAGGGTCACTAAGGTGAGCGATCTGCATGCGCTGACGGTAGCAACTGACGTGGCCGGATCCGGACCGGCCGCAGCAAATGCGTCTAGGCAGGGCCGTCGTAGGACGTGACCGCGCTCGAGGAACCTGCTTCCGTCCGGCGGACGTGGGGTCAGGCGGCGGGATCGTCGTTGACGAAGGCCACGATCTGGCTAAGGCCGGGGCGGTAGCCGGCGGTGGTATCGACCTCGAGCCACGGGGCCGAAAGGGAAACGCGGTCGAACGCGAGGTGACGCCGGGTGTGCTCGGCGGCGGCATGCAGGTCATCAGGGCCGGGGTCGGCGTGCGCGAGACGGAGCGGATTTTCCTGGCCACGGCGCAGGACCCGGTCCAGCGCCACCTCAGCGCTGACCGTGCAGTGCACGACGCGGATCCGGGCTAGGGCGCCGAGTGGTTCCAGCCCGGGGCGCCAGACCCGGTCCTGGAAGGCCGCCTCGGCCACGGTGGTGACGCCCGCTCTCAGGAGCAACTCGAGCACGCCGAAGAAGACCGGCAGCGTGCGCAGGCTTAGCTCATCGCCCGGGCCCCGCGCCGCGTGCACCATGCCTTCCTTGATCTCGTCCCGGCAGATCGCCGGGCACCCCACCGCGGTCGCGATCTTGTGCGCCAGCGTGGTCTTGCCCGAGCCCGGCGGTCCGCTGACCACCACCAGGGTGGGCGCAGCGGTCACCGGCCGGGCTCGGCGGTGAACCGCAGCCGGCGCCGCACGGTCCACGCCCGGTAGCCGGGCTCGTCATTCATCGGTTCGGGCACGGCCACGACGTTAACGCGTGTCACCGGGCGCCGGGACCTGGTTCGCCCACGTCTTAGAACCTGTCTCGATGTTGAAGACCCCGGCCTGACCAGCACATAGCGGGTGATCGCACACCGGGATCCAGTGGTAGGGGTTCCCGCTACTGGCTGCTGACCCTCTTGATGGCGTCGCCGGTGACGGGGGTGAAGAGATTGACGAGGTTGCCGTCGGGATCACGGAACAGCATGGAGCGATTCCCCCAGGGCATCGTGGTGGGCTCCAGCACCCACTCGCGCACGAGGGTCTTGAGCCGCTCATATTCCTTGTCCACATCATTGACCCGGAACTCGATGATCACGGTGTGGTTGTCCGCCGGGCGGGCCGCGTTCTTGAACAGCTGCGCGGTCTGGGCGTGGCCGAAGGCGATGGTGCACGAGGGCAGGTGCAGCTCGGCGAAGACAGGCGCGGGCCGGACTGCCGGGACCCCGGTGACCTGTTCGTAGAACTGGACCAGGGGCTCAAGATCGTCGGTGATCATGCGGATAGAGGCGAAGTCCATAGGGTTGCTCCCTCTTCATGAGTGATATAGTTTCGCTACGCTACTGTATCGTAGCGCTACTGACCAATAGCGGAAGGCGGGGTCTCCATGGCGAAGAGGAGCTCCGTCGCCGGCCGGGCCGCGGCCTCGCGCGAGGGACCGGGGCTGGGCGGCCAGGCAACCCTCGACCCCCGTGTCCTGGTTTCCCGCGAGCGCGTGCTGATCACAACGCTGGACCTGCTGATGGAGACTGGCTTGGGTGAGTTGACCATGGACGAGGTATCCCGGCGTTCGGGGGTGGCGAAGACCACCATTTACCGGCACTGGGCCAATCGCTCAGCGCTCGTGATCGACGCCTGCTCGCGGATGACTGACGGCCAGGAAGCGCCGCCGGACACCGGTTCCCTCGAAGGTGACCTCAGGGCGATCCTGGCGGACATCGCCGGCCTGCTGGGCGCAGCGCGGTGGTCGTCGATCCTGCCCTCGATCGTCGACGCCGCCGAGCGTGATCCCGAGTTCGCCGGCCTCCACAGCAGAATCCAGCACGGGCACGCCGCTCCGCTGAGAGCGGCGCTGGACCGGGCAGCCCTGAGAGGGGAAATTCCGCCAGCAGCTGACCGCAGCGCCATCGCCGCCGCTTTGCTCGGGCCGCTCTTCTACCGCCGCTGGTTCTCCCGGGAACAGATCGACGCGGAGTTCGTGGAAATGATCATCCGGAGCGCGATCGCGGGCCTGCACCAGGACCCCGCAACCCGAAGCGTGAGCGGGCCGCAGCTGAGCGCCGGTCTTGAACATGTCAGGGCCTGCTAGCGCTGGAGCTGGAGTTTCCAAACAGGCTCTTATCCCGGGGGTAGCACGTCGCCCGTTTCCAGCAGAGTCTTGAGGCCGGAAAGAATGCGCGGCCATCCTGCCGAGATACCGCCCAGCACGGCGCTGCCCGGCTCGAAGTCGTCGTGCACGACGGTCAGCTTGACCAGGTCGCCGAGCGATTCGATGTCAAAGGTCACCTTCGAACGGCGCTCGGCGGCGACCCGGGCAAGGTGCTCGTCGCTGATCCCGTAGCTGGCGGCCCACTCCGGAGTGAAGGTGTGCCAGGTGTAGGACAGCCGCCGGTAGGGCTCGGATTCCAGCACGACCTGAGCCGGATCGGCGATCTTGACCCCGCCCGAGCCGAGTTCCAGGGTCACCGTCGATCCGGCGTGCCAGTCGGATTCGAACGCGATGCCGCCCCAGTAGCGCCGGGTGAACGCGGGATCGGTCAGCCCTTGCCAGAGCCGTTCCGGCGTGGTGCGGATATAGGTCGTATAGACGAATTCTGGTTTGTCCGTCGTGGTCGGCGAGGTCATCGCGGAGTCCTCCAGGGCCCTTTTCAGGTCTGACAAAGCATCGATGCGGGGCTGGTCGTAGTGGTTGATCCAGCGTTCGGCGATTTCGCTGATCGGAGCGGCGTTGAGGTAGTGGAATTTTTCCCGGCCACGCCGGACGGTGGTGACGAGGTTGGCCTCCTCCAGGATCGCCAGGTGCTTGCTGACCGACTGCCTGGCCATGTCCAGGCCGGCGCACAGCTCGCGCAGGCTCTGCCCGTTGCGAAGATTCAAGCTGTCGAGCAGGCGGCGCCGGCTCGGGTCGGACAGCGCCCGGAAGACCTCATCCACGCCGGCTACCCCCAGCTGCTGATCTTCTGGTCATCGGGATAGGGAGTGGCCGAGCCGCCGGCCAACCCGGCCCGCAGGCCGAGCAGGAAATACGCCCACTTGGTGGAGCAGTGGGACATGAACTCGATGGCGTCCCGCCAGCCGGCGTGGCTGAACAGCACGGCGGTCTCGCCGTCCGACGAGCTCAGATCGAAGGTCACGGTGGTGCCCACCCATTCGTCCGGACCTTCAACGCAACGCCAGGCCACCCGACGGTCAGGCACCAGGTCGATGACCTCCATCACCGCGGCCGGCTCCGGGCCGCCGAAGAAGAACTCAAGTTTGCCGCCTGTTTCCGAATCCCCGTGCACCTCTCGCGTCCACCATCCTGACAGCCCCTCCCGGGTCGCCAGCGCCCGGTAGACGTGTCCGGCGGGCGCGGTGATGCCCACGCGGTGCCTGATGTCGGCCATGTCATGCTCCTTCGCTATACGCAGCCGATTGGCTGCATGTTGATAATAGGCAGCCGAATGGATGCATGTCAACAGTTGCTGGCTGGGGATCTGCAGGCGAAGCGGGACGGGAGAATGGCGGGTATGGCGGCACGGAGGCGGGGCGGGGGCACGGGGCATGACGGGGGACGGGCGGACCCTGAGCTAGAGCAACCTTTGGCGGGCGGGAACGTTCCTGGTGGCGTGGTCCGGGTGGGTGACACGGTGCGCAAGCCGGCTGGTCCGTGGACTCCGGCCGTCGAGGCGCTACTCGGCCATCTGCACGCGGCGGGCTTCGGCGGAGCACCGCGGTCGTTCGGCCGGGACGTGGCGGGACGGCAGATGCTGGAGTACGTCCCTGGGCCGATGGCGCACGACCTGCCGCCGCTCGACGCCGCGGGCCTGCACCGGGTCGGCGAGCTGGTCAGATCGCTTCACGACGCGTGCGAGGGCTTCGAGCCGCCGCCTGGCGCGCGCTGGAATGTCGTCATCGCACCCGACCGCCATGACCTGATCTGCCACCACGACCTCGCGCCGTGGAACCTCGTCCTCGGCACGGACCGGTGGGTGTTCATCGACTGGGACGGCGCGGGTCCCGGGTCGAGGCTGTGGGACCTGGCCTACACCGTCACCGGCTTCGTGCCGATGACAAGTCAGGGTGACCCGGCCGCCGACGGGCTCAGGGTCCGCGCGCTCGCCGACGGGTACGGCTTGAGTGCCGCCCAGCGGCGGCAGCTGCCGCCGCTGATCGCCGCCCACACCCGGGCCATGTTCGAGCTGCTGCGGGATTCCGCCCGGACCGGCGAGCAGCCCTGGGCCCGGCTTTTCGCCGAAGGCCACGGCGACTACTGGGGGCCTGCGGCGGACTACATTGAACGCCACCTGGATACCTGGCGGCGGGCCCTGCTTTGAGCGCCGCTTTTAGTGACCGCCCGGTACAGGGCTGAGGGCGGCGCACCCGCCCTGTACCGGGCGGGTTCCTATCCGCGCAGGAACGGGTGGCCGAGCGGAAGCGCCTTCCCGCCGGTGCCGGCCGAGGCCGCGCCGAAGAAGAGGTACACCCCGAGCGCGGCGAACAACAGCACCACGTAGCCGGCCACCTTGATCAGGCCGGACGACGGCACGCCCGCCGCCGAGGCCCCGGCGTAGGCGAGCAGGAGCAGCAGCAGCGCGAGGGCGACCAGCGCGAACAGCACGCTGAAGGCGGACGGCAGCCGCAGCGTGGCCAGGGTCAGCATCACCACGACCACCAGCCAGGCGATCAGGAACAGCTTCACCGTGGCCAAGATGGCGGTGGGAGTGATGGCGAACCAGTTGTGGTCCAGGCCGAGCACGAGCACCGCGTAGCTCAGCCAGAACGTACCGAAGATCCCGAAGACGGCCGCTACCGCGCTCTGGCCGAGCGCCGCGCACCAGACCGTGGCCATCAGCAGGCCCAGAGCGGTCGCCGCCAAGATGACCGCCAGCGGCGCGCCGAGGACTCCGGCCGGTACTACGCCGACCAGGGCCAGGCCGAGGGATACCGAACCAACGATGAAGCTGCCCAGGCCGAGCATGGCCGGGTCGCCCGCCATCGGTCCGACTACGGCCGCCGGCGGTGCGGCCGCCTCCTGGGCGATAGTGCTGGACCGACCCGATTCGTCGGCGGTCGCATCAACAGTGGTCATTCATTCGCCCCTTCGTTGAGAGCGCCCCGCTTATGCGGGCCTAAGGCATCAATACGTCCGACGCTGGACACATGTGTTCTCACTTTGAACCAGGGCCCGGGCGGGGGACGTCATCAGCCCAGGCCAAAGGCAGTCTTTTCTGGGCTTTTAGGGCACATCCGGCACGCCGGCAGGATATTCCGCGGCCAGTTAAGGTTCAGTGCACTTTAGTGTTCTTATAGCTTTAGCCGGTACCGGACGAGAATCTGAGCCGGTGCCGAACGAGAATCTGGCGGGGTATCAGCTGCCGGCCGTGACGATTCCGTACTCGTGAATCTTGCGGTAGATCGTCGCGCGGGACATGCCGAGGGCCTCGGCGGCCCGGACCTTGTTGCCGTCGTGGTCCTGCAGGCTCTGCACGATCGCGTCGCGCTCGATCGACTCCAGCGGGGAAAGCAGCCTGCGGCTCACGGTCCAGCACTCAGGCGGCAGGTCCTTCGGCATGATCACGCCGGCCCGGCGGCGCTGCACGACCTGCTTGAGCACCAGCCATAGCTGCTCGGTGTTGCCCGGCCAGTTGTGCCTCGTCAGCAGCTGCATCGCCTCGGGCGAGCAGGTCAGGCGACCCTGCTGGCTCAGCCGGGCCAGGAAGAACGGCACCAGCTCGTGCAGGTCCTCGATGTGATGGCGCAGCGGCGGAAGTTCCACCGTGCCCTGGAAGAACCGCAGCAGCCTGGTCAGGTCGGCGGCCG
>JALYVS010000048.1 GCA_030853115.1 Actinomycetota bacterium
CGCGCGGCGCTGCGCTTCGCGCCGGTTCTGCCACGCTGCCGGGTAGGTCAGCCATGACCCAGGCGGCAAGGCGCCGGGCGTCCATGCCTCGGCGAGGACCGGCCACGCCGGCTCGCCGAGCACGGCCTTCGCGCGCGTCAGCTGGTAGTAGTGCAGCACGCGGGCGGCCCGGAAGCCCAGCCGCCGGTAGGCCCGGGCCGCGCGCTCGTTTCCGCGGATCACCTCCAGCCGGTGCGGCCGCGCGCTCGTGGCGGCCAGCACCCGGACGAACATGGCTTCGACTCCGCCGCGGCCGCGCGCTTCGGGCAGGATTCCGGTCATGATGCAGTAGGCCTCGTGGCGGCTGTCGTCTCGCCCCGTGAGCCAGAAGCCCACCAGGCGCCCCGCGCCGAAAAGCCCGGACGACCATCCTGGCTCCCAGCCTCGGCGGGTGAGCAATGCGTCCAGGCTCGCCGCATCGGCCCGCAGCGGGATGACATAGTCAGCGAACGCCTCGGAGACGACGAGATGCAGGTCAGATGTCTGGTAGCCGGCCAGGTCACCGACGACGTAGCCCATGTCGCCAATGTAACCTAAGCGCCAGCGGTAGCCGTGGCTTAATCCTGAGCCGCCGCGCTGCTTTGCGCGATCGCGCGATCCGGGATCGTCCGCCGACATGCGTGCTGGGGGGTTTTCGTGCCTGAAGTGATCATCAGCGGGGGTGGTCCGACCGGGATGATGCTGGCGAGCGAGCTGCGGCTGCACGACGTGGACGTGCTGGTGCTGGAGAAGGAAGCGGAGCCGAGCCAGCTGGTCCGCTCGCTGGGCTTGCATGCGCGCAGCATCGAGATCATGGACCAGCGCGGTCTGCTGGACCGGTTCCTGGCCCACGGCCAGCAGTATCCCGGTGGCGCCCGCCACTTCGCCGGGATCAGCAAGCCGTCGCCGGCCACCCTGGACACCGCGCACGATTACGTCCTCGGCATCCCGCAGCCGGTTACCGACCGCCTGCTGGCCGAGCGTGCCGTCGAGCTCGGCGCTCAGATCCGCCGCGGCCACGAGGTGACAGGCGTCGAGCAGGACGACGACGGAGTCACGGTCGAACTGGCCGACGGCGCACGGCTGCGCTCGCGCTGGCTGGTCGGCTGCGACGGCGGCCGCAGCCTGATCCGCAGGCGGCTGGGCGTCGGGTTTCCCGGCGAGCCCGCACAGACGGAATGGCTTCTCGCCGAGCTGGAGGTGACGACGCCGCCCGACGAGCTGGCGGCGGTGGCGGAGGAGGTCCGCAAGACTCACAAGGGCTTCGGTATCGGCCCCGCCGGGAACGGGTTGCACCGCATCGTCGTCCCCGCCGCGACCGTGGCCGAGGACCGCATTACGCCGCCGACCCTGGAGGAGTTCCAGACGCAACTTCGGGCCTACGCGGGCACGGATTTCGGCGTCCACTCCGCGCGCTGGCTGTCCCGGTTCACCGACGCGACCCGGCTGGCCGAGCGATACCGCACCGACCGGGTGTTCCTGGCCGGCGACGCGGCGCACGTCCACCCGCCCCTGGGGGGACAAGGACTCAACCTCGGCATCCAGGACGCATTCAACCTCGGCTGGAAGCTCGCCGCCGAGGTGAGCGGCTGGGCCCCGGAAGGGCTCCTGGACAGCTACCACACCGAGCGCCACCCGGTCGCCGCCGACGTGCTGAACACCACCCGCGCCCAGGCGGAATTGCTCTCCCCCGCACCCGGGCCCCAGGCGGTACGCCGGCTGCTGACCGAGCTGATGGACCTCGAGGACGTAAGCCGGTTCCTGACCGAGAGGGTTACCGCGATCGGGATCCGCTACGACTTCGGTGCAGGCCACGAGCTGGTCGGCAGGCGGCTGCGCGACATCCGCCTGTCGCGAGGTCGTCTCTACGAGCTGATGCACCACGGACGCGGGCTGCTGCTCGACCAGACCGGTGAGCTCTCCGTCGCGGGCTGGGCGGACCGGGTCGATCACGTCATCGACGTCAGCGACGAGCTGGACGTGCCCGCCGTGCTGCTGCGACCGGACGGCCACGTGGCCTGGACCGGCGACCACCAGCAGGACCTGCTCGACCACGTGCCGACCTGGTTCGGTGCCGTCGCGTCCAGGGTTTGACCGCCCCGTAACAGGGATTTGCCGCCGTCAGCCCGGGTAGTCCTCGTGTCATGCTGGCGGTGCTGATCATCATCGGGGTCATGGGGATAGGCCTGCCCGTGGCCCTGTGGCTGATCGCCAGGTGGCGAAAATCCCTCCCGGAGAAGCCCTATGTTTTCGGCGAGGTCAACAAGTGGCTGCTCAGCGAGTACGGCCTCGGCGCACGCGACCGTTCTGCAGTCCAGGGAGCGGTGCTCGGGCGGTTTGCCGCCGTCACCGTACTGGATCAGGCACCGCGCAAGCCGGCTCCCTCGCTGAGACCGGAACTGCTGGAGGCGGCCCGCGGGCTGGCGACTCGCATTACCGCGGACCGGTTCCGCAAGCTGCGCCTGGCCCGTCAGATGGGCTGGGTGCAGATGGCAGGGGGTGCCGCCGCCGTTGTTTACGGGGTCGGCGTGCTCGCAGCCGGCTGGGCAACCAGTAGGTTTCTCGGCGTGTATACATTGGTCGAGGCTGGCCTTTTCATACCGGCCGGGTCGTACAACGCGCTGATCATCCCGCGGCGCTTGCGCCGCGGGGCCCAGGACTACCTGGCGACAGCGGCCCCGCGGAGCCCGGGATCACCGTCGGCACCGCCCGGCCAGCCGGGCCGGCACGATGGAAATTAACAGAGATAGCGGACGTGCTCAGGCGTGACCACGTCCGCCCAGTGCCGCGTCGAGATGGCCGGCACCTTGTGCCGGCCGGGCTGGTCGCGCCATGGTGATGGCTGAGCTGTTCGGGGGCGTGAATACCGGGGGTGGTGAGCCATGGGAAATGAAGCCGGTACGATCGGCCCCCGGCGTTCGGCGGTGGCGGGTGCGGCGCTGGTGGTCGTGGCCGCCCTGGCCGCCGGCGGCTGCTCGAGCAGCAGGAGCAGCTCAAGCACGCTGACGTGCCCGTCCAAGCACGGCACGCCGGTCACCGGGAACACCCCGGCCGGAACGGGCCGGCCCGCGCCTGGCTGGACCCTGCCGGGCGCCGACCTGGCGAACACCAGGGACGTAGCCAGCGCGATCACCAGCACGAACGTCTCGAAGCTCGGGGTGGCCTGGACCGTGCCGCTGACGATGTCCACGATCCACACCGACGGGGCCTACGCGAGTACGCCGGTGATCGTCAACGGGGTGGTGTACGCCCAGGACCTGGACTCCGACGTGCTGGCGATCAGCCTGGCCACCGGCAAGGTCGTGTGGACGCACGACTACAGCTCACCCAACGGCGGCCCGGACGGCGTCAACGTGGCCGACGGGGTCGTGTACGCGGCCACCGCCAAGTCCGCGGTCGCCCTGGACGCCGCGACCGGGGCGCAGTTGTGGAGCCGGACGCTGATCAGCAACGACTACGAGGGCATCGCCATGGCGCCCGGCTACAACCACGGCACCGTGTACGTGTCCACCGTGCCGGCCAACGTGACGGGTCAGTACCAGCCCGGCAGCAAAGGGATCTTGTCAGCGCTGAACGCGCGGACGGGCGCCCCGGAGTGGTCCTGGAACTCGGTGCAGAACCTGTGGGGCAACCCGGGCGTCAACTCTGGCGGCGGGTTGTGGTACCCGCCGTCCTTCGACGCCCAGGGCGACGTCTACCTCGGCATCGGCAACCCTGGCCCGCTGTTCGGCACCGAGGGCTATCCGCTGGGAAGTAGCCGGCCGGGCCCGGACCTGTACACCGACTCGGTGGTGAAGCTGAGCCCGGCCGGGAAGCTGCTGTGGTACTACCAGCTCACCCCGCACGACCTGTACGACTGGGACCTGCAGGACCCGCCGGTGCTCAGCACCGCGAACGGGCGGCCGGTGGTGATCGACGGCGGCAAGGCCGGCATCCTCATCGAGCTGGACGCGCAAAGCGGCAAGCTGCTGTGGCAACGCCCGGTCGGCGGGCACGACGGGCACCAGAACGACGGACTGCTCACCGAGCATGCCGCGCCCGCCTCGCCGCGGGGCCTGCCCGCGGAGTTCTGCCTCGAGCCGAGCATTTACGGCGGAATCTTGACCCAGCTGGCCAGCAATGGCTCAACCACCTTCGCCGCCGTCAACGACCTCGCACTGCTGACCACCCCAGCCGGGTACCCCGGGTCGGAGGGTGCCGCCATCCTCCACGACGTCGAGAACGCCACCGGTGAGATGGTCGCAGTCAACCAGGACACCGGCGCCATCGCCTGGGACACCCCGCTCCCGTCCTCGCCGTACGGCGCCGCGACAGTGACCAACGACGTCGTGCTCACCACCACCTTCACCGGTGACCTGTACGCGCTTGACGCGGCCACCGGCGCCATCTTGTTCAAGACGCCGATGTCCGCCGGGAGCAACGCGCCGGTCGCCGTCGACGGCGACTACGTCATCGCCGGCGCCGGCGTCGCGCTGTCCGGTAAGGAGCGGAAGCTGATCATCGCCTACAAGCTCGGCGCGACCGGCAAGCTCCCTGGCACCGCGGGCTCGTAGTGCCGGCCGCCTCCCGAGCCACCAGCCCCCGGAGCCTGCGGGTCAGAGCAACCGCGCTGCCGCTGTTGTTCGAGCGACCTCGCGGCTAGACCGCCGGGGCGGGTCAGGCCTGGCGGTCTGGTCGTGCGTATCTGCCCGAGGCGGCAGTTTATGCCAGCATGTGCTGATGACTGAAGAACGGCTTGAGGGCGGGTACGCCGACGGGGCCGTGCGGGCCGGGAACACAGTCCGCCGCCTGGCCGGCCCGTGGACACCAGCCGTGCACGCGCTGCTCGCCTACCTGGCGGACCAGGGGTTCACGGGCGCCCCGCGGCCGCTGGGGTTCGATGAGCAGGGCCGGGAGGTCCTGACCTTCCTGGAGGGTGAGACCATCGGCCATCGCAAGCCGCGGCCCGCCTGGGTGCATGCCGAAGACACCCTGGTCCAGGTCGCCCGCTGGATGCGCGACTACCACCAGGCCGTCACCGGCTTCGTCCCGCCGCCTGGTGCCCGCTGGCGCGAGGGCCGCACCTGGTCACCGGGCCTGATCATCGCCCACAACGACGCGACCACCCACAATGCCGCCTGGCACCAGGGCACGCTCACCGGCTTCTTCGACTGGGACTTCGCCGGGCCCGCCACGCCGGAATGGGACCTGGCCCTGACCGCCTTCTCCTGGGTGCCCCTGCACGTCCGGTACGTCGTCGCCGCCGAAGGGTTTAGCGACTTCGCGGCCAGGCCCCGCCGGCTGGACCGGTTCCTCGGCACTTACGGCTGGCCGGGCACCACCGGGGAGTTCCTCGAGGTGGTTGAAGCGCGGATGACGGCCCACGGCGCGAGCATCCGCGGTAAGGCCGCCGCGGGAGACGAGGCGTCCGGGCGCCTGCTCCGCCAAGGCGTGCCCGACGCCGTCGACCAGGCCCTCGCCGACCTGGCCAGCTTCCCGCGATAACGACATCGGAAGGCCGGCTGGCCGGTGCGCAGACGCAACGGATCGGGCGCTGGCCGGAAGAGGGGGATGAACAGGCAACGTGAGGAGCCGAATGAGGACCAAACCGTAGACCATGGCCGAGGAACTCCCTGCGGCGAAGCGCAGGCGGGCGGGCGGGCTGCTGCGGACCAGGAACTTCGGCTTGTTCTGGGCCGGCGAGACGGTCAGCGGTTTCGGCTCGGCGATCACGACGGTGGCCCTCCCGCTGCTGGCGGTGTCGACCTTGCATGCCAGCACCGCCATGGTCGCGCTGCTGACGGCGGCCACCTGGCTGCCCTGGCTGCTGATCGGCCTCCCGGCCGGCACCTGGGTCGACCGCTGGCCCCGCCGCCGCACCTTGCTGACCGCCGACCTGGTCTCTGCCGTGGTCCTGGCGGCTGTCCCGGTCGCGGCCTGGACCGGCGTCCTGACCACCGCCATGCTGCTGGTCGCCGCGCTGCTCGCCGGCACCAGCAGCGTGTTCTTCACCCTGGCGTTCAACGCCTACCTGCCGCACCTGGTGACCGCCGAGGGTCGCCTGGAAGGAAACACCAAACTGCAGACCAGCGCGGCAGCCGCCCAGGCCGCGGGCCCGGGACTGGGCGGCCTGCTCACTCAGGCGGCTGGCGCGGTCAGCGGCCTGGGAATCGACGCCCTCACATTCCTGGTCTCAGCGGCCTGCCTGCTCAGCTTGCGGACCAAGCCTGAGCCCAGGCTCGCCCGGGCCCGCCGGCCGGGCATGATCCGGCAGATCGCCGAGGGCCTCGGATACTTCCGCAACGGCGGGTTCATGCTGCCGATGCTCGCGGTGGCGGCCACGATCAATTTCGCGATGCTGGGCGTGTTCGCGTTGCGTATCGTCTTCCTCGTGCGCACCGAAGGCGCGGCGGCAGGGACCGTGGGTGCCCTTATCAGCCTGGGCAGCCTCGGCGGCCTTCTGGGGGCCGCGCTCGCCTCACGAACAGTCGCCCGCTTCGGTAGCGCCCGCACCTATCTCGCGGTGAACATCGCAACGGCGCCGTTCATGCTGCTGCTGCCCGCCAGCGGCCCCGGCTGGCGGATGACGCTGTTCGCGACCGGATCCTTCGTGGTCCTGGCCGGCGCCGCCATGTCGGGCGTCATCACCGTCACGTTCCGCAGCACCTACATCCCGGCGCACCTGCTCGGCCGGGTCACAGCAGCCACCCGGTTCGTCGTCTCCGGCGCCATCCCGCTCGGCGCGGCCACCGCGGGAGCACTGGCCACAGTCTTCGGGATCCGCACGGCCATGTGGGCACTGGCCATCTTGTTCGCCGTCACGCCAGTGCCCCTGCTCGCCACATCAATGCGCACCCTGCGCGACTTCCCGGCCTTGGCGGCGCCGGCACCACCCCCCCGGGCATAACTACAGGTCGGCCACGAGCCCCTCAACCACGTACGAGGCAGTGCCCATCGAACCGGGAATATCGGAGCGTTACGCTGTCCGCCGGGTTCCTAGAGCTCTTTGGCGTACTCCTGGTAGTGGCGGCTGATCCGGTCGCTGGTGCCGTAGTAGGCGTGCCGGCTCATATCCGCGCTGAACCGGCTGGCCGGCGGCGTGCGGCCGAGGGCCTCGGCCATGGCGCGGACGTGGTGGGGCGCGCAGCCACAGCAGATACCGAAGTAGTTGACCCCGAGCGCAGCCGCGGCCGTCGTGAACGCGCCCACCTCGTAGCGGTTGGCTACGAACGGGTCTAGCGCGGTCGGGAACGGCCGGCCCTCCGGGATCAGGTCGCACTGCGGGTCGGTGAGCGACTGGAACGTCGGCTCGGCTTCTGTCGTGCGGTACGGCACCGGCAAGGCGGCGATGTAGCCGTCGCACGCGGCGCGGATCTCACCGAGCAGCGGCAGCATGGTGGCGAGCCCGCGGATGCAGTTCAGCCCGACCACGTCGGCCCCGGCGTCTTGCAGGCGACGGCATGCCGCACCGATCGGGTCTCCCCCGCGGACGACGGGCTGGCGGTGAATAGTGAGGGTGACGACCGCATCGAGGTTGTGCGCCTTGATTGCTTCCAGCGCGAGCAATGCCTCGCCGGGATAGTCGATGGTCTCGGCGATCACGAAGTCGACGCCGGCCTCGGCGGCCCACCCGACCTGCTCGGCGAACATGTCGCGGACGACCTTATGCGTCGCGGGATCATCCGGGTCATAGACGTTGGTGTTGCAGATATTGCCGGCCACCAGGGAATCGTGCTCGGCGCCGACCTCCTTGGCGACACGCAGCGCCTGCCGGTTCATTCGCTCAAGGTCACCCTCGCGGCCGATCACCGCCAGCTTCTCGCGGTGGGCGTAGTACGTGAAGGCCTCGACCACGTCCGATCCGGCATGCACGAATTCCCGGTGCAGCCCGGCCACCATCTCGGGCTCCTCGAGGACTACCTCGGGTACGAACGCCCCGGCCTGCAAATAACCGCGGCGCTCGAACTCGAACAAATATCCCTCGGCGCAGATCACCGGTCCGGCCGCGAGCCGATCGAGAAGCCTACCCATTGCGCGACACCTCCAAGGTCCTATAGTCGGAACGACTGTACCGGGAAAATTTACACGTAGGGATGCCTTGATGAAAGCTTCCGCGCAGGTAGTCGTCATCGGCGGTGGTGTGGTGGGCGCCTCGGTCCTGTTCCACCTCACCGAGCTGGGCTGGACGGACGTCGTGCTCGTCGAGCGCAAGGAGCTCACCGCCGGCTCGACCTGGCACGCCGCGGGCGGCATGCACACGCTCAACGGCGACCCGAACGTCGCGAAGCTGCAGCAGTACACCGTCGGGCTGTATCGCGAGATCGAGGAGCGTTCCGGCCAGAACTGCTCCATCCACATGCCGGGCGGCCTGATGCTGGCCGGGGACCGGGAGCGGATGGACTGGCTGCGGATGACCCAGGCCCGCGGCCGCTACCTCGGCATGGATCTGGAGATCATCTCGGCGGCCGAGGCCAAGGCGATGTTCCCGCTGCTGGAGGAGCGGTACTTCATCGGCGCCCTGTTTGACCCGGCCGAGGGCCATGTCGACCCGACCGGGGTCACCCGGGCCTACGCCACCTGCGCGCGGCAGGCCGGCGCCGAGATCTACCAGCACACCTGGGTGAGCGACCTCCGGCAGCGCCCCGACGGCACCTGGGACGTCATCACCGACGCCGGCGAGATCCACGCCGAGCACATCGTCAACGCCGGCGGCCTGTGGGCCCGTGAGGTGGGCCGGATGATCGGCCTGGAGCTGCCCGTGCTGGCGATGGAGCACATGTACCTGATCACCGAGGACATGGCCGAGGTGGCCGAGTACAACGCGGCCACCGGGCACGAGCTGCCGATGGGCCTGGACTTCGACGGCGAGCTCTACATCCGCCAGGAGGGCGGCGGGATGCTGCTCGGCACCTACGAGCAGGCGTGCGTGCCCTGGTCGCCGCGCGAGACGCCGTGGACCTTCGACAAGCAGCTGCTGAAGCCCGATCTGGACCGGATCGCCCCGTCGCTGGAGATCGCGTTCAAGCACTACCCGGCGATGGGCGAGACGGGCATCAAGAACGTGATCAACGGGCCGTTCACCTTCGCGCCGGACGGCAACCCGCTGGTCGGCCCGGTACCCGGCGTGCGCAACTGCTGGGTGGCCTGCGCGGTGATGGCCGGGTTCTCCCAGGGCGGCGGGGTCGGCCTCACCCTCGCGCGCTGGATGACCGCCGGCGATCCGGGCGAGGACATCTGGGCCATGGACGTGGCCCGCTACGGCACCTGGGCGAACCTCGCCTACACCAACGCCAAGGTGCGCGAGAACTACAGCCGCCGGTTCCGTATCACCTTCCCCAACGAGGAACTCCCGGCCGGGCGTCCCCTGCACACCACGCCGGTCTACGACCGGCTCACCGCCCACAACGCGGTCTGGGGCGCGGGCTACGGGCTCGAGCATCCCCTGTGGTTCGCCCGGCCCGGGCAGGAACCGCGCGAGGACGTGACGTTCCGCCGCTCCAACGCCTTCGGTGTCGTCGCCGACGAATGCGCCACGGTGCGCGAGCGCGTCGGGCTCACCGAGTGCTCCAACTTCGCCAAGTACCGCGTGACCGGCGCCGGCAGCGCCGGCTGGCTCCAGGGGCTGCTCACCAACCGGCTGCCGCGAGTCGGCCGGATCAACCTCACCGCCGCCCTGGATCCCGGCGGTCACATCGTCGGGGAGTTCTCCGTGGCGCGGGTCGGCACCGACGATTTCTTCCTGTTCGGCTCGCAGATCGCCGAGGCGCATCACTCGCGCTGGTTCCTCGGCCATCTCGCTGATGGCGTGCGATTCGACGTGCTGGCCTTGTCCCTGGTCGGCCTCTCGCTGGCCGGCCCGGGCGCCCGCGACGTGCTGCAATCGGTCACCGATACATCTTTGGCCACCGAGGACTACCCGTTCATGACGTTCCGCCGGATCGACGTGGGGATGATCCCCGCCTACGTCGGCCGGATGACCTACACCGGGGATCTCGGCTACGAGATCTGGGTCGCACCGGAGTACCAGCGCGCGCTGTTCGATCTGCTGTGGCAGGCCGGGCAGCCGTACGGCATCGGCCTGTTCGGGTTCCGGGCGCTGATGTCGCTGCGGATGGAGAAGATGTTCGGTACCTGGTTCCGGGAGTACCGTCCGATCTACACGCCCGCCGAGGCGGGCATGCACCGGTCCCTCAAGGGAGATCATGACTTCATCGGCCGCGCCGCGGTGGAGGCGGAGCTGGCACGCGGCCCGGCCCGGACGCTCGGCTACTTCGACATCACCCCCGATCCGGCGGAACCGGCCGACGTGGTCGGCGACGAGCCGATCTGGCACGACGGGGCCGTGGTGGGCTGGGTGACGTCCGGCGCGTACGCGCACTACAGCCGCCGCTCGCTGGCGTTCGGCTACCTGCCGAGCGAGCTCGCGGTGCCCGGCGCGGCGTTCGAGGTGGAGATCATCGGCCAGCGCCGTCCGGCGAGGCTGCTCTCCGAACCGGTGCTCGACCCGGCGGGCCAGCGCATGCGGGCCTGACGGGACGACACTGACGGGACGACACTGATGGGACGATACTGATGGGACGCCGTCCTGATCCCGAACGACGGGCCGAGCTGCTGGACGAGGTGGTCCGTTACCTCGGCCGGCACGGCGTCGCCGGAGTGTCACTGCGGCCGGTCGCCCGGGCCCTGGGCGTGTCGGTCAACGCGCTGGTGCACCACTTCGGCAGCAAGGACGACCTAGTGGTGGCCGCGTTGCGGCGGGCCGCTGAGATACAGCGCGGAGTCGAAGGGCGGTGGCGGCGGCAGGTACCTCACCTCTCCACGGCGGAGCTGCAGCGGCGCTGGTGGCGGTGGATTAACCGCAGCCCGGAGCACCTAGCGCTGGTGCGGCTGGGACTGGAAGCGGCCACGCTGGACGCCACGGTCAGCGGCCTGCCCGGTGACGTGCGGGCGGAGCAGATCTCTTTCTGGCGCGAGGGCATCGCCGACGGCCTGATCGCCGATGGCATCAGGCCGGAGGACGCCGAACGCGAGGCGTCGCTGGTCAAGGCGACGTTCACCGGCCTGGTGCTTGACCTGCTGGCCACCGGTCAGCGCAAGCGGCTCACCGAGGCACTCGAATGCACCCTCAGCCGCCTCGACGGCCTGACGCACTCGGTCCCGTGAGGGTGGCCGCGGGCAGACTCAACCAGCGCGGGCACGGTCACCTGCGGTCGAGGCCGGCCAGGCCGTCAGCCATCGAGCGGAACAGCGGGTCGGTGTGACTGGTCAGGGTGGCATAGACCTGATTGATCTGCTGATAGGCGCGGACGGCCGGGGGGTCGGGGGTGAACTGCTGGCCGGGGCTGATCATCGCGGCGGTGGCCTGGTCCCAGCCGGGGTAGATGCCGTGACCGACGGCGGCGCAGATGGCCGCGCCGAGGCCGGCAGCGTCGTTGACGGTGGTGCGGTGCGCGGGGCGGCCGTAGACGTCGGCGACGATCTGCATCATCAGGTCGGAACGGGACCCGCCCCCGGACACCAGCACGGGCGAGAGCCGGCGACCCAGCGCGTGTTCCATGGCCGCGGTGTGGCTGGCCATGGTCAGGGCGATGCCCTCGAGGATGGAACGGTAGATGTGGGCGCGACCCTGGCTGCCGTCGAAGCCCAGCAGCGCGCCGCGGCGCCAGGCCGCCTGACCGGGAGCTAGCCAGTCCGGGATGGTCAGCAGCCCGTTGCTGCCCGGTGCCAGCTCGCTGGCCGCCGCGTTGAGGCCATCCTCCAGGTGCGCCGTCCCGGCGGCCGGCTCGCTGCCGTACAGCCCGCTGCCGGCCGGCCCCTCTAGCAGCGTGCGATACCAGCTAACCGTCCACATGCCGCGGCGGATCCCGGTGCTCTCGTACAGGTAGGTCCCGGGCCGGGCCGCGAAGTTAGCCCAGTAGCTCCCGTCCGCGCTGGCCGCGGACGAGCCGATGGTCATGGCCGCGATGTAGGTGCCCAGCGACAGCAGCACGGTGCCGTCGTCGGTCAGGCCGGCACCCAGCGCCTCGACGGCCTTGTCGTTGGCCGTGGCATACACCGGCAGGCGGGCCGGGATGCCGGTGGCCGCGGCCGCCTCAGGGGTCACCTGGCCGAGCCGGCCGCCCGGGGGGACCAGGTCGAAGAGCATGTCGCGCGGCATGCCGGTGGCAGCGTAGCGGTGAGGATCGTCCGGCCAGGCCGCCGTGTCATGGTCAATGGGCCACATGCCCTCGTAGTTAGCCGCGGTGTCGGTGAACTGACCGGTCAGGCGGTGGGTGACGTAACCGGAGGAGGTGGTGACGTAGCGGGCTTGCGGGTTGTCCGCCGCATACGGCCGGGCGACCCGCTCGTCCATCCAGCTCAGTACCGGTTCGGCCAGGCTGCCGTCGGCCCGCAGCAGGGCGCGGCAGAAGCGGATGGTGCACAGGCCTACCGCGGCGATGTCGGCGAGGTCGCCGGGAAAGGCGGCCACGACGTCACGGCAAGCGCCGGCGATGGATGCCCAGATGTCGTCATCGGGGTGGACGGCATGCCCCGGCACCGAGATGTCATACGGCTCGAGCCGCCGGCTGGCCGCGGCCAGGGCCCGGCCGCGGGCGTCGAAGATCGTGACCTTGGTGCTCTGCGAGCCGTTGTCGATGGCCAGCAGGTACGGCTTCACGACGGCAGCGGGAAGATCGTGCCCGCGTTCATCACGCCCTGGGGGTCGAACGCCTGCTTCAGGGTCGTCAGCAGCCAGTACGCGCTGCCGTGCTCGTCGGTGACCCACGGGGTGCGGTACTTGCCGATCCCGTGGTGGTGCACCATCGACCCGCCCGCCCGCAGGGCTTCTTCGACGATGATCGCGTTCAGCGGCTTGTGGTAGACCTCGATCTCCTCGCGCGGGCTGCACCTGATCTCGTAGTCGTAGACGACATACAGGTTGGTCCCGCTCTGGTAGCTGTGTGAGGAATGGGCGCCGAGCATCGTCAGGTCACCGGCCCGACCGAACTCGCCGCGGATCCGGCCCATGACGGCGGCGTACAGGCCCGCGGCCCGCGACCAGTCCACGGAGACCTCGGTGGTGTAGCCGAGGCGGGCGTGGGCGAGCATGTCGGCCTTCTCGGCGTCGATCTTGTCCAGGCCCCAGTTGAGGTTCTCGAACCACGCCCGGATCCGCTGTTCGCCGACCCGCTGGTGGGGGCGGGTGGCGAAGAGTTCCTCGATCGCTTGGGCGGTGGCGTCGGCGATGCCCTTCGGGCCCTCCGCGACCAGCACGATGACGCTGCGGCCCTGGTAGAAGTCGGCAAAGTGCTGCCGCGCGTCCTCGGGTGAGTAGACCCGGCATACCGACGGCCGGTAGCCCGCGGTGATCAGCTCGCGGAGCGCGTCGATGCCGTCGGCGAACTCCTCCACTGCGAACCCGAAGTACCGGTTGTTCTCCGGCTGGTAGCGGAACAGCTTCACCGTCACCTCGGTGACGAAGCACAGCGCGCCCTCGCTGCCGATGACGATGTGCCGGATGTCCGGGCCCGCGGCCCGCCTCGGCACGTTCTTGATCCGGGCCACCTGCCCGCCGGGGAAGACCGCCTCCAGGCCCACGACCAGGTCCTCGATGCCGCCGTACAAGGTGGAGAACTGGCCGATCGAGCGCGTGGCGACCAGGCCGCCCAGCTGGGCCAGCGGCTTGGACTGGGGCGAGTGCCCGGTGGTCAGGCCCCGGGCCCGGACGGTGTCCTCCAGGTGCTGCAGGCCGACGCCGCACTGCCCGGTGGCCATCATGTTCACCGGGTCGACGGACAGGATCGCGTTCATCCGCGACCCGTCCACCACGAGGCTGTCCTCGATCACCGTCTCCAGGCCGCCTTCGGTGGCGGTGCGTCCGGTGCGGGGGACGACGTTAACCAGGTTGTCCTGGGCGAAGCGCAGGACCGCGGCCACATCTGCGGTGTTCTCGGGGTACACGATGGCCGCGGGGATCGGCCCGTCGTAGATGCCGTGGACGGCGGTGTACTTCCGGAACCGGTCGACGCTGGCCTCCTTGAGCTGCTCGTCGCGGGTGTCGACGGCGGCCGGGCCGAGGAGTCCGGTCATCGCATCGACGATCGCCTGGCGGGTCAGCGGGGATCGGGATGGGGCCATGGTGGGTTCTCTTTTCGGCTCTGGTGTCAGCGGACGAGGTAGCCGCCGTCGACGGCCAGGACGTGGCCGTTGACGTAGTCCGAGGCCCGGCTGGCCAGGAAGACGGTGGCGCCCATCAGGTCGGCCATCTCACCCCAGCGCCCCGCCGGGACGTGCTCGAGGATGCGGCGGCCGGCGTCGGGATCGGCTCGGGTCGCTTCGGTGATCGCGGTCTTGAAGTACCCGGGCGCGATGGCGTTGACCTGGATGTTGTGGCTGGCCAGCTCGTCGCAGTAGGCCTTGGTGAAGCCCGCGAGGCCGGCCTTGGTCGCGGCGTAGGCCGGCGAGCGCCGGCCGCCGAGGAAGGAGAACAGCGAAGCGATGTTAATGATCTTGCCGGATCGCTGCTCGATCATGAACTTGCTGGCCTCGTAGGCGAGCTCGAAGGGGGCGGTCAGGTTGACCGCCACCATGGGATCCCACTGGTCACGGCCGAACTCCGCTACGTCGGCCAGCAGCGCGATGCCGGCCGAGTTGACCAAGATGTCGACCGAGCCCAGCGCCCGCACGCAGCTTCGGGTAACGGCGGCTGGCACGCCCGGCTGGGTGATGTCGGCTTTTTCGAATACGAACCGGCGCCCGGCGGCCTCGATCAGAGCCCGGGTGGTCCCGTCGTCCTCAGCCAGGCCGACCGCGAATACGTCAGCGCCGGCCTTGGCCAGGGCCAGCGAGAAGGCCCGGCCCAGGCCAGAATTGCCGCCGGTGACCAGGGCGTTACGTCCGGCGAGAGAGAACAGGTCGAGGCTGAAGTCGGCGATGTCCACAGGTCAGCTGCCATCCGAGGGGGGTAGGGCCGGCTTGGATCGTTCGCTAGGGTAGCGCGCGCTGCCGCCCTCGGGCCTGCTCCAGGTTCGAGTGGTGGATGGGGAGCCAGTACCGGCCGTATGTCGTATCCGGACCCAGGCGCGCGTCGGCCGGCTCCTCTCCCCGCCGCAGCGCGTCGATGTAGGCATGATCGGCGGCGAGGCGCGCCGCCACCTCAGGACCCCTAGCCACGGCGCCATGCCCGGGGACCAGGACATCGACGCGCCTGGTGGCCTCACCCAGCCGGTCGAGGGCCGTCTCGTAGGCGTCCACCTGATCGGGGCGGCCACGGTCGAGGATGGGGATCAGGACGTCGGAGAGCATGTCGCCGGCGAGCAGGACGCCACGGTCCACCAAGAGGACCGCGGCGTGGCCGATGGCGTGCGCCTGATGCTCGACGATCTCGCCCGGTACGGGTCCGCCGTCCGCGGGCAGCGGGGTGACGAGCCCGAACAGCTCGAGCGGGATGCCTGACGCGCTCTCCGCCGCCATCTTCTGCCCCCGCTCTCGCGCCTCACCGGCAGCGTGGGCGGCGGCGGGGGTGGCATAGCGCGGCACGTCGCCGAACCGGGGATGCCAGATCAGGTGGTCCCAGTGGGGATGGGTGGAGAACCCGGCGACCACCGGAATGCCGAGCCGGTCCAGGTCATCGGCGAGCTCGTTCAGATCGGAACCATCGATACCGGGATCGACCAGGATCAGCCCGCCCTCCCCGCGCACCGCGATGGCATTGCTCACGACCCACTCGCTCTGCCGGACCCAGACACCGTCCGCCACCTGATGCAGCATGGATTCACTCTGCCAGGTATCTCCGCGCGGCGCGGCCGGAGGCTGAATGCGGGATCGTGCTGGCCGTACCAAGGGTCCGGGTGGCCGCACGGTGGATCTCCTCCCGGCGCGAAGCGAGCATAGAGGCAGGCGAACGGATCAGCCGGGCGCCGCTGGTAAGAGGAGACACGCGATGTCCGCAGCACGGTCACCGGGACACCACCACCCCTACGCTTACACCGGCATCCGCGCCGCCGCCGGGGCCTGGAACCTGATCCTGGGCATCATCCTGCTCTTGCACGGCTACCCGTGGGGAGCAGCGCTCTTCGCCGTATCCGCGCTCATCTTCTGGGCCGCCTACCTGCTGGCCCCCCGCAACACCGGAACCCGGCACCACGTCCAGAGCTGACACGCGGCAACTCCAGCCCGGAACGACCGGTGCGTGTCATCCCGCGCGATTAGGCGACTACGGTAGGATAATGGTATGACATCATCCGCCAAGCGGAAGGTTTCGATCACCCTCGATGCGGATCTCGTCGCGGCGATGGAAGCCGACAGCAGTACCACTCTCTCCGCTGAAGTGAACTCGGCCCTGCGGGCAGAGTTCACCCGGCGCAAGAGACAGCAGGCTCTTGCGGCTCTCCTCGACCGCCTCGCTGACGAGCGAGGCCACCTGGACACACCACAGGACGAGGCTGAGATTGCACGCTATATGCGCCTACTCGGTGGCGTTACCGAGGGACCAGGCGAAGTCAAGGTTGGCTGATGCGACTAGTGCTCGATGCCGAGGCGGTGAACGCCCTGCTCGATCCAAGGCACCCGGCGGAGCGCAAGGTGCGGCTGGCCATGGAGGCGGCGCTCAGACTGCGGCGCGAGGTCGCCATCGCGACGGGAACCCTCGCCGAGCTGTACCGGGGAGCCGGACGTAATCAGGCGCTGGATGCGCTCCTCGCCCGGGAATCAGGAGACGGATTGCTGCTCCGTGACACCGATCGGACGCTGGCTCGCCTGATCGGAGCGATACTCACCGAGGCACGGGCCAGTTCCGCGCTCTTCGCAGACGCTCATCCTGTCGCCGTAGCCGTCGAAGCGGGTGGCGGCGTCGTTCAGACTGCCGATCCCGACGACCTCGGCCGACTGGCGGCCCCGTACCGGACGGTCGTCATCGAGCCGCTAGCCCAGAGAAAAAGCTGACCCGTCAAGGTCGCTTCGCAGGAACCTGGCTAGCGGCGCTATCCGGCGGCCTCCTTCAGGGCGGCGATGAGCTCGGGCGCGGCGGCGAAAAACTGGTCCTGCTCAGGATCGGTTCCGCCGATCTGGACCAAGGCAAGATCGGTGAATCCGGCCTTGAAGAACTTTCCCGCCGCCTTGCTTATCGCGTCTATAGAGTCGCCGCAGGGAATCGACTCGGCCCAGGCCAGTATTGCCGCCGGTGACCAGGGCATTACGCCCGGCAAGAGAGAACAGATCGAGCCTGAAGTCGGCGATGTCCACAGGTCAGCTGCCATCCGAGGTGGGAGGTAGGGCCAGCTTGGATCGTTAGTTAGGGTAGCGCGTACGGGCCGCTGGCAGCATGGCCACCGGAGCGTCGACCTGGTCCGAGAGGATTATCGAGTGGCACAAACAGCCGACGCAGTCGTGATCGGAACCGGGGTCATCGGTGCCGCTGTCGCCTACGAGCTGGCACAGACCGGGCTGCGGGTGGTAGCTATCGACCGGCTAGGCGGTGTCGGTTCGGGCTCTACCAGCTCGTCCTCAAGCATCGTCCGCTTTCACTACTCGACCTTCGAGGGCGTGGCCGCTTCCTGGGAATCCAAGTTCAGCTGGGAGAGCTGGCCCGAATATCTGGGCAGTCGTCCTGAGGAATCCCTGGCCAGGTTTATCAAGACAGGTTGCCTGATCCTTGACGGCAGTACCCAGCGTGAGCGGGTGCTGCCCCTCTTTGACCGCGTCGGGGTCCCGTACCAGTGCTGGGACGCTGAGACCATCCGGCAGCGAGTGCCGGGTATGGACCCCGGACGGTACGGTCCGCCCAAGGCGGTCACGGACGCCGCGTTCGGGGCGGATGCCGACGGTGAACTCGGTGCCTACTACACGCCCGACGGCGGGTTTATTGACGACCCGCAGATGGCGGCCAGGAACCTTATGGCCGCGGCGGAGCGGCGGGGGACCGAAGTTCAGCTCCGCGAACAGGTGGTGGCGGTCCTCCAGAAGAATGGGCGGGTCCAGGGCATAAGGCTGCGCTCAGGCAGCGTGATTCAATCTCCCGTCGTGGTCAATGCGGCGGGCCCGTACTCCGGTCAGGTCAATGCTCTTGCGGGCGTCACCGTAGAATTCCGGATCCAGACCCGCCCACTTCGGCAGGAGGTCCATACCGTGCCTGCGCCGCCTGGCTATGCGCGAGGCGAGCTGGGTCCCGTGGTCACGGACGGAGACCTGGGAACATACTTCAGATCTCACTTCGGCGGGCGGATTATCGTCGGAAGCGCGGAGCCAGCATGCGATGCCCTGCACTGGATAGACGACCCGGATGCATTCGACGCCGGGCCCACCGCGCAGGCGTGGGATGCGCAGGTACTCCGCCTAGCCCGAAGAATCCCGTCGCTCGGCATCCCGCCCCGTCCCGTTGGTTTCGCCGCACTATATGACGTCGCCGACGACTGGATCCCGGTCTACGACCGTACCTCATTGGCTGGGTTCTACGTGGCCATTGGCACAAGCGGCAACCAGTTCAAAAACGCTCCTGTTGTCGGCCGCTTTGTGGCGGCCCTGATACACGCTTGCGAAAGCGGGCACGATCACGACGCAGATCCGGTTCTGTTCAGCGGACACTTTACCCAGAACGAAATAAACCTCGGGCACTACTCACGCCTTCGCCAGCCCCATGCGGAGAGCGCGAATAATGTGATGGGCTGAGGATGCAGGTCAGCGTGGTTAGCAGCGGCCGTGACGCAGCTGCCTGAGCCGCCATTCTCGGCGGCCGAGCTGCCGGGCCTGTGTGACAAGGTCACTTCACTGGACCCGGATCTGCAACCCATCGTCGACGACTACGGGTACCCGGAGTTCTGGCATCGGCCTAACACCTTCGAGTCGTTCGTATGGTTCATCCTCGAGCAGCAAGTGTCGCTGGCTTCGGCCAGGGCAGCTCTGGAAAAGCTTCGCGCTCGAGTCGGCGCCATCACCCCGGCCAACGTTCTCGCGTTGACCGATGACGAACTTCGCGCCGTCTACTTCAGCCGCCAGAAGATCACTTACGTACGGGCGCTCGCCCGGGAGATGGTGAACGGCGACCTGGACCTCGCCTCGCTCGAAAAATTGACTGACAGTGCAATCCGCGAACGTCTCATCAGGTTGAAGGGCATCGGCAACTGGACCGTTGATGTCTACCTGATCATCGTCCTGCACCGGCTGGATCTGTTTCCTGTCGGTGACCTGGCCGCCGTCAACGGGCTCAGGGAACTAAAGGGCCTGCCCCGAACGACCCCCGCCGAAGAACTTGTTAACGCCGCACAGCTATGGTCTCCGTACCGCACCATTGGGACGATGCTCCTCTGGCACCGCTACCTGTCGCGAAAGGCGTCACGCCACCATGCGTAATGGTCATGGGCAGGGCGAACTTCGCTTCTCTGGGCAAAACAAACAAGCGGTCTGCCTGGGCGGGTGTCAAACGCAGTCAGCGGAATCCAGACCCACCCGCCGACGTCATGCCGGGTCGGCCCCTAAGAGAATGGTGGAGGCTCCAGGAGTCGCAGGTTGGCGGGTGGGTGATTCACGCGTCCTTGTAGCCGGCGGCGGTCCAGCCGGGAAGGTACCCTGGTAGCAAGAAAAGGGTAGAAAGGCGGAACATGAGCCTCAACATCAAGAACGCCGAGACTCACCAGCTTGTCCGGGAACTCGCCGCACTAACCGGTGAGACCCAGACGGCGGCGGTGACTGTCGCTGTCCGCGAGCGCCTAGACAGGGTGCGGCACCTACACGAGGCTGGCCTGGCTGACCGGCTCCTGGCTATCGGCGCGGACACCGCGGCCCGGCTCCGCGAGCCGTTCCGTAGCGCCGATCACGGTGATCTCCTCTACGACCAGCACGGGCTTCCCGCGTGATCATCGACACGTCCGCTCTCGTTGCGATCTTGCGCGCCGAACCAGACGCCAGGGCGATGGCCTACGCCATCGAAAGCGCAGGAGACAGGCGTATCTCCGCCGCGAACTGGCTTGAGACAGCGGTCGTCATTGACGCTAGCCGGGACCCCGTCGCCAGCCGCCGCTTCGACGAATTCGTGCAGACCGCGGAGCTGCACATCGAACCAGTGACCCAGGACCAGGCCCGCATCGCCCGCGACGCATACCGTGATTTCGGCAAGGGCAGCGGCCACAAGGCCAGCCTGAACTTCGGGGACTGCTTCGCCTACGCCCTAGCCACGACCACCGGAGAAGCACTGCTATTTAAGGGTAACGATTTCGGCCACACCGACATCACCCCCGCACTGCCTGCCGCCCCGGACACCAGTTCTCGCTGACGTCCGCGGGTGAGCACAGGCTTCTTAAAGCGTGGCGTTGACCCCATCTGACCTGGGCAGTCCTCACGTTTGGGTATGAGCTGGGCGGATGTGCATCGATCCGGACTCCGCCCACAGGTTAAGAGTTCCATTCACGAACGGCAGTATGAACACGAGTCCGCGCCGGGCTGCGGTCATTGAGCGCGACCGTTCATCCAGCCCGGCCCGAACGCGGAAACGCCGGGCGCATCCGCCTGTTGCGTGGCCCCGGCAGCAGGAGCCCAGGTCCAACGTGAACGCAGGCCCCGCTGAAACGTGAAGACTTCTGGGAGCCGGTGAGCGGATTCGAACCGCTGACCTGCCGTTTACAAGACGGCTGCTCTGCCAACTGAGCTACACCGGCGGGAGACTCTGAGCATGGTAGCCGATCCCTGGCACCGGTTCACGGCTTGCGGGCGACCACCGCGCGGTAGTAGGACTCCTGGACATTCGGCGGCACCGGGGAGCCGGGCTCCGGCCGCCAGTGCGGTGTCCACACCAGGCCGGGCTCGACCATGTCCAAGCCGATGGCGAGCTTGGCGATTTCCGCGCTGCTGCGGACGTGAGCCCGTTCTGTCGCCCTATCAAAAACCTTGGCGGCGTCCGCCACGCGGGCGATCACATCCGGCGTGGCGTGCGATATCGCGACATAGCTGCCTGATGGGAACGGACTGTGCAGCCGCGCGACGATACCGGCCGGATCGGCCTCCTCGCCGATGAAGTGCAGAACGGAAAGGAGCAGGAAGGCCACCGGCTTGGTGAAGTCGATGAGGGCCGTCAGGGCCGGATCGGCCAGGATGGCCTCCGGTGAGCGCAGATCCCCCTCGATGACGGCCGTGCCGGGGACGGCGTTCACCATGTCCCTGGCGTGCACGAGCACCACCGGATCGTGGTCGACGTAGGCGACCCGGACGCCCGAACTGGCCTCGGCGGCCACCTCGTGGGTGTTGCCCGCGGTCGGCAATCCGGCGCCGATGTCGATGATCTGCCGGATGCCCGCCTCGCCGACCAGGTACTTAACCGCCCGTCGCAGGAATTCACGGTTCCACTGAGCGGCTCGCCGCGCGTTCGGCAGGCGGGCGACGATAACCTCGGCCGCGCTCCGGTCGGCCGGGTAGTTGTCCTTGCCGCCCGGATGCTTCCGCTATCCACACAAAGTCGGGAGCGGGCATCATGGAAGACATGCTCACCACTGAGTATGACGGCTGCGGACGCTGCCTGGTAGCGGT
>JALYVS010000049.1 GCA_030853115.1 Actinomycetota bacterium
GTCAGCGAGCAAGCCGTCGTCGCGGGCAGCACGAGCGGGTCCGGCCTGGCCGCCTCGGTGGTGCTGTCGGCCCCGGCCGCGGCCGCCCGGGTCCGTCTGACGGAGCTCGCCTCAGCCGGCTCCGCGAGCGTGAGCGCTAGCCAGCTGGTGTCGGTCCCGGCCGGGCACACGCTGATGACGCCGGTCACGCCGCCGCCCGGCGCTAAGCGCGGCACGGCGTTCTCGATCGTGATCACGCCGCTGGCCGGCTCGGGCCCGCTTTACGCGGCCCGGGTGGAAACCCAGAGCCAGAGTACGGTCCTCTCCATCATCTCGGCCGTCAGCGCCCTGAGCACGATCAGCCTTCCCCCTGTCCGCGACTCCTACGACGCGATATCTCCCTGAGCTCCGGTGCTGAGCGACCGCCGTGTCCGACACTGACCCGTTCGCCCTGATCCTGCTGTTCACGGCGGCGGCGGTTCTCGTCGCTGTGCTCTCGAACCGGCTGACCGAGCGAGTGAAAATTCCGTCACCCGCGCTGGTCCTAGTCGGCGCGGCCGTTGCGGTCAAGATCATTCCGGCCCTGCACGAACCGCCCCGGCTGACCACCGAACGCGTGGTCACGGTCGCCCTGGTGTGCATCTTGTTCGACGGCGGCATGCACATCGGCTGGCCTCGTTTCCGCTCGGCGCTAGCTCCGATCGCGACCGTCGGGGTGCTCGGCACGTTCCTCACCGTCGCCGCGGGCGCCGTCCTGGTCCACGTCGGCTTCGGCCTGGGCTGGTACGTCGCGCTGCTGGTAGCCACCGCGGTGGCCCCGACCGATCCGGCGGTGGTGTTCTCCGTGCTCGGCCAGCGCGAAGTGTCCGGCCGCGGCGGCACCATCTTGGAAGGCGAGTCGGGCGCCAACGACCCGGTCGGCATCGCGCTGATGGCCAGCCTCATCACCGCGGGCGGCCTGAGCGCCGGGGCCTTCGCCCGCATCGGCGGCCAGTTCGCGCTCCAGATGGGCGTGGGCGCGGCGGTCGGGATCGCCGGCGGCCGGGCGCTGCTGTGGTTCACCCGCCGCGTCCCGCTGCCCAGCGAGGGGCTGTACCCGCTGCGGACGCTGGCCGGCGCCCTGCTGCTGTTCGGCGTGGCCACCTTGGCCCGCGGGTCGGGTTTCCTCGCGGTCTTCGCGGCCGGGATTGTCCTGGGTGACGAGCCCGCCCCGTTCAAGCGGGAGATCGAGCGGTTTCACTCGGCCGTCGCTAGCCTCGCGGAGATCGCCGCCTTCGTCGTCCTCGGCCTGACCGTCGACCTGTCCGTGCTCGCCCGGGCCGACGTGTGGATCCCGGGGGTCATTCTCGGCGCGGCGCTGGCGTTCGTCATCCGGCCGGCGCTGATCGGCTTGTGCCTGATTCCAGCGCACCTGGACCGCGGTGACCGTACCTTCGTCCTGTTCGCCGGGCTCAAGGGCGCCGTGCCGATCCTGCTCGGGACCTTCCTGCTCGCGGCCCGGATCCCCGATGCCCAGCGGCTGTACGGCATCGTCGCCGTGGTCGTGATCTTTTCCGTCGTGGTCCAGGGCAGTGGGGTGCCCGCCGCCGCCCGCCTGCTCCGGGTCCAGATGCGGACCGTGGAGCCGGAGCCCTGGGCGCTTGGGGTGCGGTTGCGGGACGAGCCAAGCGACGTGCACCGGCTGACCGTCATGGCCGGCTCGCCCGCCGACGGCCGCACCATCGGTGACCTGCCTGAACTGCCGGGCGACGCCTGGGTCAGCTTCATCGTGCGCGACGGCCGGCTCGTCTCGATCAGGCCCGGCACCGTGCTGAGGGCCAGGGACGACGTCCTGGTCCTGGCCGACGTGGACCTGGGCGAGAACCTGACCAGGACCTTCGAAGGCCCCCCGGATCCTCCTGATCCTGCCGGGCCTCCTGATCCTCCTGATCCTGCCGGGCCTGCCGGGCCGATAGAGCCTGCCGTCACGTGAGCCCGCGGGCGGGTCAGCCGATCTCGCCGTAGCCGGGATTGACGATCTCCGGGTCGACGCCGAGGATTTCAGCGAACTCCTCGACGACCACGTCGAAGACGAGCTCGCTCAGATCGTCCTCGTCTTCGGCCCGGGCCAGCAGCGGCCGCCGGAACAGCACGATGCGAGGCCCGGTGGCCGGGTTCGAAGGATCGCTGGAGTCGGGCGAGCCGCGGACGATACGGGCCAGCGGCACGCCCTCGTCACCGGTGGTGTCGGCGTCCGGCACCTCCTGGACCGCGAACTCCACGTCGGAAAGCTCGGTCTCCCAGCGCGGCTCGAGCCGGGCCACGGCCTCGAGCACGAGGTCGTCGAATTGCTGCGCGCGGCTGCGGTACAACGGAACCCCCGGCGGTACGAGCCGGCCCCGCAACCCGCGTCCATGCCGGTCGCGTCGGCGCGGCCGGGCGCCCGGACCTGGCCTCGAGGCGTACTCACCGGTCTGCACAGTTACCGAGGGTATCGAATCACGCCGGTGCCGGATACCCCGCCCGCCCGAGGGCCGGACCCGCGGCCGACCGGGGCAAGACGCGCAAAGCACGACACGACCGCGGCGCGAGGCGCGGGTGGTGGCGTTACCGGCCGCGGGCAGATACCGTCACGTGTATCCGACGCCGTTCCGGGTTCCGGGACAGGGTCCCCAGGGTGATGTGAGCGAGGTGGACTGGTGGGTTCCCGTTGCTGCTCGCGCACCGCGTGCAAGCATCCTCCCGCCTACACGCTGACTTACGTCTACCGCGATTCCACCGCGGTACTCGGCCCGCTGGCCGCCTACGTGGAGCCGCATTGTTACGACCTGTGCGAAAAGCACGCCGGCCGCCTGGTGGCGCCGCGCGGCTGGGACGTGGTGCGGCTGCCCATCGAGGCGGCCCAGGACCGCGCCGATGACCTGGAGGCGCTCGCTAACGCGGTGATGGAGACGCAGCCGAGGGTGCGGCCGTCGGCCGAGCCGGTCGGCCAGGGCGTCGAGGTCGGCCGCCGGGGCCACCTGCGGGTGTTGCGTTCGGGGCCACCGCAGGACCGATAGGCTCGGGGCCATGGGTGATCTCGCGAGCATCGTGAAGGCATACGACATCCGAGGGGTGGTGCCCGACCAGCTCGACGAGGGCGTGGCCGAGGCGCTCGGCGCGGCGTTCGTCCAGGTCACCGAGGCCACCTCGATCGTGACCCTGCACGACATGCGCACCTCCTCGGGCCCGCTGGCGGACGCGTTCGGCCGCGGCGCGGCGTCGGCGGGGGCGGATGTGCTGGCCGCCGGCCTTGGCTCCACCGACATGCTCTACTACGCCAGCGGCGACCTCGCCATCCCCGGCGCGATGATCACGGCCAGCCACAACCCGGCCCAGTACAACGGCATCAAGTTGTGCCGGGCCGGGGCGCGGCCGGTCGGCATCGAAACCGGCCTGAAAGACATTCAGGATCTGGCCGAACGGTCCTTGGTCCCAGCGCCCAAACCCGGCACCATCAGCCGGATTGACCTGCTCTCCGGCTACGCGAACCACCTCAGGAAGCTGGTCGACATCTCCGGCATCAGGCCGCTGAAGGTGGCGGTGGACGCCGGCAACGGGATGGCCGGGCTTACGGTGCCGAAGGTCTTCGACGGGCTGCCGGTCACCTTGATCCCGCTCTACTTCGAGCTGGACGGCACCTTCCCGAACCACGAGGCGAACCCGATCCAGCCGGAGAACCTGCGCGACCTGCAGCGGGCGGTGGTCGAGCACCAGGCCGACATCGGGCTGGCATTCGACGGCGACGCCGACCGGTGCTTCGTGGTGGACGAGCGCGGCGAGATCGTCTCACCCTCGGTGATCACCGCGCTGATCGCGACCCGCGAGCTGGCCCACGAGCCCGGCGCGACGATCATCCACAACCTGATCACCTCCCGGGCCGTGCCGGAGATCATCCGCGAGCACGGCGGCGTCCCGGTCCGCACCCGGGTCGGCCACTCGTTCATCAAGGCCGAGATGGCCTCCTCCGGCGCGGTGTTCGGCGGGGAGCACTCGGGGCACTTCTACTTCAGGGACTTCTGGTTCGCCGACTCCGGCATGCTCGCCGCCCTGCACGTGCTGGCCGCCCTGGGCGCGCAGACACCGGGCTCGCAGGCACCTGGTACCCAGTCAGGCCAGCCGCTGTCCCAGCTGCTGGCCGAGTTTTCCCGGTATTTCGCCAGCGGTGAGATCAACTCGGAGGTAACCGACCAGGCCGCGGCGACCGCGCTGGTCAAGGCAGCGTTCGCGAGCCGTCCCGGGGTCAGCACCGACGAGCTCGACGGCCTCACAGTCAGCGCCCCGACCTGGTGGTTCAACCTGCGGCCTTCGAACACCGAGCCGCTGCTGCGACTCAACGCCGAGGCGCAGACCCAGGCCACCATGGCCGCCGTCCGGGACGAGGTACTTGGTCTGGTCCGGGGAACCACGGATCGTTCGGATCAATAACTGGTGGCCCGGGGCCGGGCCCTGGAACACCGCGGAGGAATCTTATGCAGATCGACGGCTGGCTCCTTGACATCTTGGCCTGCCCGGAATGCCACGCGCCGCTGCGCGCCGACGAGGCCGCCAGCGAACTCGTGTGCACCAATACCACCTGCGCCCTGGCCTACCCCGTCCGCGACGACATCCCCGTCCTCCTGGTCGAAGAAGCCCGCCGCCCCAGCGAGACTCCATGAGCGGGCCGCAGGGGCGCGGCGCCGCCTGGACTGAGGCGCGAGGCCCGGACGACCAGGGAAGACGGCGCCTCAGGGCGCCCGGAAAACGAGCGGGACTAGCACCTTGAGCGAGAACCTGGATGGCTGGAGCGGGGCGGAGTTCCTCCTGGCGGCGGACCGGCTCGATACGCCCGACGTGATCGAGGCCGCCGATCCCAGCGACATGCTGCGCCAGGTGGCGTCGTCGGCCGCCCAGGTGCGGGCCGCGCTGCGGTCGTGCCAGGAAACGGACCTGTCGGCGTTCACCCCCGATACCCGGCCGCGGGCGATCGTGGTGGCGGGAATGGGCAGCTCGAGCCTGGTGGGCGAGATGCTCCAGGCCCTGACCGGCCTGTCCAGCCCGGTCCAGGTGGTGACGTCGCCGACCGAGCGGCTGCCCGGCTGGGTGGGGGCGGCCGACGCGGTGATCGCGGTATCGTGCTCGGGCACCACCCCGGAGACGCTGGCCATCGCGGTTGAGGCCGCCCGGCGTGGCTGCCGCCTGGTCGGCGTCGGGGCGCAGGGGTCGCCGCTGCACCAGATCGCCGAGCAGGCCCGGGCCTCGTTCGTCCCGGTGGCGCCGCTGGGGCTGGCTAGGTCGATGCTGTGGGGGCTCGCCATCCCGCCGCTGGTGATCGCCGAGCGGCTCGGCATCGCCCGGGTCGGCGCGGACGTCTACGAGCAAGCCGCGAGCCGGCTCGAGGAGGTGTCCAACCAGTGCCGGCCGGCCAGCGAATCGTTCGTCAACCCGGGCAAATCGCTGGCCCTGGACCTGGTCGGCGCACTGCCGGTGGTGTGGGGCACCTCGCTGCTGAGCGGGGTCGCCGCCCGGCGATTCGCCGGCCAGCTCAACGAGAACGCCAAGTACCCGGCGATCCCTGGCCTGCTGTCCGAGGCGGCGCACAACCAGGTCGCGGCGTTCGACGGGCCGTTCGCCCCCCGGTCGTCGCGGCTGTCCGCGCCGAGCGCCGGGGAGCCGAGCCTGCCCGGGGCCGGGATAGCGGGCGGGACCGGCAACGATGCGGCGGAGCTGCCGGACCTGGCCGCCTGGGACCTGGACTACGAGGAAACGGAAGCCAGCGAAGGGAGCGGGTTCACCGCACTACGGCTGATCCTGATCGCCGATCCCGACGCCGGCCAGCGGGTGTCGGCGCAGCGGGCCGCGGTCACCGAGCTCGCGGAGCAGCGCGGAGTGGGGATGTCCGAGCTGGGCATGGACGGGGAGCATCCGCTGGTGCGGCTGGCCGGCGTCATCCACCTGGCCGACTACGCGAGCGTCTACCTCGCTATCGCCTCCGGGATAGACCCGGGCCAGGCGGTGGCGGTCGATGACCTCCAGGCGCGGATCGAGTAATACGCGTGCGGGTTTCCTGGCACGAGATGCGGGCAGTCATCGCGGCGTTTGCCGCCAACCTCGGTATCGCGGTGATCAAGTTCATCGCGTTCCTGCTCACCGGCTCCGCGTCGATGCTGGCCGAGGCGGTGCACTCGGTCGCGGACACCGGAAACGAGGTGCTGCTGCTCGTCGGCCGCGACCGGTCCAGCCGGCCGCCGTCCGGCGAGCACCCGTTTGGCTTCGGACGCGAGCGCTATTTCTACGGGTTCGTGGTCTCGGTGATGCTGTTCACCGTCGGCGCGGCCTTCTCGGTCTACGACGGCGTGCACAAGATGCTGAACCCGGAGCTCGTGCACTCGCCCCTGATCGACTTCGGCGTGCTGGCCGTGTCCGCAGTGCTCGAGGGGTTCTCGTTCCGCACCGGAATCAGGGAAGCGAACAAGGTACGCGGGGGGCGCAGCTGGAGTACCTTCATCCGCCGGACCAAGGCCCCGGAGCTTCCCGTCGTCCTGCTCGAGGACCTAGCCGCCCTGATCGGGCTGGCGTTCGCGTTCGCCGGGGTGGCGCTGTCCGTGCTGACCCACGACGGCAGGTGGGACGGTGCGGGCTCGCTGGGCATCGGCGTGCTGCTCGCGACGGCCGCGGCGATCCTGGCGGTAGAGATGAAGAGCCTGCTGATCGGCGAGTCCGCTAGCCCCGAGATGCAGCAGATGATCATTGCCGCGCTCGAGGACGGACCCGAGCTGGCCCGGGTTATCCACCTGCGGACCGTGCACATCAGCCCGGACTCAGTGCTGGTCACCGCGAAGGTCGCGATCCGGCAGAGCGATACCGCCGCCCAGATCACCTCCGGTATCGACACTGCCGAAAGGCGCGTCCGCGCGGCGGTGCCGATCGCCAAGACCATCTACCTGGAGCCGGACATCTACCGCCCGTCGGAGTCCGACCACACCGACCCGTCGATCCGCGCCGTCGCCGACGGCCGCACCCACCGCTCCCCGCAACGTCCCAGACCCCCCAAGGATCACGCCGCCCTCGACTCCGGTCCGCCGCAGGCCCCCGAGGCCCCCGAGGTTCCCGCGGGTCCCGACTCGGGCGCGTCCCAGGCCTCCTCGTTAGGCGAGCACTCCCTTTCCTCGTGACAACCTTCCGGCCCGCGGGCGGCGTATAACAAGCAAAGGTCCGCGAGGGAGGTTCGGTGGCTGACCGTTCGGACTACCCGGTGTTCGTAGCGGCCCGCTGGACGCGATTGCTGCGTGTCGCTTACCTGCTGGTGCAGGACTGGGCAGGCGCAGAGGATCTTACCCAAGCGGCGCTGGTGAAGGCCTGGCTCGCGTGGCCGCGACTGGATGGCGACCCGGAGGCGTACGTCCGGAAGATCATCGTCACCACGTACGTGTCGTGGGGGCGGCGCCGCTGGCGGCGCAGTGAAGCACCCACAGCCCAGCTGCCCGAGCAGCCCGGTCGCGGCCGCGACATGGAGCAGGTGGATGACCGGGATGCGCTCTGGCGAGCCCTGGGCCGTCTGCCCGCCCGCCAGCGCGCCGTGGTGGTCCTGCGCTTCTTCGAGGACCTGACCGAGGCCCAGGTGGCTGCCCTGCTGGGCTGTTCCGTCGGCACGGTGAAAAGCCAGACGAGCCGGGCGCTGGCCAAGCTGCGCGTCGACGACACGTTGCTGTCCGCGCCAACGGAAAGGTAGCCCCATGCCCCTGAGCACAGATCAGCTACGTCAGCTGCTGACCGAGCGCAGCGAACCGGCGAGTTACCGCCCGGCGCCACACGAGAGGATTCGGATGCGTATCCGCCGGGCCCGCCTGCGCCAGGCCGCCGCGGCCGTCGTGGTGGCGGCCATCGCGGTAGGGAGCGGCCTGGGCATCGCCCCCATGCTGGACCGGTCCGCCGTTAACCCAGCCGCCGAAAGTCAGCCGTTCCCGGCGTCGTTCACCGCCTCCGATGGTGCCTACTACTGGCGGGTGGCGGTCACGTCGCTGGCGCTGTCCACGCAGAAGTCGGCCTCGATCAAGCTCAAGGTCGGGTCATACCCGGTTGATGTCATGCTCACGTGCGGCGGCGTCGTCGGCCGTGGTGTCGCCGCGGCCGGCATCGCCGTTAACGGCACGGGGACCGCGGCGATCCTCTGCCCGGAAGCGCAGCAACTGGTCGCACTGCCCGTGCGGCTGGGCGGCGAAGCCGACATCACCTTCACCAAAATCACCATGGCTAAGTTCCCGACCGCCGGCGGCAGCTTGCGGTTCGCCGTCTATGAGTGGAAACCGCCCGCCGTCGCCCAGCCCGCCCCGCAGGCACCGCGCCTGCCGAGCAGCTACACCGGCAACAACACGACTAGCGGTCACGGGACGGTGCTGCGCCGCGAGATCGCCAGCCGGAGCGGAGACTGGCCCGCTGACCGCACGTTCATGGTCACGGTGCCCTTCCGCCGCGGGAACGTCGACATCAGCGTCGCCTGCTCCGGCGCCATCGGCGAACGGCTAACGATCACCACGGAGATTAAGGACCAGGGCCGCACCTTCCCGGGCCCTCAGCTTCAGTGCCGCTCCTGGGTACCCGGGACAGCACCTCCCGACACCTCTGACGACGGCGGGCGGGTCGGAGTACCCGAAACCATCACCTTCCGCCTGCAGGCCCCGAGCCCGGCCGCGGATTACGCCCTACGCGCCGCCAGCTGGACCATCGCCCTCTACGAAGAGCAATCCTGACCACGCGCTTTTTCACCGGCAGGAACGCCAGGCAGGCCCAGCGCCTGGGACCGGCGCGCTTAGCCCCGGGAGAGCAGGCGAAGCGCGCGCTCCTTCTCGAAGTCCAGGGCCCGGCCCGGGGCCGGCGGAATCCGGCCTAGCCTGCGGCCCAGGTCGGCGACGGCGGCGCGGGCCGGAGGCTCGGCCAGCACGCGCAGCCCGAAGGCGAGCGACGCGGGGCTGATGTCGTAGCGCCGCTCGAGCTCAAGCGCCGCCGCGACCGCTTCCAGGTCGGCCTCGCTGAACTGCCGGTGCGACGGCCCGCGGGCCCGCAGCATCCCGCCGAACCGGTCGCGGACAGGAGGCAGCAACCCCAGTTCCTCGCGGTAACGGAGCATGCGAGCGGACGTGCCGAGCCGCTTGGCGGCCTCCGAAATGCGCATGCGGACGATTCTAACAATTTTGTGTCAAGAATGCCGCCCCGAGCGTGCCGTCATGACCCGCGCTCCCGTAACGTGGATCACGACACCAGTCATTACGGCCCGTCAGGGCACAGCGCTACGGCCCGTCGGGCCGGGGCCACCACAGCAAGACCCACCGCAAACCACTGCAAAACCAGTGCCAACACCACGGCCCGTTCGGGCGGAAAACAGGAGCACGCATGACCGCGGATCAGGTTCCGTACCTAGTCGCCGATCTCTCGCTGGCCGCCTACGGGCGCAAGGAGATCCAGCTGGCCGAGCACGAGATGCCCGGGCTGATGGCGGTGCGCGAGGAGTACGCGTCCAGCCAGCCGCTGCGCGGGGCGCGCATTACCGGCTCGCTGCACATGACCATCCAGACGGCGGTGCTGATCGAGACGCTGGCCGCGATCGGCGCGCAGGTCCGCTGGGCGAGCTGCAACATCTTCTCCACCCAGGACCACGCCGCGGCCGCGGTCGCGGTCGGGCCTGACGGCACCCCCGAGGACCCCAAGGGCATCCCGGTCTTCGCCTGGAAGGGCGAGACGCTCGAGGAGTACTGGCGCTGCGCCGAGCTCGCGCTGACCTGGCCCGCCGCCGGCGGGTCCCAGGGCCCGAACATGATCCTGGATGACGGCGGGGACGCCACCATGCTGGTGCACAAGGGCGTCGAATACGAGAAGGCCGGCGGCGTTCCTTCGGGCACCGACGACGACCCCGAGGAGTGGCAGGTCATCCTGGAGCTGCTGCGCCATTCGCTGGCCGAGCACCCGGGCAAGTGGACCGACGTCGCGGCGGACCTGCGCGGCGTGACCGAGGAGACCACTACCGGCGTGCACCGGCTATATGAGATGGCGCGGGCCGGGACGCTGCTGTTCCCGGCCATCAACGTCAACGACTCGGTAACGAAGTCGAAGTTCGACAACAAGTACGGCTGCCGCCACTCCCTCATCGACGGCATCAACCGCGCGACCGACGTGCTGATCGGCGGCAAGGTCGCGGTCGTGTTCGGGTACGGCGATGTCGGCAAGGGATGCGCGGAGAGCCTCCGCGGCCAGGGCGCGCGGGTCATCGTGACCGAGGTCGACCCGATCTGCGCGCTGCAGGCGGCGATGGACGGCTACCAGGTGGCGACCCTGGAAGACGTGCTGGAGACGGCGGACATCTTCGTGACCGCGACCGGCAACCGCGATGTCATCACGGCGAAGGACATGAGCCGGATGAAGCATCAGGCGATCGTCGGCAACATCGGCCACTTCGACAACGAGATCGACATGGCGGGCCTGGCCAAGTGGCCGGGCGTCCGCCGGGACAACATCAAGCCGCAGGTCGACGAGTGGATCTTCGCCGACGGGCACGGCATCATCGTGCTGTCCGAGGGTCGCCTGCTGAACCTCGGCAACGCTACCGGGCACCCGAGCTTCGTGATGTCCAACAGCTTCACCAACCAGGTGATCGCCCAGGTCGAGCTGTTCACCCGGACCGACGAGTATGAGCTCGGTGTGCACGTGCTGCCCAAGTACCTGGACGAGAAGGTGGCCCGGCTGCACCTCGATGCCCTCGGCGTCCGGCTGAGCCAGCTGACCAAGGAGCAGGCAGACTACATCGGCGTCTCGGTGGACGGCCCGTACAAGCCGGATCAGTACCGTTACTAATACCCGGCACGTCCCCCCGCGGCTGGAGACTCAGTCGCGGGGGGATATCGCCGACCCTGGCCTGGCCGCCGAAGGCGAGGCCCGCATCCATTACGCCGAACGGGCCATGCCTCTGCTCACCGGCCTGGTGCAGCGCTTCGGCCGGGAGCGGCCTTTCGAGGGGCTGACCCTCGCGGCCTGCCTGCACATCACGGCCGAGACCGCGGTGCTGGTGCGCCTGCTCCGGGCCGGCGGGGCGACCGTCTCGCTCGCGGCGTCCAACCCGCTGTCCACCCAGGACGACATCGCGGCGGCGCTTGCCGTCAGGTACGGGATCGCGGTCTTCGCCCGGGCCGGGGTAGAGCGGCGCGGCTATTACCGTCACATCGAGCTGGCCTTGAGCCAGGCTGCGGCCGGTCCTGACCTGGTCATCGACGACGGCGGTGACTTGGTCAACACGCTGCACACCCAGGCCCCGGCGCTGCTCGCCGGGGTCCGCGGCGGCTGCGAGTCGACCACCACGGGCGTGATCAGGCTGCGCCGGATGGCCGCCGAGGGCGCGCTGGCGTTCCCGGTGATCGCGGCCAACGACACCGCGACCAAGCGCATGGTCGATAACACCTGCGGGACCGGCCAGTCGGTCATCGACGGCATCTTGCGGGCTACGAACACGCTGCTGGCGGGCAAGACGGTCGTGGTGGCCGGGTTCGGGGCAAGCGGCCGGGGCGTGGCCGAGCGGGCCCGCGGGTTCGGCGCCCAGGTCATCGTCACCGAGACCGATCCGGTCCGGGCCCTGGACGCGTCGCTGCGGGGTTTCCGGGTGCTGCCGATGGCGCAGGCCGCGCCGGCCGGCGAGGTGTTCGTCACCGCGACCGGGTCGGTCGACGTGATCGGCGCGGAGCACCTCGCGGTCATGCGCGATGGCGCGATCCTGGCTAACGCCGGGCACTTCGACGTCGAGATCGACGTCCGGGCCCTGGCGGGCCTGGCCACCGCGGTGCATCCTGACGTGCGGCCGCACGTGGACGCCTACGAGCTGGCTGACGGCCGGACGCTGCTGCTGCTGGCCGAGGGCCGGGTGGTGAACCTGGTCGCCGCCGAAGGGCATCCGCCCGAGGTGATGGACCTGGCGTTCGGCATCGAGGCGCTCGCGCTGGCCTGGCTGGCCCGGACCGCCCGGCCGGGGAACCCGGCCGGGCCGCTGCCGCCCGGCGTGCATGAGGTGCCCGCCGACATCGACGCCGAAGCGGCCGGCCTGGTCCTCGCCACCATGGGCACCTCGATCGACGCGCTAACCCCGGCGCAGCAGGCCTACCGGGAATCCTGGCGCATCGGCTCCTAAGCGACCAGCGCCTTAGGCGACCGGCGACCAGCGTCCTGGGTGACCAGCGGCGAGCCGCTAGCCGACGTGCGCGGTCAGGTTATGCGGGCCGGACTGGGCCGGCATCTCGAGGGTCACCGGGCTGGGCGGCACGGGCCCGCCCGGGGCCGCCTGCAGGACCGGCTCCCTGGTCAGCAGCAGCCAGCCGACCAGCCCGATCGGGTAGACGAAGTATCCCCACCGGGTAGCGGGCGCCAGCGTGAACATCACCCCGAGCCCGAGCGCGATGCGCCACGCGGCGGCGCGCGCATCGGCGGGCGGCGCGACGATGAGCGAGGTCGCGAAGCCGAGTCCGGCCGCGACCAGCAGGGCGACCGCGGCCCAGTGACCTGCCATTCCGGTCATGGCCAGCAGGTGACCGGGCAGCGGGCTGGCGGCCGGCGTCTTGTACTTGCTCAGGCCGAGCGGGAACAGCACCGTGTTCTGCACGAACCCGGACGGGCTCCGCACCGCCGCGGGCGCCATCGCGGCCGAGGCGGCCAGCGCCACCACGATCGTGATCCCGATGAAACGCCAGGCGGCCTTGGCGGCGTGGCGTCCGGCTAGCATCGCGGCGAAGACCGGGATGGCGGGCCAGGCGGTCGCCTTCATAGCGCACGCGACGCCGAGCGCCACGGCGGCCCGGCCGATGCCGGAGGGCCGGGCGATCAGCGCCAGCGTCAGGAACATCAGCGCGATCACCGGCGGGTCGGTGATGCCGACCGCCAGCGGGAACGCGATCACCGGGGAAGCGGCGATGAACACGGTGGCCAGCAGGACCCCGTGCCGGCACGAGTCGCAGTGCCGGTGCGGGGCCGCGATGGCGAACGCCGCCCAGATCAGCGCGATCGACACCGCGGTGAGCCAGACCCGGGGGTCCGCCAGCAAGCCGGAGGCACCCAGCGCCTTCGGCAGCCCGAACACCGCCATGACCGGCAGGTAAGGGTTGTAGGACAGCCAGCTGGTCAGTTGCTCGGGCGTCAGGTAGGGCGTGCCGTGCTGCAGCAGCAGCATCGCCGATCGCGAGATGACCTGGACCTCGGGCGTCGGTCTCACCCGGGTGACCAGCCAGGTCACCGGGGCGGCCAGGGCCCCGGCCAGCGATACGAAAAGCGGGATGAGGAGCGGTATGTTCTTGCGCCGGGTGAACCACAAGATCGCGGTGGTCAGCCCGTAGCCCACAGCCGCCCAGATCGCCCAGGTCCGGTCCGCGTGCCCGGTGTCCAGGGCCAGGCCAGTAGCGTAAATCGTAAAGGCCCCGTTCGCCGCCAGCAGCCGGTTCTGGTTTAGCCAGTGCTGGTGGACTGGCGCTGGGTAATGGTCGACCTGCTGGCTATGATCCACTGTGCCGGTATCCGCCCGTTCACGCTATGTTCCCCTGCTGTCTCTTTACAGCCATGGCCGTAGATGACTGGTAGAACTGCCCCCGAAAGCAGGTAAATCACACTATCAGCAGCTGGCGTTAAATTACTTCTCGGGTTGCTCTCAGGTGGCATCTCTACGGTAGCCGCCAGTCGACCGGCTTGGCGCCGTGCTGACCGAGCTGGTGATTGGCCCGGCTAAACGGATGGGAGCCGAAGAAACCGCTCGTGGCCGAATACGGGCTCGGATGCGCTGACTCCACGCACGGGATCCCGTCCAGCAGTGGCACGAGGGTCCGCGCGTCACGTCCCCACAAGATCGCGACCAGCGGCGCGGTCCGCCCGGCCAGCGCCCGGATGGCCTGCTCGGTCACTTCTTCCCAGCCCTTGCCCCGGTGCGATCCGGGCCGGCCGGGCGCGACGGTCAGCACCCGGTTGAGCAGCAGCACCCCCCGTTCGGTCCACGGGGTGAGGTCTCCGCTGGCTGGCGCCGGGTATCCCAGGTCGTCGGAGTATTCGCGGAAGATGTTGACCAGGCTGGGCGGGAGCCGTTTGACCTCCGGCGCGACCGAGAAGCTGAGGCCGACCGGATTCCCGGGCGTGGGGTAGGGGTCCTGGCCGACGATCAGCACGCGCACGTCGGCGAACGGCTGCTTGAACGCTCGCAGGACATTGTCCCCGGACGGCACGTAGCGCCGCCCGGCGGCGACCTCGGCTCGCAGGAATTCCCCCATCGACGCGATCCGGTCTTCGACCGGCGCCAGCGCCTGCGCCCAGCCCGGATCGATAATGTTACGCAGTGGCTCGGCCATGGCCCGACACTTTATCGTCGCCCGCGGTCTCGGCCAAGGTCAAAGCTCTATCCGCCGAACGATCCGTGCTATCACCGCCCAGCCACCCATCTCGCCCGCCCGCCGGGTCGCTGGCGGGTCGCCCCGGCGAAGGCCTCGATGGGCGATTTGGGTTTGATTTTCCGGGTTGCCGGAAAAGCTATTGGCGAACGGGTGTCGCGTGGCTGGTAAATAGGGGTAGCCTGCGTCCACGCAGTGTCCATGACAGCAGGTCAACCACAATAGAACGATGGGGCCCATGAGGGGACGTGTGCTGGTCGTCGACGACGACGCCGCTCTCGCTGAGATGCTCGGTATCGTGCTTCGCGGCGAGGGGTTCGAGCCGACCTTCGTCGCCGATGGCGATAAGGCCGTCGAGGCGTTCCGGGATTCCCGGCCGGATTTGGTGCTGCTTGATTTGATGCTGCCAGGTTCGGATGGAATTGACGTGTGCCGTCAGATCCGGGCCGAGTCCGGCGTGCCGATCGTCATGCTGACGGCGAAGACGGACACCGTGGACGTGGTCCTGGGCCTGGAGTCCGGGGCCGACGACTACATCATGAAGCCGTTCAAGTCCAAGGAACTAGTCGCCCGGGTCCGGGCCCGGCTGCGCCGGACCGACGAGCCGGCCCCCGAGATGCTCCAGATCGGCGATATCACCATCGACGTGGCCGGTCATTCGGTCAAGCGCGACACCGAAACGCTGAACCTCACGCCCCTGGAGTTCGACCTGCTGGTCGCGCTGGCCCGCAAGCCCCGGCAGGTTTTTACCCGTGAGGTCCTGCTCGAGCAGGTCTGGGGCTACCGGCACGCCGCGGACACCCGGCTGGTCAACGTGCACGTACAGCGGCTGCGCGCGAAGATCGAGAAGGACCCGGAGCACCCCGAGATCGTGGTGACGGTACGCGGTGTCGGCTACAAGGCGGGCCCGGGCTGAGCTTAGGTCTGGGCGAAGTGACAGCGGTCAGCAAGCGATGGCAGCGTGACTGGGTAACCGTCTTGCGCCGGTCGCCCTTCGGGCGGCAGATGAGCCGCAGGCTGCCCGACCGGGTCAAGCAGGGGCTGCGCGCCGGGCGCCGCTGGCAGCGGCGCGGGGTCGCCCTGGCGCGAGTCCGCTGGCACCGCTCCCTGCAGCTCAGGGTGGTCTCGACCACCCTCATGCTGTCGGTCCTGGTCATCGCCGTGCTCGGCTTCTTCCTGGTGCAGGCGATCGCCGCCGGGCTGCTGGCCAGCATGGAGCAGTCCGGCACGGTCCAGGTCAACGCGGCCCGCTCGTCCGCTCTCGGGCTGCCCGTCAACGTGCTCACGCTGCCGGATCCCGCGGCCGCCAACGGCAATCTCACCGCCGTCGCGGTCGCCAACAGCATCGCCCGGGCCTTGGTGCAGCAAGGCCCGGGCAGCGGCAACAATCAGGTGTCCTATCTGGTCGCGGTGCACCTGACGCAAAGCCTGGAGGCCAGCAGCGTGCCCTGGGTGGGCGAGAACACCTTCACCCCGTCGGCGACTATCCCGCCTGACCTGATCAACAAGGTCAGCGGGGAACAGGAACAGGTGGGCGAGAAGTACGACAACCAGAACAACGCGACTCCGGTCTACGAACCGACCACGCTGATCGATAACGACGGTCAGCCCGTGGGCGCGGCGCTGGCCGTCGGTGTCCCGGTCGGGCAGTACTACCAGCTCTACTTCGTGTACCCGTTTACCTCCGAACAGGCCACCCTGCTGCTCATGCAGCGGATTCTGGTCGGCGTCGGGATCGCGCTCGCGGTGTTGCTGGCCGCGATCGCGTCGCTGGTCACCCGGTGGGTGGTGCTGCCCGTCCGGCATGCCGCCCAGGCGGCCCGGCGGCTGTCGGCCGGGCACCTCGAAGAACGGATGCGGGTGCTCGGCGTGGATGATCTCGCGGCGCTGGCGACGTCGTTCAACGAGATGGCGGACAGCCTACAGGGCCAGCTGCGCGAGCTGGAGGAGCTGTCGGAGGTGCAGCGGCAGTTCGTCTCGGATGTGTCGCACGAGCTGCGCACGCCGCTTACCACCATCAAGATGGCCGCGGATCTGCTGTTCGAGTCCCGCGAAGATCTTGACGCGGCGGCCAGCCGGTCGGCCGAGCTGCTGCAGAGCCAGCTGGAGCGGTTCGAGTCATTGCTGGTCGACCTGCTCGAGATCAGCCGGTACGACGCGGGCGCGGCCACCTTGGACGCGGACCTGGTCGACGTGTGCGACCTGGTGCGGAGCTCGGCCGACGACGCTCAGCAGCTGGCCGAGCGCAAGGGCAGCCGGATCGAGTTCCGGCTGCCGGCCAGCGGCTGTTTCGCCGAGGCGGACCGCCGCCGGGTCGAGCGCATCCTGCGCAACATCTTGGTGAACGCGGTCGAGCACGGAGAGGGCAAGGACGTGGTGGTCACCACGGCTGTGGACAGCGACGCGGTCGCCGTCTCGGTCCGCGACTACGGGGTGGGACTGCGTCCCGGGGACGAGCAGAAGGTCTTCGAGCGGTTCTGGCGGGCCGACGAGGCGCGGGCCCGGACGACCGGTGGCACTGGCCTGGGCCTGGCGATTTCGCTGGAAGACGCCCTGCTGCACGGGGGCTGGCTGCAGGCCTGGGGAGAGCGCGGCAAGGGTTCGGTGTTCCGGCTGACTCTGCCGCGGGTCGCCGGGCAGCAGCTCGCGGGCTCGCCGCTACCGCTCGGCCCGGACGATGCCGAGTACACCGGCGGCCTGAGCGCCATCGGGCCGCTGCGGTGATCGCAATCGCCGGAATAATCCCGCATGGCTAGGGCCAACCGGTATCGCGCGGGCTCTGCGGGCTTCTATCGGGATGGCTCTGCGGGCCTCTATCGGGCTGGTTCTGCGGGCCTTAATCGCGCGGGCTCTGCGGGCCTCGCGCGACGCTGGCTGAGCGCCTGCGTGGTGACCGTCGCGGCCGCCTGCGTCACGGGTTGCGTGGGCATGCCGAGCAACGGCGCGGTCGGCCAGATCAGCGTCAGCCCGCAGAGCACCGCCGCGGGCGGCAACGTCATCCAGCCGTTCCCCGCCGGGCCCGCGCCCCGTGATTCTCCGTTCAACATCGTCACCGGATTCCTGGCCGCCAGCGCCAACCCTCTCAATGCCGCGATCGCCCGGGAATACCTGGTCAGCACGGCGGTCAAGACGTGGAAGCCGGGCTGGTCGGTCACGGTCTTCAGTAACTTCGGTCCCGCTCAGACCCCGGCCCCCCGGCCCGGCGTCCGGCAGGCCAGCATCCTGGCCTCGGGCCCCGAGCAGTCCACGTTCAACGGCTCAGGTCAGTTCGTATCGGCTGGTGGCACCGCGGAGGACAACTACGACTTCCACCTGGCCAAGGTCAACGGCCAGTGGCGTATCTCCAATCCGCCGTCCAAGCGCCTGCTTACCGCGTCTGAGTTCACCGCGTACTACAAGCCGCAGGATCTGTACTTCCTCAGCCCCTCGGTCCTCGCCGGTACGGTTGAGCAGCCGCTCGTCCCTGACTCGGTGTTCGTGCCGCAGGGCACCTCGTCCTCGGACCTGCTGAACAAACTGGTCAGAGCGCTGCTGCCGAACGCGGACGGTAACCCGCAGAGCGCCTTGCTGAAGACGGCGGCCCTGACCTTTCCCGGCGGGACCAAGCTCGTGAACGTCGCGCTGGCCGGGACGACCGCCGTGGTAAACCTCAGCGGCCTGGCGGGCGCCTCCAAGGCCGTGCTCGAGCAGGTCTCGGCTCAGCTGGCCTGGACGCTCACCAGCCCCAGGTCGTTCCCGCCTGCGCCCATCCAGTCGGTCGAGCTCGAGCGCGACGGACATCCCTGGATACCGCCGTCAGTGATCTGCGGTGTCCAGCAGCCCCGTAGTCAGGTGCAGAACCAGGCCACGTATTCGTGCTACAACCCGTATCCAGCCTCAACGGCCAGCTTCTCCTTCACCAGTCACACTCAGGTGTGGTCACGCTGCGGTTCGGAAGATAACGCCCAGCGCGGCCTGGTCGGTCCGGTCATCTCGCTGCTACGTTCGGCGAGCTCCGCCCAGGCGTGCGGAGGCAGCCCGCAGGTCGCTGCCACTTCTTCCGCTGCTGCGTCGCCGGTGCCGCTGTCGGCTGGATTCGGCGCGCCGTCGCTGGCGGCGGTCTCGCCGGACGGCCAGTACGTGGCGGCCTACTGGCCGGCCGCCAAGAAGTTGCTCACCTGGCAGTCCGCCACTGGCTTTCGCCTCAGCCAGGTGAATCAGGTAAAGGAAGCCACATCGGGCGTCACGGCGCTGAGCTGGGATCGCAGTGACGACCTGTGGTTCGCCCAGAACGGTAACGTCTACGTGGCGCCGGCCAACGGGCAGGCGAGTGAGGTCACCGCGCCTCAGGGTGTCACCGACCTGGCTGTCGCGCCGGACGGGATCCGGATTGCCTTCATCGTGCCGGACGGGTTGAGCCGCGAGGTCGACCTCGCGGCCATCATCCGTAACGCTCAGTCCTCCCCGGACAATAAGGCACCCTCCGAGGCCGCCTCGATCAGCCAGGACAATGTCCATCTCGGCCCGGACCTGGTGAGGCCGCAGGATCTGACCTGGTCCGACGCCGACGACCTGATCGTGCTCGCGAGGAACAACGGTCTGACGCTGTCGGACGTGCCCGTCGACGGGCAGGAGTCACTCGCCACGTTCTCCGCCCCGCCCGGCGCGAATTCGATCACCGCGAACGGGGCCATGAACGCCTTGATCGTCGGGCTATCCGACGGGCATCTGGCCGTCTCGACGGGCCTCGAGGGACCCTGGCAGGTGCTCGGTGTCCTCGGCCAGAATCCCGCCTACCCCGGATAATTTCGAAGTCGTCACATTTTTCCGGGCCGGAATGTGCCGGATAAAAGGTCGCCAGCCTCGGCTCTTTAACGTTATGCGTTCGTTATATTACCATTTGTGATTTATCGCGTACATGTCCCTCCTGACATTCACGCGCCGGCGAGCTAGCGTTCAGACATGGCACTCGCCCGGGCCCGTGGTTGCGCTCGGCGTGGTTCCCTTCCGGGGCGCCACGCTGGGCTAGCCGATGCCAGCCGCAGGCGAAACGGTCCACGTAAGGCGACTTCTTGTCGACTGATCACGGTGCGGCTTAGAAGTAAGTCCTGCCTTGCCGGGAGATACCGAGTCTCCCGGGTAGAGAGAAGAGCAGTAGTGGCTATAGAGGCCGCGAACCTCTCAGCAGGCGAATGTGGGGTCGAAGACCAGGTCGGCCGGGCGAGTGCCACCCCCGCTCGATGAGTTAGAGCGAAAATCGACTGGAATGGGGATCGAGATGGAGATCATCGTCAGGGGACGGCACGTCAGCGTCCCGGCACGGTTCCGTCAGCACGCCACCGCCAAGCTGGCCAAGCTCGAGAAGCTCGACGCCAAGGCGATGCGGGTCGACGTGGAGGTCTCAGAGGAACGTAACCCCAGGCAATCCGACCATCGCGAACGTGTCGAGCTGACGATCAGGTCCCGTGGTCCCGCGATCAGGGCCGAGGCCTCGGCGGACGACAGGTACACCGCGCTGGACCTGGCCTTCGCGAAGCTGGAGTCCAGGCTCCGCCGGGCCGCCGACCGGCGCAAGGTCGTCAAGCACGGAGACACCGTCACGGTCCGGTCGCCGGGTGTGCTGGCGAGCGTGGCGCCGGGCGCAATGGCGTCGGCTGGCCCCTTGTCCTCAGCTGGCCCCTTGTCCTCAGCTGGCGCTGTGTCCTCAGCGGGCGCTCCGTCCTCGGCTAGCGCGTCGTCCTCAGCTGGCGCTGACCTGGCTATGACGCTGCCGGGGGCCAGGCTCACCGGCGGCGGTGTGTCCCGGCCGCGCACCGGCGACCTGGATGATCTCTTCGACGGGGCCGGCGAAACCGAGCCGGACGCCCACCTGGTGTCGATCGAGATGGAGGGTGACGGTCCGCTGGTAGTGCGTGAGAAAGTTCACGCGACCCAGCCGATGACGATCGATCAGGCTCTGCTGGAAATGGAACTCGTCGGTCACGACTTCTACCTCTTCCATGATCGTGAATGTGACCGGTTCAGCGTCGTCTACCGGCGCCGGGGCTATGACTACGGCGTGATACGACTGGTGGAGGAATAGTTCGCGGTCCTGCCGGGTCAATGATGTTGCGAGCCGGGTACCCGAGGGGCCCGGCTTGCATCATGGCCCCGGGTCGGCAAGAGTCTGATCACATGACGTTCGGGCCGACCAAGGTAAGCCTGCCCGCCTGGTGCGGCTGGTGCGGGCGATGATTCTCCAGGAGGCAACGAGGTGAGCGCCACGGGCGACAGGGCGGTGGCGGCGGCTCAGCGGCCAGCGCCGCAGGCGGCCGAGGTGGCGGGGAAGCGCCTCGAGCCGATACGGGTGCTGATCGCTGATGATCATGCGCTGTTCCGGCGTGGCCTGGAGATGGTCCTGGAGGAGGAGGACGACATCGACCTCGTCGGGCAGGCCAGCGACGGCACCGAGGCGGTTTCTGTGGCCGGCGAGTCGCTGCCCGATATCGTCCTGATGGACATCCGGATGCCCAAGATCAGCGGCATCGAGGCCTGCCGGGCGATCAAGGATCTCGCGCCGAGCGCGAAAATCGTGATCCTGACGATCAGCGACGAGGAAGAGGACCTGTTCGAGGCGATCAGGGCGGGCGCCAGCGGTTACCTGCTGAAGGACATACCGCTGGACGAGGTGGCCGAAGCGGTCAGGTCGGTGCACGGCGGCCAGTCCCTGATCAACCCGTCGATGGCGGGCAAGTTGCTGTCCGAGTTCGCGACGCTGGCCAAGCGCGACGCCGAGGAAGAACCAGTCCAGCATGTCGCGGCCCCCAAGCTCACCGACCGGGAGATGGAGGTGCTCAAGCTCGTCGCGCGCGGCATGAACAACCGTGACATCGCCAAAGAGCTCTTCATCTCGGAGAACACGGTGAAGAACCACGTCAGGAACATCCTGGAGAAACTGCAGATCCATTCCCGGATGGAGGCGGTCATGATCGCCGTCCGGCAGAAGCTCATCGAGTTCAGCTGAACCCGCCCCCGCCCCCGCCCCCGCCTCGGCCCTGGACTTCCGGGTCCACGACATCGACGACAAGCCGGTCGACCTGGCCAAGGAGCACAAGGGCAAGGT
>JALYVS010000050.1 GCA_030853115.1 Actinomycetota bacterium
TCTCCCGGCCACCGGCAGGGGCCACGGTCTGTCAATAGGACTTGAGCGTCCAGGTTCCGAGAGTGCTCACCTGCCGGCGGCTGCGGGCCCGAGTCTGCCCGAAAGCGAACCCGTAGCTCTCATTAGGCTCGGTAGCCCTCGTCGGCAGAGCTTACGGTCAAGTCCGTACGTGAGTGCGTCTAGGCGAGCCCCTCGTCTCAGTGAGCCACGTCGAGCACTGGCTGGCGGGCTATTCGTCTTCCCGTGGACGGGAACAAGACCAGGACGACGGCCGGCACCAGAGCTGGCAGAGCGAGCAGGATTCCGGTGGGCCGCACGCCGATAAAAGTGGCCAGGCTGCCGTCGGCGAGGGATGCGATCGGCTTACTGCCGGCCCAGGCGACGGCCCACGCCGCCATCACCGCGGCCTGACGGCCCGGGCCCGCGTGCTGGAGCAGCAGCGCCCGGGTCGTAGCGCCCGCGAGCAGGCAAGCTGTGCCGGCGGCCAAGGCCGCGAGGGTGCTGAGCCAGGTCCACGGCGCCACCGCGAAGAGCGCCATGCACAGTGAGAGCAGGCCCAGGACCGTGGCGGCGCGCCGGATGGACGGCGTGCGCCTCGTGCGGTGCAGCGAGCCGATCACGTTGCCCGCCCCAAGGGCGGCGATAAAGACGCCTGACCAGGCGGCGGACGCATGAGCGGACCGGGCCAGCGCCGGACCGAGCACCAGGATCGGATCGGCGGCTATGGTGACGGCCGCTACCATCAGGAGAAGGATCATGATTCTTCGGTCGTGCCGGGCGATGCGGAAACCGTTCATCACTTTCGACCGGTTCGGTCCGGGCTGGGTGTTCTGCGGGCGCAGGCGGCGTAGCACCAGGGTGAAAAACAAGAACGAGCCCGCGTTCAAGGTGAACGCCCAGCCGAATCCGACCGTGGCACCGATCAGCACGCTGAGCACCGGCGCTAGCGCCCGGCCTAGGTTATAAGACACCGAGTCCATGGCCAGCGCTCGCTTGGTGTCACCCTCCGGGGCCAGGGCCACCACGGTCACAGAAAGGGCCGGAAGGGCGAAGGTGAAGGCCAGCCCGATGAGTATCGCCCCGGTGAACAGGCAGGGCACGGTGAGTGAGTGAGTGAACTGCAGTCCGGCGAGCGTGGCCGCGATGAGCATCGATGAGAACTGAGTAATCATCAGGGCGCGCCAGTTGCCCATTCGGTGGGTGAGCACTCCCGCCCACGGCCCGAGCACCAGCGGGCTGGAGAACTGAGCGCACGTGACCAGGCCGACGGCCAGTACTGAGTGCGTCAGCCGGTAGGCGATCAGGACCTGGGCGGTGTTCTGCAGCCACGTACCGAAGTTGGAGACCACGCTGCCCGCGAAGTACCAGCGAAACGTGGAGTCGGCGAGCACCTGCCAGTTCGAGCTCTTCGGGCCGTCGGCTCCGGCGATACCGAGCGAGGCTCCTGCTTTTAGGACGGCATGAGCTACCGACGCCCGAGCGGCAGGCCGCACCGCGGTCCGGATGCCCGAGCCGACCGCGTCGCCGCCGCTCGGCGTGCCGGTGCGGTCCATCAGGCCGGTAGCACCCGGAGTGCCCAAGTCGGGGGTCTTCACAAGTCGCGCTGCCTATTCGTGCTTAGGGATAAGGAATCCGGAAAGTCCGTGCCTGACTTGGGTGGCGGCGGATCCCCGACGTTGACGATAAATTGATTCCGGTCGGCTGGGAACACGGTCACTGTCAGGCGCATGGGCTGGCCGTTCCCGTCAAAAGCGGTCCGGAAAATTTCATATACCGCGACCCGGCCGTCCTGGGATAGCTTGAAGAAATCCGCTTCGGTGGGATTCGGCGCGCGCACGGTTATCCAGTCGCGATAACTGGTCTGGCGGATATGCAGGGTATCGGCCAGGTACTGCACGGTTCCTATGTCAATGTTGCGAGCGCTCCTGAGCCGCTCCGCTCCCCGGTCGGCGAACTCCGCTGGGTAGAAAGACGTCTGCATCGACCAGGGCGTGCCATCGATGAAGCGCCGCTCGTGCCGGCTGATGACCTCAACGCCCGGGGTTATCCATAGCCCGTTGGCTACTTCTTCCGAGGCCTCCTGGATCTCGACCTGAAGCGGGCTGGTGGAAGCTTTCCGGTTTCGTTCGTTCACCTCGGAGAGGTAGCTGGCCCCTTCACCGCCACCTAGTCCGCTGGGGGAGCCACCCGACAACGTGGTGACGAACGGGTCTATCTTCCGCACCACGAAGGTGCCCTGGCCCGGTCGCGTCTCGACCAGGCCCAGGGTGGTCAGCCACTTGATCGCGTCGCGGACGGTATTGCGTGACGCTCCGTAGTGATCCCGCAGCTCGAGTTCAGTCCGGAGCTGCTGGCCAGCCTGGAGTCCTCCCGACTCGATCTGTTCGCGCAGGTCTTCGGCGATCTGCCGATACATGGGGTTCGCCATCAACTCTCCTTGTGACCTGTCCGCCTCGGCCCGGCCTCGAGGTGGTTCTGCTTGTCTAGTTCGTCCCAGCCATCTGGTTAATTGGAATATCTGGTACCAGAGGTTTGTACCCCGTCTCAGCGTGGGAACACTGACGATACGTACCAAAGGTTGGGATGACCCGAATGGCAGGGTACATGGGATCTATCCTAGCAGTCCAACTGCTCGGTTGTAGTCAGATGACTCTAGCGAGTCGAACAGTCAGGCTCAACTGGACGTACGGGACAGTATGTACTGATCGTGGACAGACGGGGACACCGTGGTTCGCGAGCACCAGGCCGGCGAGCGCACCTCGCCGGGCTGCGGTCACAGGAAGCAGGTACCCGCGGAAGACCTCCGCCGGTCGAAAGCGCAGGAGGCCATCATGGCCGGTGTCGTAGCAACAGTAACGATCGCTCTGTTTCTCAGTGGCGTCGTCGTGGGAGTCTTCGCGGTCGTCGCCCTGGCGGTGCGCCGCGAGGACCGGGCTAACACCATCGTGGGCGACGCGCCCAGCCCGGATGCTGGGGAGTGCTCGCCGGCTCACCGGACTGGGCCGCAGAGGCCTGGACACCGAATTCCTGCGCCCGACTAGCGAGCTCGTCCCCGAGCTCCTCTCGCACTGAATTACCGCCGCACCGAGCTGCTGGCACACTGAGCAGCGCTTTTTTCCGGCACGGCCCCGCGTCATGCGATGCATCCCCTCGTCCTCTCGCGGTATAACGCTGCTAGTCAACGCACCAGCGGAGCTCGAGGCAATCCACCTGCCGTGGGGCCCGATCACCGTACGATGCCTATCGATCCTAGCCATCCCAACAGCTGGGCTTGCTCCATATAGTAGAACAGTCCCCGCATCGGGTATATTTGGGACAACTTCGTTTCGCTTGCCGATCCAGTGGGTATTTTGCTATCGATACCAAAGGTTGGGATGGCTAGAATGATAAGAAACGTTCTGGTTGTTCGGCTACTTGGTCCCAGAAGAACATGTCGGACAGCTCCTACCAGGCCGATGGTAGCCGGATGTAGTCCAGGCTCGACGGCATGACCAGCTCGTAGGGTTACAAAGGCGTAAGCCCGCGGCACCAGGTCTGCGGATCTCACTGAGCCGCAGGCAGCGGGGACCGGCGGTGTTCGCACCGCCGGCCGAAGTGCGGGAGGGCCATTATGGACCGCATCGCAGTGGCAGTGGCAATCGGGATGGGCCTGGTGTTCGGCACCGGGATCCTGGCCGGGATCGTCGTCATGATCGCGACGGCGGTCCGGCGCGAGGACAGACAGTACACCCTGACGCAGACGCCGCCGGATGCCGCGGCCCGCGGGGTCCGGCGGCTGACCGGCGTCGGGCTCCGCGACATCATCCCGCCGCAGGACAGGCGGGCGCGGCCATGAGCGCCACCGCGGACGTGATGGCCATCGTGCTGTTCGTCTTCTTCGCCGTGGGGGTGGCCGTCGGGATCGTCGTGGTGATCGCTTTCTCGGCCCGGCGGGCGGACCAAGCCGATCGCCGGTATCGCCGACCGGGGCCGCCTGCGGGCGACCCTGGGTACTACGCCGACGATGATCCAGACGACGAGCCCCCGTGGTGGCAGGCGCGCGGCGACGACTGAAGCTTCGGCCCCGCGCGACCCGCGCGGGGTCGAGGTTTGTCACCAGGCGGTTCTAAGCTCAGCATGTGAGCGATGACCAGAACGGGCGGGGCTTTCCGTGGGCGCAGGGCAGCGCGACTGGCGTGGGGTCGATGCCGGGGACCGATCCGGCGGAGGCGATGCAGGTCGTCGCCGGGGAGCTACCCGACTTCCCCTACCTGGCCGAGCTGCCGGCCCGCGGGCCGGGGGCGGATCTGGTCGGACGGACCGCCGGGCTGCTGATCGACATGCCGGCCGAGGTGACTCCCAGCGGCTGGCGACTGGCCGAACGGCCCGGCCGTGACCTAGCCAGGGCCAGGTCCATGCTCTCCTCCGACCTCGATGTCCTGGCCGAGGTCCTGGACGGCTACCAGGGGCTGGTCAAGATCCAGCTCTGCGGCGTGTGGACGCTGGCCGCCACGCTGGAGTTGCCGCGCACGCTGAACGCGACGCTGACCGACGCCGGAGCGGTCGCGGATCTGACCGCCTCGCTGGCCGAAGCCGCGACCGCGCACGTGGCCGAGGTCCGCAAGCGCGTGCCAGGAGCGCAGCTCGTGGTCCAGTTCGACGAGCCCGCGCTGCCCGCCGTGGCCGAGGGCGCTATCCCCACCGCGAGCGGGTGGTCGCGGCTCGCGGCCATCGAGGCGGATACGTTGCGGGACCGGATGGCCCAGGTCTTCGCGGCCATTTCCGGCTATACGGTGGTGCACTGCTGTGCCGCCGCGGTCCCGTTCGGAATTATCCGGGCGTCCGGCGCCAATGCGGTCTCCTTCGACCTCAGCCAGCTGCGGCGGGGCGAAGAGGACGCGATCGCGGAAGCCGCGGAGGCCGGGATGGGGATCCTGGCGGGCGCGGTGCCTGCCGTACCGGACCAGAGCGCCGCCGGGCCTGGCGGCAGTGCCGCGGCGGCGAGGAGGGACGCGGCTCCGAAGGGGGGCACGGCGGCGCGGAGGGACGTGGCGGCGCGGAGGGACACGGCTGACGCGAGGGACGGGACTGGCCGGGGTGGCGAGGCGCGTGAGACGGCCGAACGGGTAATCCGCCTGTGGCGGCGACTGGGGTTGTCGCTGGGGAGCTGCGCCCAGCAGGTGGTGATCACGCCGTCCTGCGGGCTGGCGGGCGCATCGCAGGCCGAGGCGCGCGCCGTGTTGACCCGGTGCCATCAGGCGGCGAGCATGTTGCCCGAGCTGATCGAAGACAGCGGGGGAGAGCCTAGATGAGCGAGCACGATACGGGCGGGCCGGGGCCGGGCGAGAGCCCCCCCGGGCCGGACCCGGAGCCCGAAGCCGCACCGGCTGAGGCCAGGCGTCGTCATGCCGACGTGAGCCTGGACATCACCGAGGCCGATCACCGGTACTACGTGCTGGATTCGCCGACCCTCTCCGACATCGACTACGACACCAAGATGCGCGAGCTGCGGGCGCTGGAGGAGCAGTATCCCGGCCTGCGCACGCCAGACTCGCCGACCCAGACCGTGCACGGCTCGATCTCCACGCTGTTCACCCCGGTCGAGCACCTGGAGCGGCTGCTCAGCCTGGACAACGTGTTCACCGACGAGGACCTGGGCAGCTGGGCCGACCGGGCCACCCGGCTCGGCGGGGCGGGCCCTTACCTGTGCGAGCTGAAGATCGACGGGCTGGCGATCGACCTGGTCTACCGCGACGGCGCGCTGGTCAAGGCGGCCACCCGGGGCGACGGGCGGACCGGGGAGGACGTCACGCCGAACATCCGGACGATCGCCTCCATCCCGGCCCGGCTCAAAGGCACCGGGTACCCGGCGACGCTCGAGGTCAGGGGCGAGGTTTTCCTGCCGGTCGAAGCGTTCGAGAGGCTGAACGAGTCCCTGCTCGAGGCGGGCAAGGCGGCCTTTGTCAACCCGCGGAACTCGGCCGCCGGATCGCTGCGGCAAAAGGATCCGCGGGTCACCGCGAGCCGGGCGCTGGACGCGATCATCCACGGCATCGGCCGGGTGGAGGGTTATGCGGGCTCCGCGGACGACGCCGGGATCAGCGGCGCGGCGGCCGGGCCGGGCGAGGAAGGTCACCTGGAAGGGGCGCCCGACTCCCAGTCGGGCTGGTACGAGCGGCTGAGCGGCTGGGGCCTGCCGGTCAGCGGCCTGTATAAGGTCGTGCCGGACATGGCCGGGGTCCGCGAGTACATCGCCTACTACGCCGAGCACCGGCACGACCCGCCGTACGAAATCGACGGCGTGGTGATCAAGATCGACCAGATCGAGCTGCAGCGCCGGCTCGGCTCAACCAGCCGGGCGCCGCGCTGGGCCATCGCGTTCAAGTACCCGCCGGAGGAAGTCACCACCAGGCTCCTCGACATCCGGGTCAACGTCGGCCGCACCGGCCGGGTCACCCCGTTCGCCGTGATGGAGCCGGTCAAGGTGAGCGGGTCGACGGTGGACCGGGCCACCTTGCACAACTCTGACGAGGTCAAACGCAAGGGCGTGCTCATCGGCGACATGGTGATCCTGCGCAAGGCCGGCGACGTGATCCCCGAGGTGCTCGGCCCGGTGGCCGACCTGCGCACCGGGAACGAGCGTGAGTACCAGTACCCCACCCACTGCCCGTCCTGCGGCACCCAGCTGAGCCGGGAGGAGGACGAGGTCGACTGGCGCTGCCCGAACACGCGGGCCTGCCCCGCCCAGCTCCGTGAGCGGCTGTTCCACCTGGCCGGGCGGGGCGCCTTCGACATCGAGGTGCTCGGCTACGAGGCGGTCAGCGCGCTGCTCGACTGCGGCCTGGTCGCCGACGAGGGCGACCTGTTCGCGCTGACCGCCGAGAAGCTGGAGACCTGCCCGTTCTTCATGGTCAAGCAGGGCACGCTGAGCGCCAACGCCACCCGGCTGCTGGCCAACCTGGAACAGGCGCGGACCCGGCCGCTGTGGCGGATCCTGGTGGCGTTGTCCCTGCGGCACGTCGGGCCGACGGCGGCCCGGGCGCTGGCCGCCGAGTTCGGCTCGCTCGAGGCGATCGAGGCGGGCAGCGTCGACGCGCTGGCCGCGGTGGACGGGGTCGGGCCCACCATCGCCGCGTCGGTCCGCGACTGGTTCGCCGTGGACTGGCACCAGGCGATCGTCGCGAAATGGCGGGACGCCGGGGTGCAACTCGAAGACGTCGGCTGGGACCCCTCGCGCGCCGCGGCCCGCGTCCTGGCGGGCGTGTCCGTGGTGATCACCGGCACCTTGGCCGAGCTCAGCCGGGACGAGGCCGCGGAGGCGGTCCGGCAGGCGGGCGGCAAGGTGACGTCCTCGGTGTCCAAGAAGACCGCCTTCGTGGTCGCGGGCGAGAACGCCGGCTCCAAATATGACAAAGCCGTCGAGCTAGGCGTCACCATCCTGGACGAGCCCGCCTTCCGCCTCCTCCTCACCGACGGCCCCGACGCGGTCCTCCCGAAGCCGTGATCGTCCACGGTCTTCGTACGAGGCTGGGTCAGTGGCCGGGGGGCGCAGACGGGAGCCGGGTGCGGGCGCAGAGCAGCAGGGCGAGATCCTGGGCGGTCCTAGTGAGCAGCGTTCCTGAGCCGTAAGTCCAGTCGAGATCACTGGCGCGCAGCTCGGTGCCCGCGAGGTCGACGCCGAAGAACTTCAGGCCTTGCGGCCTGACCAGGTTCGGCAGCACGACCCGGAGCCGGTCGTCCGGCACGCGCAGCCCCAGGCGCAGCGCCTCGGTGATGTCCAGGCCGTGGATCACGTCGTGGGTCAGCGCGCCCTCGAACCCGCCGCCCGGCGGCCGCCACGGATGATCGGCGTTCGACCGGAGCGCCTGCGTCAGGTCAGCGGCCGACATGGCGGCGGCGTCGCGCCGGGCGCACCGGTCGGCCATGTCGTTGAACCGGCCCCGGGATCTCGCCAGCTCGAGCGCGAACCGGCGGCGTGAATACCGGAACGGCATCGTGATGTGCGCCACCATCTCCCGGACCCGCCAGCCGGCGCAGAGCGTCGGCTCGTCCCACCTCGGCGCGGGCAGGCCGGCCAGCACCACCGCCAGCTCGCTCCGCTGGGCCGCGATCATGTCCCTGATGTCGTCCATCGTCACCACGTCTTTCTCGTCGCGCACGTTACACCGAACGCGACGAACGGCGACTAACCCGGATGGACGTTGTGGCCGCCGGACTCACCGCTGACCTCGGCCAGCCGGCGGTACAGGTAGCGGCGCTCGGCGTCGGTGCTGGTCAGCTCGAGCGCCTGGGCGTAGGCGTCCGCCGCTTCCTGGTTCCGGCCCAGGCGGCGCAGGAAGTCGGCCCGGGTCGCGGGGAGCAGGTGATAGCCGGCCAGTTTCCCGGCGGCTTCCAGGGCCTCGACCAGCGGCAGCCCGGTGGCAGGTCCGTGGGCCATCCCGACCGCCACCGCGTAGTTCAGCTCAACCACCGGGGTCGCCACCAGCACCGCCAGCTCGCGGTACAAGGCGGCGATCTGCGGCCAGTCGGTGCGGTCCGCGTCCGGCGCGGTCGCGTGGCAGGCGGCGATGGCGGCCTGGATCTGATAGGGGCCTGGCTGCCGGCGCCGCAGTGCCTGGTGCAGCAGCCTGGTGCCTTCGCTGATCCCGGCCGCGTCCCACAACGAGCGGTCCTGCTCCTCCAGCGTCACCAGGTCGCCCCGGGCGTCCAGCCGCGCGGTCCGGCGCGCGTCGTGCAGCAGCATCAGCGCCAGCAGCCCGGCGGCCTCCGGCTCATCAGGCATCAGCCGGGTCAGCACCCGCGCCAGCCTGATCGCCTCGGCCGACAGGCTCTGCCGCACCAGGTCAGCACCCGCCGTGGCCGCGTAACCCTCGTTGAAGAGCAGGTAGAGCACGGCGAGTACGCCTGGCGTGCGTTCGGGCAGCAGGTGCGCCGGGGGGACCCGGTACGGAATCCCCGCGTGGGCGATCTTCTGCTTGGCCCGGACCAGCCGCTTGGCCATCGTCGACTCGCTGGCTAGGAACGCCCGCGCGATTTCCGCGGTGCTCAGCCCGGCCAGCGTGCGCAGCGTCAGCGCGACCCGGGCCTCGAGTGACAGCGCGGGGTGGCAGCAGGTGAACATCAGCCGCAGCCGGTCGTCGGGGACGCCACTGCCCTCGTCCCCGCCGGGCTGCGGGGCGCTCTGGTCGGACATGGCGGCCACCTCCCGGAGTTTCGCGGCTCCGACCGCTTTCCTGCGCAGCACGTCGATGGCCCGGTTGCGGGCGGCCGTGGTCAGCCACGCGCCCGGCCGTCCCGGGATGCCGTCCTTCGGCCAGCGCGCCAGCGCCGTCGCGAAGGCGTCCTGGGCGCATTCCTCAGCGAGGTCCCAGTCGCCGGTGGTCCTGATCAGCGTCGCGACCACCCGGCCCCACTCCTCGCGGAACGCCGCGTCGATCGCGGTCCGGACCGCTTGGACCTCGGTGCTCACGGCTGCCTGAGCTCCCTGACCTCGATCGTCCCGTAACCCGCGGCCGGATGCCGGGCGGCGATCTCGGTCGCCTCGGCCAGATCCGCGCACTCGATCAGGCAGAAACCCGCGATCTGCTCTTTGGTCTCGGCGAACGGCCCGTCGGAGATCATCAGCTGACGGCGCCGCACCCGGACGGTCTTCGCCTCGTCCGGCGGCCGGAGTCCGCCAGCCCCCCGGAGCAGGCCGCGCTGCTCCAGCTCCGCCATCCAGCCGCCGCAGCCGTCGTCCGCATGAGCCGCCGCGGACTCGTCCCCGCAGATCAGCAACAGGTATTTCACTGATTCGCCCTCCTTCTCCCGAACGACGACGATCGAACCAGCCCGGAAAGGACCGGGCCCGACGTGGTCACGCCCTTAATGCTGACAGCCCGCCACCGAACCCACCCTAAGATGGCGTGCATGCCGATTACCCGTGACGAGGTCGCGCACCTGGCGCGGCTATCCAGGATCTCGCTCAGCGACGCGGAACTCGATCACCTGGCGCCCCAGCTGGATCAGATCATCACGGCGGTCGCGCAGGTCCAGGAGGTCACCGCCGAGGGCATCCCGCCGACCTCGCACGCGACCGGCCTGACCAACGTGTTCCGCGACGACGAGCCGCGTCCGTGCCTGGGCCCCGACGCCGCGCTCGCCCAGGCGCCCGCGGTGGAACAGCAGCGGTTCCGGGTGCCGCGGATCCTGGGCGAGGACGTTCCCGAAGCCAGCGCAGCGCCTGCGAGCAGAGCGCCCGCTAAGGAGCAGGAGTCCTGATGGAGCTCACCCGCATGACCGCGGCGGAGCTGTCCGCGTCGCTGGCCGCCGGGCAGGTTTCCGCGACCGAGGTCACCCAGGCGCACCTGGACCGGATCGCCGCCGTCGACGAGCGCGTGCACGCCTTCCTGCACGTCGCGGCCGGCCGCGCGCTGGCCCAGGCCGCGGCGGTAGACGAACAGCGCCGGGCCGGCGCGCCCCTCGGCCCGCTGGCCGGCGTCCCGGTGGCGGTCAAGGACGTGTTCGCCACCGCCGGCCTGCCGACGACCTGCGGCTCGCGCATCTTGGCGGGCTGGCACCCGCCGTACGACGCGACCATCACCCAGCGCCTCAAGGACGCCGGCGCGATCATCATCGGCAAGACCAACATGGACGAGTTCGCGATGGGCTCCTCCACCGAGAACTCCGCGTTCGGCCCCAGCCATAACCCGTGGGACCTGACGAAGATCCCGGGCGGCTCGTCCGGCGGCTCGGCCGCCGCGGTGGCCGCGTACGAGGCGCCGCTGGCCATCGGCACCGACACCGGCGGCTCGATCCGGCAGCCCGCGGCGGTCTGCGGCATCGTCGGCACCAAGCCGACCTACGGCGGCTCGTCCCGGTACGGCGTGATCGCCTTCGCGAGCAGCCTGGACACGCCAGGGCCGTTCGGCCGGACGGTGCTGGACACGGCCCTGCTGCACGAGGTGATCTCCGGGCACGACCCGATGGATTCGACCTCGATCGACGCGCCGGTGCCGCCGGTGGTGGCCGCGGCCCGCGAGGCGGACGTGAGCGGGATGCGGATCGGCGTGGTGAGCGAGCTGAGCGGCGAAGGCTACCAGCCGGGGGTGCTGTCCAGGTTCGCTGAGGCGGTCGAGCTCCTGGAGTCGCTGGGCGCCAAGGTCACCGAGGTGTCCTGTCCGCACTTCAGCTACGCGCTGCCCGCCTACTACCTGATCGCGCCCAGCGAGTGCTCGTCCAACCTGGCCCGTTTCGACGCGATGCGCTACGGCCTGCGGGTCGGCGACGACGGGACCAGGGACGCCGAAGAGGTGATGGCGCTGACCCGCGAGCAGGGCTTCGGCGCCGAGGTGAAGCGGCGCATCATCCTGGGCGCGTACGCGCTGTCCAGCGGCTACTACGACGCCTACTACGGCAAGGCCCAGCAGGTCCGGACGCTGATCATCAGGGACTTCGACGCGGCCTTCGGGCAGGTCGACGTGCTGGTGTCACCGTCCACGCCGACCACGGCGTTCGGCCTCGGCGAGCGGGCCGACGACCCGATGGCGATGTACCTGGCCGACCTGTGCACGATCCCCTCGGACCTGGCCGGCAACGCGGCGATCTCGGTCCCGTGCGGGCTGGCCGCCGAGGACGGCCTGCCGGTCGGGCTGCAGGTGATGGCGCCCGCGCTGGCCGACGACCGGCTGTACCGGGTCGCCGCGGCCGCCGAAGCCGCGTTCACCGGCCGCTGGGGCCAGCCGCTGCTCGCCGGGGCGAAAGGACTGGAACGATGACGATGACGGACACGCTGGTTCCGTTCGCGGAGGCGCTGGAGCGCTACGAGCCGGTGATCGGGCTGGAGACGCACGTCGAGCTGGGCACCAGGACCAAGATGTTCTGCGCCTGCACGACCACGTTCGGCGCTGACCCGAACAGCCAGGTGTGCCCGGTCTGCCTGGGCCTGCCGGGGTCGCTGCCGGTGGTGAACCGGATGGCGATCGAGTACGCGATCCGGATCGGACTGGCCCTTAACTGCTCGATCGCGTCCTGGTGCCGGTTCGCCAGGAAGAACTACTTCTACCCGGACATGCCGAAGAACTTCCAGATCTCCCAGTACGACGAGCCGCTGTGCGTCGACGGCTGGCTGGATATCGTGGTCGACGCCGACCACGGCCAGCACCGTACCGTCCGGGTCGGCATCGAGCGGGTCCACCTGGAAGAAGACACCGGCAAGTCGCTGCACGTGGGCGGGGCCACCGGCCGGATCCACGGCGCCGACTACTCCCTCGTCGACTACAACCGGGCCGGCATCCCGCTGGTGGAGATCGTGACCAAGACGATCGAGGGGACCGGCGCGGCCGCCCCGGTCGTCGCGCGAGCCTACGTCACCGAGCTGCGCGACCTGGTCCGGTCCCTCGGCGTCTCCGACGTGCGGATGGAAGAGGGCTCGCTGCGCTGCGACGTGAACACCTCGCTGTCGCCGCGCGGTTCCGGCGTCTGGGGTACCCGGACGGAGACCAAGAACGTCAACTCGCTGCGTTCGGTGGAGCGCGCGGTGTACTTCGAGATCGAGCGGCAGGCCGCCGTGCTCGACGCCGGCGGCCGGATCGTCCAGGAGACCAGGCACTTTCACGAGGACTCCGGGAGCACCACGTCCGGGCGGTCCAAGGAAGAAGCGCAGGACTACCGGTACTTCCCCGAGCCCGACCTGGTACCGATCGCCCCGTCGGACGCGTGGGTAGAGCAGATCAGGGCCGCGCTGCCCGAGGTGCCAGCGCGCCGCCGGGCCCGGCTGCAGGCCGAATGGGGCTTGTCCGAGCCGGACATGACCGCGCTGCGCAATGCCGACGCGCTCGACCTGGTGGCCGAGACGGTGGCGGCGGGCGCCTCGCCCGCCGATGCGCGCAAGTGGTGGCTGAGTGAGCTCGCCCGCCGCGCCAACCATGCGGGCCTCGAGCTGGCCGACCTGGCGATCAGCCCGGCTCAGGTCGCCCGGGTGGCCGGCCTGGTCACCGAAGGTACGCTTAACGACCAGCTCGCCCGGCAGGTACTCGGCGGCGTGCTGGCGGGCGAGGGCACCCCCGACGAGGTGGTAGCCGCCCACGGCCTGGCCGTGGTCCACGACGAGGGTGCGCTCACCGCCGCCGTCGACGAGGCGATCGCCGCTCACCCCGACGTAGCCGCGAAGATCCGCGACGGAAAGGTCGCCGCGGCGGGCGTCCTGGTAGGCGCGGTCATGAAGGCCACCCGCGGCCAGGCCGACGCCGCCCGCGTCCGCGAGCTGATCCTCACCCGCCTCAGCTAGCTCCCGTGCCTCAGCTAGCTGGGAGGCCGCGAAGCCACGCACGGCCGGACGGGTCCGGCGAAGCTACGCACGGCCGGACGGGTCCGGCGAAGCTACGTACGGCCGCACGGGTCCGTTCGGTATCCTGGGGGTCAGGCCGAGAGGCGCTGCGACGGGCTGGAGCCCGCCACGCTCGGTCTGGTTCGGTCACGAAGGGCGCCTCCTAGTACTTAGGAGGCGACCCGGTGGCAGTGACTTCACCGACGGCAGCAGGAGCAGCGACGGCAGCGGCAGGAGCACAGAAGCGGCTGCGGCGGCTGCTGGACGAGCGCATCGTGGTGCTCGACGGACCGTGGGGCACGCTGCTGCAGGGCACCGGGCTGACCGCGGCTGACTACCGCGGTGACATCCTGCGTGACCATCCGCAGGACGTCACCGGTGACCCGGACCTGCTCAACCTGACCCGGCCGGACGTGGTGCGCGACATCCACCGTCAGTACCTCGCGGCGGGTGCCGACATCATCACGACGAACACGTTCACCGCGACCAGCATCGGCCAGGCCGACTACGGCCTGCAGTCCCTGGTGGGCGAGATGAACCTGCGCGGCGCCCAGCTGGCCCGGCAAGCGGCGGACGAAGCGAACGCGGCGGACGAAGCGAACGTGGCGGACGAAGCGAACGCGGCGAACGCGGCGAACGCCGCGGGCGAAGCGAACGACCGGGCCACGAGCCGGCCGGGCGGCCGGTTCGTGGCCGGGTCCATCGGCCCGCTGAACGTCACCTTGTCGCTGTCCCCGCGAGTGGACGACCCGGCCTACCGGGCGGTGTCGTTCGACCAGGTCTACGCGGCGTACGCGGAGCAGGTGCAGGCGCTGGCCCGCGGCGGCGTGGACCTGCTGATGGTCGAGACGATCTTCGACACGCTGAACGCGAAGGCCGCGATCGCGGCCGCGCGTGATGTCGCTCCGGACCTGCCGTTGTGGATCTCGGCGACGATCGTCGACCTGAGCGGCCGCACCCTGTCCGGGCAGACGCTGGAGGCGTTCTGGGCCTCGGTCGAGCAGGCTCGGCCGCTGGTGGCCGGGCTGAACTGCTCGCTGGGCGCGGAGGAGATGCGCCCGTACGTAGCGGAATTGTCCCGGCTGGCCGGAACGTACACGGCGTGTCATCCCAACGCCGGCCTGCCCAATGCGTTCGGCGGCTACGACCAGGCGCCGGAGCTAACCGCGCGGCTGCTCGGCGAGTTCGCCCGGGCCGGGCTGGTCAACGTGGTCGGCGGGTGCTGCGGGACGACGCCGGCCCACATCGCGCGGATCGCCGCCACCGTGGCCGGCGTGGCGCCCCGGCCGGTGCCCGCGCATCCCCCGCGGACCCGGTTCAGCGGCCTGGAGCCGTTCGGTATCGACGCGGGCACTGGGTTCGTGATGATCGGGGAACGAACCAACGTCACCGGCTCGAAACGGTTCAGGCGGCTGATCGAATCGGGTGACTACCAGGGCGCCGTGGCGGTGGCGCTGGAGCAGGTCCGCGGGGGCGCGAACCTGCTCGACGTCAACATGGACGCCGACCTGCTTGACAGCGAGCAGGCCATGACGACGTTCCTGAACCTGATCGCGACCGAGCCCGAGGTGGCCAGGGTTCCGGTCATGGTCGACAGCTCCCGCTGGAGCACGCTCAAAGCCGGGCTGAAGTGCATCCAGGGCAAGGGCGTGGTCAACTCGATCAGCCTCAAGGAAGGCGAGGGCCCGTTCCTCGAGCAGGCCAGCCACATCCGGGCGCACGGCGCCGGGGTGGTGGTGATGGCCTTCGACGAGCAGGGGCAGGCCGACACCGCGCAGCGGAAGGTGGCCATCTGCGGCCGCGCCTATGACCTGCTCACCCAGCGGGCCGGGTTCGCCCCGCAGGACATCATCTTCGATCCGAACGTGCTCGCGGTGGCGACCGGGATCGCCGAGCATAACGGCTACGCCCGCGCGTTCATTGACGCGCTGCCGCTGATCAAGCAGCGCTGCCCCGGGGTCAGGACCAGCGGCGGCATCTCCAACTTGTCGTTCTCCTTTCGCGGCAACGACGTCGTCCGGGAGGCGATGCACTCGGCGTTCCTGTTCCACGCCATCTCGGCCGGACTGGACATGGGCATCGTCAACGCCGGTCAGCTCGCGGTCTACGCCGACATCCCGGCCGACCTGCTCGAGCTGGTCGAGGACGTCATCTTCGACCGGCGTGCCGACGCCACCGACCGGCTGGTGGCGTTCGCCGAGACGGTAAGCGGCCCCGGCACCGTCCGCGCCGTGGACCTGGCCTGGCGTGAGGCGCCGGTGCGGGAGCGCCTCGCGCACGCGCTGGTGCACGGGATCACCGACTTCGCCGAGGCCGACACCGAAGAGGCGCGGCAGCAGGCCGCGCGGCCCCTCGACGTGATCGAGGGACCGCTGATGGACGGCATGAAGATCGTGGGTGACCTGTTCGGCGCCGGGAAGATGTTCCTCCCGCAGGTGGTCAAGAGCGCGCGCGTGATGAAACGCGCGGTGGCCTACCTGGAGCCTTATATGGAGGCCGAGAAGGAACAGGCCCGCCTGCAGGGGCGGCCCGGCGCCGATCGTGGTCAGGGCAAGATCGTGCTCGCGACGGTCAAGGGCGACGTTCACGATATCGGCAAGAACATCGTCGGGGTCGTCCTGGGCTGCAATAACTACCAGGTCGTCGACCTCGGGGTCATGGTCCCCGCCGCGAAGATCCTGGACACCGCGGTGGCCGAAGGCGCCGACGCGGTGGGCCTGTCCGGCCTGATCACCCCGTCGCTGGACGAGATGGTCAACGTGGCCACCGAGATGCAGCGTCGCGGGCTGAAACTGCCGCTGCTGATCGGCGGCGCCACCACCTCACGGCAGCACACCGCCGTGCGCATCGCCCCGGCCTACGACGGCACCACCGTGCACGTGCTGGACGCGGCCCGGGTGGCCGGCGTGGTCAGCGACCTACTCGACGACGACCGCGCCCAGGCGCTGGCCGTCAGCAACGAGGCAGACCAGCAGCAGCTGCGCGACAAGCACGAGGCCACTCAGCGACGTCCGCTGCTCACCCTGGCGCGGGCCCGCGCGAACCCCGACCGGGTTCCGTTCGACGACCTGCCCGTCCCGGCGTTCACCGGCCTGCGCGCCGTCTCACCCGACCTGGTCACGCTGCGCGCCTTGATCGACTGGCAGTTCTTCTTCCTGGCCTGGGAGCTCAAGGGCAAGTACCCGGCGATCTTGCGCGAGCCGGCCGCCCGCGAGCTTTTCGACGACGCCAATACCCTGCTCGATGAGATCATCGCCGGCGGCCACTTCCAGGCCCGGGGCACCTACGGCTTCTGGGCCGCGCACTCCGACGGCGACGACATCTTGATCGAGCCGGGCGGCGCCAGCCTCCGGTTGCCGATGCTGCGCCAGCAGACCGTCAAGCCCCCCGGCCGGCCCAACCGGTGCCTGGCCGATTACCTGGCCCCGGTCGCGGACCACCTCGGCGGGTTCGCCGTCGCCATTCACGGCGCCGACGAACTATCCGCCCGCTACGAAGCCAGCCGCGACGACTACCAGTCGATCATGGTCAAGGCCCTGGCCGACCGGCTCGCCGAGGCGTTCGCCGAGTACACCCACCTGCAGGCCCGGCGCGACTGGTACGAGCCGGACGCCGACCCGGACGCCGGAGCGCTGCTCGCCGAGGGGTTCCGCGGTATCCGCCCCGCGTTCGGCTATCCGGCCTGTCCCGACCATAGCCCTAAGCGAATCCTGTTCGGCCTGCTTAGTGCTGGCTCAGCCCCTGCTGGCCCAGCCCCTGCTGGCCCGCCCGCCGCCGGGCAGCTCGGTATAACGCTGACCGAGTCCTGCGCGATGACCCCCGCCGCCAGCGTCAGCGGCCTGCTGTTCGCCCACCCCGGGGCGCGCTACTTCACGGTCGGCCGCATCGGCCGGGACCAGGCCGCGGACTACGCCCGCCGGCAGGGGGTCAGCCTGCGCGAAGCCGAACGCTGGCTGCGCCCCAACCTGGCCTACGACCCTCAGTAATTCCGCCGAACGGCCCCGGCTATCCGGCCACGCCACGTCCCGCGCCGGGCAGGGCGGAGCGGCGCCAGGCGCCGGGGCCTGCGTGCGGCGGGACGTGCAGCCGCACGGACGGGTCGGACCACGCCGAACGCGCCGGGGCGGCCGGAGCGCCGTCGTCGGCTGGGCGCACGGCCATCAGCACGGCGACCAGGGCGGCGATCTCCTCCGGCGTCGCGTCGCCGCGGATGACCCGGAGCAGCGGCGGGGCGGGTGGCTGATCACGGTCAGCTGGGCGTGTCACCATGGCCCGTTCAGTATAAAAGGGCTAACCGCGGGATTTGCCGAGGCTGATGCCGAACTCCCGGTGGACCCGCTCCCAGAACGCGTCTCGCAGCCACTCGCGGGCCTCCTGGTAGGGGCGCAGCGACAGGCCGAGTTCCTTCTCGGCGTCGACCAGCAGCTCCTTGTCGATGACGGGCGGCAGGATCGGGCCCGGGAGCAGGTCCCTGATGTTGTCCCGGCCGCGGGTCAGGATCCACTTCTGCGCGACGTGCTCGCCGGCCTCTTCGACCCGCATCCGGTCCGGCCCGAGGCGGGGCATCGGGCCGGTGGTGTTGACGCTGGCCGGCCAGCCCCCGGTGGAGCCCCCGGCGGCTAGCACTGGATGGCCGCCGGTCCTGGAGGTCGGCTGCGGTCCTTGCGGCCGGATATGCCGCTCACCGAACAGCTGAGCCGGCGAGGGTACCGTGGGCTGGGGGCCCAGGATCGGGTCCGGCCTGATCTGCTCGGCCGCGGGCGCGTTCTTGGTGAAGTAGGGGCGCAGGAACGGGGCGTCCAGGACGTCGACCGTGTCGGACTCCCAGACCAGCCGCTCGGCCTGGTTGGTGCCGTACGGCGGCTCGACGCCCCACAGGTGCACCCGCACCCCGTAGGCCTGCGCCGCCTCGACCGCGGGCACCATGTCCTCGTCGCCCGCGATGAGGACCGCGTCGGTGATGGCCCGGTGCCGGGCCAGTGCCTCCATGTCCGCCCTGATCTGCGCGTCCACGCCCTTTTGCTGGCCGCGGGCGTTCAGGTTGCCGAGCCGGAGCTTGACCCAGGGCATCTGGGCGATGACCCGCTGGTCGATGGTCGGGACCCGGTCGCGGGCCGCGTCGTACCAGTAGACGCGGAGCAGCTCGCCGCGGATCACCTCGTCGGCGTGCTTGGTCACCACCTGGATGAGCGGAACCGCGTCGACCCGGAAGTCCCGGCGTGAACTCGACCCGAACAGCAGTTCGCCTGCCGCGGCATAAATGTAACCGACGTCCACCATGATCGCGTAGCGGGCCAGGATGGGAAGCGGGGCGGCGAATTCGGTCATCACCCTCGACTGTAGGCCAGCCGGGAGCGTGCGCGTGCCAGACGCGTCACTTTTACCAACAGTTTGGATCTGTTCGGTCACGTATCGTAGGCAAGCCTGCTAGGGGCCAACTACAACGGTATGTTGCCGTGCTTCTTCGGCGGCAGCGTCTGGCGTTTGGTGCGCAGCGTGCGCAGCGCGCGGGTGACCGCGAGCCGGGTCTCGGCCGGCCGGATGACCGCGTCGACGTAGCCGCGCTCGGCCGCGATGTACGGGTTCGCCAGGGTGTCCTCGTACTCGGTGATCCGCTGGGCGCGCAGCGCCTCGGGGTCGTCGGCGGCCGCGATCTCCCGGCGGTACAAGATGTTGACCGCGCCCTGCGCGCCCATCACCGCGATCTGCGCGGTCGGCCAGGCCAGGTTGACGTCCGCGCCCAGGTGCTTGGAGCCCATTACGTCGTAGGCGCCGCCGTAGGCCTTCCGGGTGATCACCGTGACCTTGGGCACGGTGGCCTCGGCGTAGGCGTAGATGAGCTTGGCGCCGCGCCTGATGATCCCGCGCCATTCCTGGGTGATGCCGGGCAGGAACCCGGGGACGTCGACGAAGGTCAGGATCGGGATGCTGAACGCGTCGCAGGTCCGGACGAACCGGGCCGCCTTCTCCGACGCGTCGATGTCGAGGCAGCCCGCGAAGTGCATCGGCTGGTTCGCCACCACCCCGACCGAGGCACCTTCCACCCGGCCGAAGCCGACCACGATGTTCGGCGCGAAGCCGGCGTGGATCTCCAGGAACTCGCCGTCGTCGAGCACCCGGGCGATCACGTCGTGGATGTCGTAGGGCTGGTTCGGTGAGTCCGGGATGAGCGTGTCGAGTTCGGCGTCGGTTTCCGTCACCTCCGGCTCGCTGGGCGCTTCGGCGGCGGGGACCCGCGGCGCCTCGTCCAGGTTGTTCGAGGGCAGGTAGGACAGCAGGTGGCGGGCGAAGTCGATGCAGTCCTGCTCGTCGGAGGCCTCATAGTGGGCGACGCCGGACTTGGTGCTGTGCGCCTGGGCGCCGCCGAGCTCCTCGAAGCTCACATCCTCGCCCGTCACCGTCTTGATCACGTCGGGGCCGGTGATGAACATGTGCGAAGTGCCCTCGACCATCAAGGTGAAGTCGGTGATGGCGGGGGAGTAGACGGCGCCCCCCGCGCACGGGCCCATGATCAGCGAGATCTGCGGGACCACGCCGGAGGCCATCACGTTGCGGTAGAAGATCTCGGCGAACAGGCCGAGGGCGACCACGCCTTCCTGGATCCGGGCGCCGCCGCCGTCGTTGATCCCGATGACCGGGCAGCCGGTTTTCAGTGCGTGGTCCATGATCTTGACGATCTTCTCGCCGTAGACCTCGCCGAGCGAGCCGCCGAAGATGGTGAAGTCCTGGCTGAACACGCAGACCGGCCGCCCGTCCACGGTGCCGCACCCGGTGACCACGCCGTCGCCGTAGGGCCGGTTGGCCGCGATGCCGAAGTCGGTGGCGCGATGCCGGGCCAGCTCGTCGAACTCGGTGAACGAGCCCGGGTCGAGCAGCAGATCGATCCGCTCCCGCGCCGTCAGCTTGCCCCGGTCATGCTGCTTGGCCACCGCTTGCTCCGAGCCGGCGTGCACGGCTTCGTGCCGCCGCCGTTCCAGGTCGGCGAGCTTCCCCGCGGTGCTGTGCGGGTCGGGACCGGGCTCGGATCCGGGCCCGGATCCGGCGATTTGGGTGGTCATAGAGACCAGGTTAACGGGCAGGTCAGCCCGGGGCATTACGCTCTAGCCGTGAACAGGGACAGAGATAGGGACCGGGCCGCGCTGCCCGAGCCGATGCGCCACGATGTCCGGCTGCTGGGCGACATCCTCGGTGAGGTTATCCGCGAGTCCGCCGGACCGGAGCTGCTCGCCGACGTGGAGCGGCTCCGGCACGCCGTGATCGCCGCCCGCCAGGGCTCGCGTGACGAGTGGAAGCATGCGGCCGGGCCGGACGACGGCCGGGGCGACGACGGGGGAGACGGCCGGGGCGTCGGCCGGGGCGTCGCTGATCCGGCCGGGGACGACATTGCCGCGCTGGTGGCGTCATGGAACGTGGCCCGGGCCGAGCAGGTCGCCCGGGCCTTCGCGGTCTATTTTCATCTCGCCAACCTGGCCGAGGAGCACCAGCGCATCCGCAACCTGCGCGAGCGCGATACCGGTACCGAGCCGGTGCGGGAATCGCTCGCCGCCGCGATCGCCGAGGTGAGTCATGACATCGGGCGCGATCACTTCGGCGAACTGCTCGCGTCGCTACGCGTCCACCTGGTGCTCACCGCGCATCCCACCGAGGCCCGCCGTCGGGCCGTGGTGGCCGCGCTGCGCCGGATCAGCGGGCTCCTGCACGTGCTGGACGACCCGCGCGCCGGGGCCGCGGACCTGGCCGAAGCGCGGCGGGTGCTGCGCGAGAACATCGACCTGCTGTGGCGGACATCACAGCTGCGGGTCAACGCGATGGACCCGATCGACGAGGTCCGCACGGTCATGACGGCGTTCGACGAGACCTTGTTCCGGGTGGTGCCCACCGTCTACCGCGAACTCGACCGTGCGCTGGCCGGGCCGGACAGTGGTCAGGTCCGGACGGAGGTGCCGGCCTTCCTGCGGTTCGGCAGCTGGGTGGGCGCGGACCGGGACGGCAATCCGTTCGTCACCGCCCAGGTCACCCGTGAGGCGGCCACCATCGCGGCCGACCACGTGCTGCGCGCGCTGGAGGCCACCACGACCCGGATCGGCCGGGCGCTGACCCTGCACGAGGCGACGACGCCGCCCGCGGCCGGCCTGCGC
>JALYVS010000002.1 GCA_030853115.1 Actinomycetota bacterium
GGGCTAGCCAGGTCAGCGCGAAGGCGCCGGCCGCAGTGCCCGCCAGGGTGGGCACCACATACCCCGCCGTTGCGTCCGGCCTGGTCAGGACCGCTCCCAGGCCAAGGCAGGCGAAAAACGCTAGGCCCCACATGCCCCATGCCAGCCGGCGTACCGCCAGTATCCCGACCACCATCGCGTACCAGGCGATAACCACCAGGATGCCGCCGAGTAGCACCGTCTTGTCATGGATGCCGAACGCGGAGATAGCGAAGTCCTTGACCGGCGGCGGGGTCAGGTCGATGGCGGCCTGGCCCACCGCGAGCACCGGTGAGCTCTGCGGAACGCCGAGACCGGAAGCGAACTGAGCGGCGCCCATGGCGACGGCCGCCGCGAGCACGCCGACCAGAGCCCCGGGGAAGGCGCGCGGGCGCCGAGGCTGGTCATCGGAGATCTCGGACGGTGCTGTCATGGCGGAAGGTCGCGTGTAGACGCTGTGTCCACGCTACCTGCCCGGCCGGGTTTGGTGGGCTCTGCGCCTATTCCCCCAAGATCCACGGGCCGGGCACCCCGGAAACCCCCCGCTTCTGGAGGGACTCCTCCCCGGGCCCCCAACTGCTCGCCGAGGCGACTAACGTTGGGACCCGTGAAAGCATCACCGCAGAACCAGCTCCGCCTGCTCGAACTGGCCGACCTGGACGCCGAGCTTGTCCGCCTTGCCCGCCGCAGGCAAGGCCTGCCCGAAGTCGCCGAACTGGCCCGGCTAGAGGCCAGGGCGAGCGAGCTTAAGGACGCTACGGTCCACACCGAGACCGGGCTCAGCGACCTGTCCAGGGAGCAGGACCGGGCCGAGCGCGACGTGGACCAGGTCCGGACCAGGATAGACAAGGACCGGGCCCGGCTGGACGCGGGCCAGGTCTCCGCCGCGCGCGAGCTCGCGAGCCTGCAATCGGAGATCGAGTCGCTGCACCGCAGGCAGGGTGACCTCGAGGAAATCGTGCTCGAGCTGATGGAACGCTGGGAGACCCTGGTCAGCCGGCGTGACGAGCTAACCGCCGAACGCGAGAACCTGGGCAGCCAGATGGAGACGCTGACGGCCCAACGCGATGCGGCCTTCAAGGAGATCGACGAGCAGGGGGCCAAGGCCTCCAGCCAGCGAGGCGACGTCGCCGCGGATGTGCCTGCCGACTTGCTCAAGGTCTACGACCAGATCCGGAGCACCCGCGACGTCGGTGCGGCCATGCTGCGGGCCGGCCGGTGCGAGGGATGTCACCTGAGCCTCAACACGGTGGACCTCAACGTGATCCGGGCGGCATCTCCCGACGAGGTGATCAGGTGCGAGGAGTGCCGTCGGATCTTGGTCCGTACCCCTGAGTCTGGCCTCTAGGTGCGCACCAAGACTAACTGGGTGCCCGCCCAGGGCGAGCCCACCGTCACCCTGCTGCTCCGGCACGGGCAGACGTCGATGTCGGTGCAGAAGCGGTACGCGGGCGTGTCGGATGTCCCGCTCACGGACACCGGAGTCCGGCAGGCTGCTGCCGCCGCCAAGCGGCTGGCGGCGGCCGGCCTCGGCGTGATCGTGACCTCGCCGCTGCAGCGTACGACCCGGACGGCAGAGGAGGTAGCCGCGGTCACCGGTGTTCCGGTCGTGACCGACGAGGGCTTCCGGGAAACCGACTTCGGCGCGTGGGAGGGCCTGACGTTTGCTGAGGTGCGGGAGCGCTGGCCGGCCGAGGTCGCCAGCTGGCTGGCCGATCCGGCGGTCGCGCCACCAGGCGGCGAGAGCTTCGCCGAGGTGAGCGAGCGGGTCAACGCCGGTCTGCGCCGAGTGCTGACCGAATGGGACCGCCGGATCGTCCTCATCGTCAGCCACGTCACGCCGATCAAGACGCTGGTCGCCGCGGCCCTGCTCGCCCCGCCGCCCGCGCTGTACCGGATGCACCTAGACGTCGCGGCGCTGTGCGAGATCGACTGGTACGCCGACGGCCCCGCGGTACTGCGTTCCTTCAACGACACCGCGCACCTGTCTAACTGAACTGCGCTACAGGCCACCGGGCCAGGTGATAGAGACCGGGGCGACGAGCGGCGTGCCCACCTCGAGCTGGATCTGAGCGTGCGCGGTGAGCGGGATGACGCGGGGGTTGCCCTGGTACACCTGGCTGTTGTAGATCGCGGTGACCTTCCCCCGGGCCGGGCCGGCCTGATCCGGCCCGAGCGGCTGGCCCCACTCGTCGAAAAACTCACCCAGGGTGTAGCCGCGCTGGACGGGAGACTCGATATGGATGATGCCGTCGGGAGCGTGCGTGTGCAGCCAGTAGAAACAGGTTCCGCTGGCGATGAACGGCCCCGCGGAGGTCTGTTCCGCCCGGGCCCCGGCAATCCCGATCGCTGCGGGAACCTGCCGGGGCGAGCCGTTCACGAAGAGGGTCAGGTGAGCGTGGATGTGAAAGAGCGTCTGCTCGCCGGCCTGGCAGCTGATGCCGTCGACCCTCCGCCCGGCGGCGCTGGTGGCGGTGCCGGCCAGCGGGGCCGCGTCCGGCACCGGGACGCTTTCGGACCCCTCGGCGCCTGGTGATGGTGCCGCGCTGAGCCGGCCCAGCGCGGCGAGCGAGGTCAGTTTCATTGGCGGGGCGCTGCCGGCCGCGGTCGTTCCGCCGCTGCTGACGGCGAACGAGATGCCCACGGCCAGCCCGGCCGCCGCGACCACCGCCACGATGCCCGTACGCCAGCGGCGCTGCCGCTGCCGACGCGCTTGCTCGGCCCGCATGCGCTCGACGGAATTTCTCCTGCTTTCCCTGTCCATCGGCATCCGCCCCATCTTCTACGATCTACGTACGTAGATAGTAACAGCGCGGTCCAGGCCGTCGGCCTTAAGTGCCGGACAGGCTTGTCAGGGAGGTAGCTTGGCCGGTGGGCTCCGGCGCGGCGGTCATCGGCGTATCCTGACCGGTGGGTGAGTCGGCCGGGCGGTCGCGCCGGGCTGATTTTGGTCCGGTGAGGAAGGTCCGGGCTCCACAGGACAGGGTGGTCGGTAACGCCGACCCGGGGTGACCCGCGGGACAGTGCCACAGAAAACAGACCGCCCCTGCGCCTGGCGCGGGGGTAAGGGTGAAACGGTGGTGTAAGAGACCACCAGCGCCGCAGGTGACTGCGGTGGCTTGGTAAACCCCACCCGGAGCAAGGTCAAGAGGGGAACGTAGTTCCCTGCGCGAGCGTTTGAGGGCGGCCCGTCCGATGCTCGCGGGTAGGCCGCACGAGGCTGCCGGCAACGGCAGTCCCAGATGGATGACCGCCGCCCCGCGCAAGCGGGCGCACAGAACCCGGCCTACAGGCCGGCTCACCCACCTTCCATCCACCTAGCCAGCATTGCGGCAGTGCGCAACTGCCGCGCAGGCTCAGGTTCGGGGATATGCGGAGCGAGCGACAGCCAGCTCCCAGCCGGCATACGAGAGGTTCGCTGCCGTCGTGCCGCTTCAGGGGTGCCTCGTGGCGGTGTAGCCAGCGCGCCCCGCGGGTTCACGGCGGGGGCGCCCTTCTGTCAGGGCTTAGTGGCTGATTGTGCCGTAAGTCACATCAGATGACCAGATTGTCTGCCAGATGATCCCGCTAGCTGGATCAGTGGCCGACACGATGCTATTGCCGCCCTCGTAATAGCGACGTGGTAGACGGGGCTGTTCGGGTTCGAATTCTCGTGGAAGAAGACGAGGTCCCCGCCCCACGCCGCTCTTTTGCTCTCGCGGTGGAAATGCCGGAACTGCTCATTGGCCGTGCGCGGGATCGACCGGCCGTTATGGCCGTACACGTACCGGGTGAGTCCGCTGCAGTCAAAGCCTGAGCTGGGCGAACTACCGCCGTAGACGTAGGGAACCTTCCCTATGAACGTCTTCACATAGGTGGCTGCCCGCTGGTTGAACGACTGCGTGTGAGCGCTAGCCGTTCCTGAGAAAAACGCCAGAGAAATAGCCATCGTTCCGGCGATGGTGCCTACCGTATGTCGTACTTGCATAGTCCAGCTCCTTAAATTTCCGGGGTTTGACTGAATGCACGGGCCTGCAGCGGCCGATGCCACGGACCTCTTCGTGGTTGCTGCCGAGGCGCAACTGGTCCGCTCCGATGCCGGGGGATGAGCTCACCACGCTGTGAAATACAAGGCTCCCCGCGCTGAATCAGCTTGCGGCATCATGTCCCGAAAATCAGGTAAATCTAGAAAAGCTCCCACTTTATGGAACATTCTAAATGGACATTTGTGACAGGGATATCAGCTTTAACACGAGGTAACTTCGGTATCACGGAAGTATATCTAGACCATCACGTGACGCTTTAGAGTGGCAACATGGCGCGTCCACGTCCACGTCACCGACAGCGCACTATGCCCTTGAACTGCGAAGATCCGAATGTCGGTCTTCAGGCGGGCTGGCAGGACGGGCACCAGAAGGTGATCCGGTCCTGCTGCCCCTCGGAGCGGATGGGGGTGCCGCAGCGACGGCACGGCCGGCCTCGCCGTCCGTAGACCCAGTGCTCCTCGCCGCGGCGCCGGTTCCCGGTCGTTATGTGGCCGGGCCGCTCCTTGTTCGCGTCGAGCAGCCGCCGGGCCAGCTCGACCAGGGCGCCAGGATCCGGCACGGCAGCCGCCGGCCGCCAGGGATCGATGCCGCGCAGGAACAGCACTTCGGCCTTGTACACATTGCCGATGCCGGCCAGGTTGCGCTGGTCGAGCAGCGCCTCGCCGATCGGGCGGTCAGGCTCGGCGCTCAGCCGCCGGACCCGCCTCATCGCGATCCCAGTCGCGGCCCAGCAGGTCCGGGCCGAGGTGGCCCGTGACCTGGGATTCTTCGCTGGTCCGGATTAGCTCGACCACGCCAAGCAGGTACCCGATCGCCTGCCAGTCGTCGTTGGCGAGCACCAGCCTGATCCGGTGACTGTCGCGGATCCGCTCGGCGGCGGGCCGGACCCGCCAGCTGCCGTCCATCCGCAGGTGGGTGTGCACGGTCAAACCGTTCTGGGTGCGGGTGAGCAGATGCTTGCCGCGGGAGGTGGTCTCAGTGACCACGTCACCGGTCAGGTCCACGGTGGCCAGCCTCGGCACACGGAAGTCGCTGCGGGTCAGCGTGCGTCCGGCTAGCGCCCTGTGCAGATGGCGGGCTGTCTGCCAGACGACGTCTCCTTCAGGCATGGACCCATTCTGCCGGAGGTGACAGGTGCTTGATCAATAACGCCGGTAGTCGTCCCGGGGATCCCGTGGCCTGCGCTGACCCTCGGCCGGGAGCGCCGGGCCCTGGTAACCGGGCCACGGACCCTGGCCGGCCGGGCGCCTCGGCTCGGCCCCGTGAAAGTCACCATTCGAGGAGGTACTCGCCGTTGAGGGCGGCCTGGCGTCCGTCCCGGCCTCACGGCGTGACCGGCTCCCGCCGTAGGGCTGGCTCTGGCCGCGCGAGCGTCGTTCGCTGGATGGCCGGCCTGGGTACAGGTATGCCGAAGTACCGCTGTAGGCCTCGGCCGGACCTGCCCCATCGCCCGGCCAGCCGCCGCCAGACCCCTGCTCCCGGCCGACCTCTCGTGACCCGCTGGGCGGCTGGTTCGAACGCCCGTCGACCGGTCCGCTGGCCCGCAGTGAGAAGGCCGAGCTGGTCAACGGGTCCTCACCCGCGCCAGCTTGGCGTCGGCCGCGTGCCTCGCCCGGCTGAGCAGCGGCTCGCATCGGCTGGCTAGCGCCCGCCGGAAACTGCGCCGTCGGCCGTAGATCCGCCGGGATCGGCTGAATTCTGTCCACGCCCTGAACAGGCTGGGTGGCCGGCGGCCTGGTAGCGGCCGGAGATGTCTGGGTGGCCGGCTGCCTCGCAATGGCTGGGAGCATCTGGGTGGCCGGCGAGACTGTGGTGCGGTCGGCGGTCCGGGGCTGCGGGCCGGGGTGACCGGAAGTGTTTGCCGCCGTGGGTACGCCCCGCCTCCCGTTGCCGCGGGCTGAGTCCGCGGGGGAAGCCGCCTCGAGCGGCCGGTGCCTGGCCGCGGCGTCCTGATGGGCGGTGCGTGCGGTCCTCTGGAGAGGTTTATCTGAGGCGAGGTCATCCCAGAACTGGTCATCGCTCAGGCCGCCGAAGGCTTCCGTCGGCCACATTTCCTCGTCGATGTCCGACCCCTTGCGCCAGCCCACCCGCCGGCGCGATTTGATCGCCTTCGCTGGGCTAACCGGGTCCTCCGGAGTTCCCGGGACGACGGCAGCGTGGCTGGCGCGGGCCAGACGTGCCGCGGCCCGGCTCCCCGTCGTGGCCGCCGGAGGCCCGAAGGCGCTCAGCGGCGTGGGGGCGTCTTCCGGCGTCGGGTCACCGTGGCGGATCGGCCACCCAGGTCCCGGCGTGTTCGTGATCCCCGCATCCGGGTCGGCGTGGTAAGCCGGTGTCGCGAGGGTGGGCACCTCAGCCTGCGCCCTGCGCCCCACCGGACCGGGTCCGCTCACCAGCCCGGGCTCCTGGCCGGAATCCGTGCCGTCGTTTGGTCCCGCGTGAGCCTCGGCACGGTAATTGGCGGAACCCCGAGCCGCGGACCGTCCGGCATTTGCGCTGCGTCTGGCATTTGCGCTGCGTCCGGCATTCGCCGTCGGGCTGTTATTCACGGGCAAACCATCATTGGCGGCCCACTCGCCGGTCGCGGCGGAGCCCCTGCTTCCGTGCTTTCTATCAGCCCCGGCCCGACTGGATGCGGCGGACCGTCTGGAGTTGCGCTTATAACCGCTCCTCCCTGTACGGATACTGAAATAGAAGGCTGCCGCGATGCCGACGAGCCCGGCAACGGCGAGTCCCGCGACCAGAATCATGGTCTCCATCCAGAATGCCTGGGCCCATGGAGGGGCGCTAGCTTAGGCGCACGCGGCCAATCACGCGAGCCATGCCCTTGTCATCGCGAGCGCCTTGAAACCCGCTTGATCATCAATTGTTACTCACTGCCGGGGAGCGTGTCCTACGATTCAAAAAGTTCAGTTTACGGCTGATTACCATACGTAAGGACACGATCACGGATTTCCGGTCACTACTATTCGCCCGCGTCCGATGGTGGCGGCCGCGATCGCGCTCAGCACAGCCTGCAAGGGGGCGCCGTTGGTCTGTTTCAGCACGGTACGCAACGCATAAACGGTGAACCGATACGAGTGGGGATGACCACCCGGGCACGGCGCGTCGTAGGTCGCGGTGTGCTTGCTGTTCAGCGCCTGGAGAGCTCCTGGAGGCAGCGAGCCCTGCTGGATGTCCGTCGTCCCCGGACCGATGTTGAAGACAAGCCAGTAGATAAAAGGCGTGATCGGCGCCGAGGAATCATCGACCACGAGCGCGAGGCTCTTGGTGCCGGGCGGCGCGCCCGACCAGTTGAGCGGGGGGTTGGTGTCGCCCCCGTGACAGGTATAGCGCGGGCCTAGGAGACCCTGGATAAACGCCTCGCTGCTGACCGACATCGAGCTCGGGGCCACGGCCGCGCCCGAGCCCGCCGTCCCGCAGCCGGCCATGGTCAGGACCGCGACGAGGACCACGCCGCCGGCCAGCGCGCGATGGCCGAGCGCGCCGAACGGGGGCCGCCGTCCGCGGCGACTGCGGTCCTGGCCTGATGTCACCCTCGCCTCTTTCCTCCCGACGGTTGATAGTAGAACCTGCCAGGAAGCGTAGGGTGTGCCGACGCGTTGAATGGTTGCGGGAATCGGCGCCGGCCGACGGATCCGGCCGGTCAGGTTCTGCGCCGGTAGGCGCGCACGGCCAGCGGGGCGAACACGACGAAGATGCCAAGGGCCCACAGCAGCGACCTGATGGCCGGGGTGGCAACCGGACCGCCGGTGAACAGTCCGCGCTCGGCCTCGGTCAGGTCGGTCATCGGGTTCACCTTCACGAAGGCCTGCAGCCAGCCTGGCATCGTCGCGGTCGGCACGAGCAGGTTGCTGCCGAACACTAGCGGGAAGATCCCGACGGACCCGAAGACCTGGACTCCTTGCGGCGTCTTGACCAGCAGGCCGAGCAGAGCCGATACCCAGCACATGGCCAGGGCGAAAGTGAGCAGCAGCAGGCAGGCGGCCACGGCGGCAAACGGGTTGGTCGTCACCCGGAAGCCGAGGATCATGCCGAAGCCGATGGTGATCGCGACCGAGATGACGTAGCGCACCATGTCACCCAGAACGGCGCCGGCCAGCGGGGCCCAGCGGGCGATAGGCAGGCTGCGGAACCGGTCAAAAACCCCGCCGGTGATGTCCTGGTTGAGCATCAGGCCCGTGCCCAAGGTGGCGAACACCACGGTCATCACCAGTAGCCCGGGCAACTCGTACTGCAGGTAGGTGTGCGTGTTGCCGTGCGCGATAGCGCCGCCGAAGACGTAGGTGAACAGCACCAGGAACATGATCGGCTGCAGGCTGAGGCCGATCACGTCCTCCATGTTGGTCCTGATCTTCAGCACGCTGCGCCAGGTCAGGGTGAACGTGTTGCGCAGGCCGCCGAGCGTGCTCAGCCTGCGGGATGGCGCAGTCACCGTGGACTGGATCGCGGTCATCGGTTGTGCTCCCGGAGTTCGTGGTGGCCGTTTTCCTCGTCGTCCGCACGGCGGCCGGTCAGGGTGAAAAAGACCTCATCCAGGCTGGCCCTGCGGAGGGTGAACTCCGCGAGGGCGATGCCCCTGTCATCGAGCTCGCGGAACAGGTTTGGCACCAAAGCCGGGTCGGCTACGGGCGCAGTCGCCACGCTAGTCTCGTTATTTACCGTCACCTCGGCCTTGGTTCCTGCCCTCAGCAGTGCGGCGACCTCTGCCATCCGGGCCGGGTCAGCAGGCGATACCTGAAGAACCTGCCCGCCGGTCCTGGCCTTCAGCTCATCCGGCGTTCCGGTCGCGACGACTTTCCCGTGGTCGATGACCACGATGTCGTGGGCAAGCTGGTCAGCCTCGTCCAGGTACTGCGTAGTGAGCAGCACCGTGACCCCGTCCGCGATGAGCCCGCGGATCATCGCCCACACATCGGTCCGGCTGCGCGGGTCAAGCCCGGTCGTAGGCTCGTCCAGGTACAGCACCCTAGGGTTGCCGACCAGGCTGGCCGCGAGGTCCAGCCGGCGCCGCATCCCGCCTGAGTAGGTCTTCGCCGGCCGCCCGGCGGCATCGGAAAGCTCGAAGCGGGCCAGCAGCTCATTCGCCCGCGCCCTGGCGTCAGAGCGCGGCATGCCGAGCAGCCGGCCGATCATGATGAGGTTGTTCGTCCCGGACAGCCCCTCGTCCACCGATGCGTACTGCCCGGTCAGGCCAATGAGCTGCCGGACCTGGTGGGCCTCGCGCAGGACGTCATAGCCGCAGACGCTGGCCTGCCCGCCGTCCGGCTTGAGCAGCGTGGCGAGGATACGCACGGCGGTGGTCTTGCCGGCCCCGTTGGGTCCTAGCACCCCGAGGACCCGGCCCTGCCTAGCGACTAGGTCCACGCCGTTCAGCGCCGTTGTCTTGCCGAACCGCTTGACGAGCCCGCGGGCCTCGACGGCGTTCGCTGTTGTGGAGTCATATCGCATGAAGCCATCTTCGCTTACGCCGCGGTCCGACACGCGCAACCCTCGTCAGCGCTAGACGTCGGGCGCCTATGACAGGTCAGTCTCGCTGGCGGGCGTTACCGAACATGATCTCGTCCCAGGAGGGGACGGAGGCGCGCTTGCCTCGTGCCGCCTTGCGAGCCTGGCGCCGAGCCTGCTCGGCGGCGGGCTCTGCCGGGGCAGCGGGCTCGGAACCTCCCGGGGCCGTGGCCGCCGGAGTGGCCGGCTCCGGGCGCGCCGCGGGAGCTGCGGCCTCCGGGCGAGCCTCTTCCGCTGAAGGCTGAGGGGACCCGGCCGCGGCCGGCTGTGCTGCGCGGGTCGGCTGAGGTACCCGGCCAGCTTTCGATACCTGGGCGGCAACAGTTGCCGGATTGGCCGGGGGAGCGGGCGCGGCCGGAGGCTCAGTCACGAATGTCTCGGCAGGCCTGGAGGCCGCGGCCTCCAGCGGTGACGGCTCCGGCGGCGATGAGGCCTCCGGTGGCAGCGAGTGCCGTCCGGCGACGGACGGAGGGGAATTGTCGCTCCTGGCTTCAGGCGCGGCGGCAGGCAGGACGGGCGGGACAGGCTCGGAGACGGGCGGCCGCGAAGGATTAGTCCGCTCGTGCCGGGGTCGGCTACCGTTACCCGGTCCGCTGTGAGCAGGGCTGACCGGACCGAACCCGGACGTGCCCGTCCCGGACTGGCCGAACCCCTGGCCGGATGCCGGGCTGAGCCTCGGCGCCAGCTGGGTGACCGTAGCCTCGCCCAGCGGGGGCGCGGCAGGCTGGGGCGGCTCGCCGCCAGGCAGCGACATCCGGGCGGCGTTGTCGTCAGCGGGCAGCACATGTCTGCGACGGGGGTCGAAGACCCACTCGGCCACGTGCAGGCGGCCGCCGGAGATAAAGGTGAGCCGCACCTGCCAGCTGCCGTCGTCGCGCTTTTTCGCGTCCCACTGAGCGTCTTCCGGATCAGAGCCGAACGCCTTCAGCCGCTCGGTCACGATCTCACCCAGCTGGGGACCCGGGATCGAAGGGGCGGCGTCCCCTAGACGTCTTACCGAGGCCCGCTGGGCTTGGTCCGCCGCGTAAGCACGCTCTGCCAGGACCGGACCCTCAAACCAGCGCACGCGTTCGACCGCGATGCCGGCCGCGTCCGCGATCTCCTCTACCGTCTCCCCGGCCCGGATTCGTGCCTGGATCTCCTTGGGTCGCAACGGGCTCTCCACTTCGATCTCGTACTGCACGAGCCGGGATGTCTGGCCGAGCGCCACCGCCCTGAGCCGCTCGTCTATCGGCAACGTGTAGCGTGCACTACGTCCCGGCACTGCCAGGACAGCGTAACGGCCGTCCTCGCTCACCGCGACGAAGCGCAGTTCCTGCATCGTCGTCCCTTCCGCTCCGGCTTGTGCGCTTGCCGGTCCTGCCACCTTGTGAGCGCCGGAACACTCCACCTCCTGGAAGTCTGTCTGGTCCGGAACGCCAAGGCCAGCACCGCGCCCGGCATGTCCGGAGTTAATCCAGGTATTGGGCTCGCAATATGTTCGCTGACACAAACATCAGGTGGGGCGCCGCCTTAGGCCAGCGGCTGCGCCGCAGGCTCGGTATCCCGTTCGGTGCCTTCTTCCCCCTCGTGCTGAGATACCCGGCTGAGCGCGGACGGCCACCAGTTCCAGCGGCCGAGCAGGACGACCGTGCAGGGCACCAAGATGGTGCGGACGATGAAGGTGTCCATCAAGATGCCCAGCGCCAGGCCGACCCCGACGTCGCGGATTTGGCTGCCGCCCGAACCCCGCCCGCCGACCAGCGCGAACACGGAGAACGTGCCGGCCAGCACCAGCCCGGCTGAGGTCACCGTGGTCCCGGTAGCACCGACGGCCCGGGCGACTGCTTCGCGTAGCGGGAGGTTATAAGCCTCCTCCCTGATCCGGCTCATCACCAGGATGTTGTAGTCCTCGCCGAGCGCGAGCAAGAAGATGAACATCAGGAACGGGAGGATGAAGGTGAGGCCGCCGCCGCCGCCGAGCTTGATGAAGATGACGACGGACAACCCGAGGGCGGCGGCGAACGACAGTCCCACCGAGGCGATCAGGTAAAGCGGGGCGATCAGCGAGCGCATGACGAGGCAGAGCAGTAGCCCGATGACGACGATCGCCACCGGGAATACGTGCAGTAGATCGGTATCGGAGATCTGGCTGATGTCGTAGAAGGCGGGCGCCTCGCCGCCGACCCCGTACCTGCTGGCTCCGAGCGTCTTCGCCACCGCGGCCGCCTCGGTCCGGATCGACGGCACGGCCTTCATCGCGGCGGTGGTGGACGGGTCGCCCGCCTTCAGGCCGGTCTGGTACTGGATGGTCATGCCGTCCGGGCTGACGTACTGCGCGGTGGCGCGGTAGGCCTCGTAGGCCTGGACGGGGACGCCGACGCCAGCCGAGGGGACGGGGGACAACGTCGCCGCGTTCCCGAGTTTCGCGTGCAGCGCACTGTACTGAGCCGATGTCAGCGTGACGCCGGCCGGGTTCAGCGGACCGGTGACGCCGGTGAACAGACCGCTCGCGGTGAGCTGGCTGGTCGCGGCGGCGACCGGACCGGTGTCGTTCCACACCGGCTGCGACAGCTTGTAGAGCAGGTTGGTCGGGTTGGCCGAACTGACCGGGAAATGCTCGCTGAGCAGCGTGGTACCCGCTGCGGAGTCGGTGCCGGCCGGGGCGCTGATGGACCCGCCGAATCCGCCCGGCTCATATGCGGTCACCGCGATCGCGAGTGCGCCGAACACGACCACGCCGATGCTCAGCGGTACGACCGGCCTGCGCACGATCCGCGTCGCGACGCGTCCCCACCAGCCGAGGTTGCCGGTGCCCGCGCGGGTCTTGCTCGGCCAGAACGCCGCCCGGCCGAACACCGCGAGCAACGCGGGCAGCAAGGTGAGCCCGGCCAGCAGCATCGTGCCGATCCCGATGGCCAGCGGGATGCCGAGCTGGGAGTAGATCTGGAAGGTGGCCACGAGCAAGGACAGCAGGGCGGCGATCACGGTAGCGGCGGAGAAGGTGATGGTCTCACCGACCCGGGTCAGCGCCGAACGCACCGCGTCCTTCGGATCTGCCCCGTCACGCAGGTTCTCCCGGACCCGGAATACCAGGAACAGGCCGTAATCGGTGCCGGCGCCGAGGACCAGCACGATCAGCAGCAGCTGAGCGAGCTGGGAGACCTTCAGGCCCGCGTGCGCCGCCTCGCCGACCAGCGGCCCGGAGATAGCCACGGCCAGGAACGCGGGAATCAGCGTGATCAGCGGCGCGAGCAGTGACCGGAAGATCAGCAGCAGCAGGACCAGGATAAAGAGTGCGGACAGCAGCTCGACCTGGTTGCCCGTGGTGCCAGATTTCGCCTGCTGGTCCACGTTGATGGCGATATCGCCGGCCAGGTGCACCTGTAGCCCGGCGGGCGGCCCGGCCTTGGCGATCTGCTTGCGCAGGTCGTCGATCAGCGTGGTCTGACCGGCCTGGTCCCCGCCGCTGACGCCGGACAGGACCTGCAGCTGTTCCGCCTGCTGATCCGCCGACCGGCCTAGATCACGAACCGCGACGACGGTCGGCACCGAGCCCAGGTCGTGCTGCAGGCTGGCCAGCCAGGCGCCGTCCGCGGTGCTGAGGGTGCCCTGGCTGACCGCCGCGACCACGGGCACGGGGATCAGGTTCGTGGACCCGAACGGCGCCGCGAGCTGCGCGGCCTGCTCACTGGGCGCATTGGCGGGCAGGAAGGCACTGTTGTTACCCTGAGTAACGCTGTTCAGCGACGGCAGGAAATGCGGCACGGCGAACGCCGCGATCAGCCAGGCCGCGATGACGACCCAGCGAAATTTGACGGCGAACGCGCCGATTCCCCCGAAGATGGCGTGGATGCGCACGGCGCAAGCCTAGCGTGCCGACCCGGAGGGGCCATTGAAGTACCCCTTCGCGGCTGGGAGGAAACCCAGGCATCCCCGGGATCCGCCGCTGGCGGTATCGTTCGGGGGCATGGCCTCGATCAGCGTCGTTATCCCGGTTCACGGGGTCGAGGACTACCTGGACCGTTGCCTGGACTCGGTGCTCGGCGGCCCGGCCATCCCCGGTCTCGAGGTCATCGCCGTCGACGACGCTTCCCCGGACCGCTGCGGAGAGATCCTGGCGGCCCGGCAGGACCCCCGGCTGCGGGTGATCGCAACCCCGGCCGCGATAGGTCCCGGGCCCGCCCGGGATCTCGGCGCGAAAGAGGCGACCGGGGAGTACGTCTGGTTCGTGGACGGCGATGACGAACTGGCCCCGGACGCGCTGCGAGCGGTGACGGAGGCGCTGACCCGGCTGCAGCCCGATGTGCTAATCGTCGACTTCGAGAGCCTTTACCCGGACGGCACGACCAGCCCGAGCGGCGGCGCGGTCCACCTGAGCGGTCCGGGGCTCAGCGTTCCGGCGGTCACCACCCTCGCGGATCATCCCGGGCTGATCCACCTGACGATGACGGCGTGGAGCAAGGTTTTCCGCCGGGATTTCCTGGCCGGCCTGGGGGTATCGTTCGCCGCTCCCGCCCCGCACGAGGACGTGCCGGTGAGCGCCGTGGCGCTGCTCACCGCGGCCAGGATCGGCGTCCTCGACCGTGTCTGCTACCGCTACCGGCGGGCCCGGCGGGGGTCGTACCTGGCCGCCGCGAGTGACGGCAACTTCAATATCTTCGACGCCTACCGGCAGATCTTCACGCTGTTGTCCGAACGGTCCGTGGTGTCACCTCAGCCCACCCCGCGTGTCCGTGCGGCGCTTTTCGAGCGAGCGATCTGGCATTACACCACGCTCTTGCCGCTGGTGCGCAGGCCACGGCGGCGCGAGTTCTTTCACCGGATGTCCGCAGATTTCCGGCGCTGGCGCCCCGCGGATTTCACGCTCCCGGCGGGCCCGCGCGGAGTGAAGTTCCGGCTGGTTGCCCGCGACGCCTACTGGGCATACCGCTGTGCTGACCCGTTGAACCGTTTGCGTATCGCGCTGCGGGCCCGATGACCATGACACGTTCGGGGCCGGTGACGTGCGGCGTGACTCGCCGTAAGCTTTCACCCCGGGACCATTAAGGGGTTGAGGGATATGCGCCACCTGGCCGGTGTCATCCTGGCGATCATCATGGCCGTCGTGTTGTTTTTCGCGGCCGGATGGGGCTATCTGAAGCTGGCGACCGGACCGGGCGTCGGCCTGCTGCCGGCTGGGAGTTCGTCCTTCCTGCACGACCGGGTTGTCCTGGAGGGCTTCGGGGCGCTCGCCGCCGCTGGGCTAGTGGCCGGGATCCTCATCGTCGTGCCGCGGATCTCCCCGCTCGCGGCCGGGCTGCCCGGGCTGATCCTGCTCGCCTGGACCGGCCTGTACCTCTTTAGCGCGCGGCGCGCGGTCCAGTACATCCCGCTGAGGACGCGGGCCTATGGCATCGGCTTCGAAGCCATGCTTTTCGACGGCGTGCTTGCCCTGGCGGCCCTGGTGATGATCGTCCCCCTGTTCGTGCCGTCCCGCTGGCGGCGCCGGTACATCGTGGCCAGCCCCCCGTCGATCCCCGGCGGCAGCGCTCCTTCCTATCCCGATCCGCAGGACACGCAGACCATGGCCGGCGGCAGCGTTTTCACCTCCTCCGACTGGTCGCCGAGCGCGACGATGCCGCAACCGCGGATCGAGCCCCGGTCGCAGGCTCCCTGGGGCCCGGCCGAGTACAGCTGACCGTGAGTCGACGGCCGGCCCGCAGATCAGCCTGGCTGGTAGCCGGCGGCCTGTCCTGAGCTGATATCCGGCGGCCCGCCGCCACGGTCAGGCCGGGTGGAACTGCTCGGCTTCGGTCGATCCGCTGAGGGCCACCGTCTCGGCGTCCGGGGATATCGCGGCGGTCACCAGGTCGAAGTAGCCGGTACCGACTTCCCGCTGGTGGCGGGTGGCGGTGTAGCCGGACTTCACCGCGGCGAACTCAGCTTCCTGCAGCCGGACGTAAGCGGGCATGCCCTCGGCGGAGAATCCGCTGGCCAGGTCGAACATTGAGTGGTTCAGGGCGTGGAAGCCGGCCAGCGTGATGAACTGGAATCGGTAGCCCATCGCGGCGAGTTCCTTGCCGAACCTGGCGATGGCGGAGTCGTCCAGATGCGCACGCCAGTTGAACGAAGGCGAGCAGTTGTAGGCCAGCATCTGATCCGGGTAGACGCTCTTGATCCCCTCGGCGAACTCACGGGCCACGTCCAGGTCGGGCTTAGAGGTCTCCATCCAGAGCAGGTCGGCGTACGGCGCGTACGCGCGGCCCCGGGCGATGCACGGCTCGATCCCGTTCCGGACCCGGTAGAAACCCTCCGCGGTGCGGGTGCCGGTAACGAACGGCTGGTCACGCTCGTCCACATCGGCGGTGAGCAGCGTGGCCGCCTGTGCGTCGGTCCGGGCGATCACCACCGTCGGCACGTCGCAGACATCAGCGGCGAGCCGGGCCGCGTTCAGCGTGCGGATGTGCTGTCCGGTCGGGATCAGGACTTTCCCGCCGAGATGACCGCATTTCTTCTCCGAGGCCAGCTGATCTTCCCAGTGCACTCCGGCGGCGCCAGCCGCGATCATGGACTTCATCAGCTCGAAAGCGTTCAGGACGCCGCCGAACCCGGCTTCGGCGTCGGCGACGATGGGCGCGAGCCAGTGAGGTGCGGCGTGCACGTCGCCGTCGTCGGATTCGGACCAGGTGATCTGGTCCGCGCGCAATAGCGCGTTATTGATCCGGCGCACCACCTGGGGCACTGAGTTGACCGGGTAAAGGCTTTGGTCGGGATAGGTCTGCCCAGCCAGGTTGGCGTCCGCGGCCACCTGCCAGCCGGACAGGTAGATGGCCTTCAGCCCGGCCCTGACCTGCTGGACCGCCTGGTTACCGGTCAATGCTCCCAGGGCCGTGACGGCATCTTCCTCAGCGAGCAGCTGGCGCAGCCGTTCGGCGCCGTACCGGGCGAGCGTGTGCTCTTCCTGAATCGTGCCGCGAAGGCGCACCACGTCCTCGGCGGTGTAGGTCCGCTCGGTGTGCTTCCAGCGCGGGTCGGTCTGCCATGTGCTGCTGAGCCTGGCCGCCTGCTGGCTGATTCTCTCCACTGTGGTGCCTTCCTCGGGTGTGCTGATCCGGGGGTCCTGGTACGGAACGTCCGGTCCTTTACCCAGGGTGCGGCAGCTCGCGGCAGATACCATCGCTTCCAGATGTGAAGAAACTTGATTCTTTCCACAATAAGAAGATAGTTTTATCTTCGTCATGAAAGATCTGCAAAAATTGGTCCAGTCCGATGGTATAGACCTTGCTACCTTCGGTCAGCGGCTGCGCCATCTGCGCCGGGCCCGCGGCCTGACGCTCAGCGAGCTCGGCCAGCGGGTGGGTCGCGCACCGTCGGCTCTGTCGCTGTTCGAGAACGGCCGCCGGGAGCCGAAGCTCTCGCTGATCGAACAGCTGGCGGCGGCGCTGTCGGTGCCGGTGACCGAACTGCTGAGCCGGCAGCCGCCGAGCCGCCGCGCTCAGCTTGAGATCGCCGTGACCGACGCACAGCAGGACCCGTCCTACCGGCGGCTGGGCCTGCCGCCGCTGAAGGTTGGCGCCCGGGTCCCGACCGACGTGCTCGAGCACCTGGTCGCGGTCGCGGCGGAACTGCGCGCCCAGGGGTCCAAGCCGACCGCCACCCCCGAGGAAGCCCGGACGGCGAACGCGGCGCTGCGGGAGGCCATGCGCGAGCGAGGCAACTACTTCGACCTCATCGAGCGTGAGGCGGCTGGCGCCTGGCAGGCGGGAGGGTACTCCGGGGGCGCGCTCTCCCAGGGCATGCTGGTCTCGGTGGTCAGCCATCACGGCTTCGCGGTCCGCTATGTCCAGGACCTGCCCCGGTCCGTCCGGTCGCTGACTGACCTGCGGAACCGGCGGATCTACGTCAAGCAGGAGGCGGTCGGCGCGCACTCACCGCGGGCGATCGTACTGCAGGCCCTGGGTCACTTCCGGCTGGGTCATCAAGTGCCGCGCGACTTCGCCGATTTCTTGCGGCAGCGGGTCGAAGCGAACTATTTCGCCGCCGCGGTGCTCATGCCGGAACCGGCAGTTGCGCCGGTGCTGGCTACCGCGAAGCGGTCGCGCGACCTCGCGGTGGAGGACCTGGTGGACCTGTTCTCCGTGTCCTACGAGATGGCCGCACACCGGTTCACCAACCTCGCCACTCACCACCTGGACCTGCCCTGTCACTTCGTGAAAAACGACGCCAGCGGCATTATCTATAAGGCGTACGAGAACGACGGCGTGGTGTTTCCCGCGGACCGGACCGGGGCCATCGAAGGGCAGCGGCTGTGCCGTCAGTGGTCTGGACGGCAGGTGTTCGGGGCCGCTGACCGTTTCTCCCCTTACTGCCAGTACTCCGACACCCCGTCGGGCACCTACTTCTGCGTCGCCCAGGTCGATCCGCGGGCGGAGCGCGGGTTCGCGATCACGCTCGGCGTTCCGTTCGAGCACTCCCGCTGGTTCCGCGGTCGCGAGGCCACGACCAGGATGCGCTCGGCCTGCCCGGATGGCGAATGCTGCAGCCGCCCGCCCGCTACGCTGGCGGAAAGGTGGGATGGTCAGGCCTGGCCGTCGGCCCGGGCGCACTCGCATATCTTGTCGGCTTTGCCGGCCGGAAGCTTCCCCGGCGTCGACGACGCCGACATCTACGAGTTCCTGGACCGGCACGCCCAGACTAAGAAGATCTCCTGATGTCGTCGCGGACCTCGTCCGCGATCTGGTGAATCTTCTGCTCGGTTTCCACCAAGGTGGCCTCGGCCTTGGCGGTTCGCTCGGCGGCCCGGCGTTCGCGCGGGGTCGGCTTCGGGTTGGCGTGCACGGCCGCGGTCTTCGATCTGCGGAACAAACCCATGATCTTCACCCTCTCCTTCACCGCTACCGGATGGCAGCCACACGCGTGCTACCCCCCTGCGGCCTGTCCATGTCAGCGATCCGCACGGATTAAGGGGATGAGCTTTCCGGCGCTGCGGGCACGCCGTAGCTGACGTAGTAACCGAGCCCGGGCACCCGGTAGATAATGCCTTCATCCGCCAGCACGCGCATCGCCTTGCCGGCCGTCTGACGGGAATGACCTTGCTCGCGGCGCAGTACCGCGATCGACGGGAGCCGGCCGCCGGGAGCCAGCTTCCCGTCGGTGATCTGATCCCGGATAAACGTGGCAAGCCGCATGTAGGCCCGCGGATCTGGCTGCCCTGCTGCCGTCATGCCACGAATAGTACACGAGGAGTATCGAAAGTAGTCGACTACGACAAGGGCCCCGCTAATCCGGTTGCGTGCGGGTCAGATGCGCTTATCTCTCCGGATGCTCAGCGGGACCGAGATGTTACTGTCGGGTAACTTAAGCCGTGGAGGACAGCATGAGTGACGCGGGCGCGGACCGGCCAGGCGCGGCCTTTTCCCTGGACCTCAGCGATGACGTGGTCCAGATGCGGGACTGGCTGCATGAGTTCGCGGCGTCGGTCATCAGGCCCGCCGCCGCGGAGTGGGACGAGCGCGAGGAAACCCCGTGGCCGGTGCTCGAGGAGGCGGCCAAAGTCGGGCTGTACTCGCTGGACTTCTACGCCCAGCAGTACCTGGAGGGCTCCGGGCTCGGCATCCCGGTCGCGTTCGAGGAACTGTTCTGGGGGGACGCCGGGATCGGGCTGGCTCTGGCGGGCAGTTCACTGGCCGCCGTCGCCGTAGTGGCCAACGGGACGCCAGAGCAGGTCGGGGAGTGGTGCCCGCAGATGTTCGGCGGCCCAGGGGACGTCAAGCTGGGCGCATTCTGCTCCTCCGAGCCCGAGGCGGGCAGCGACGTCGGGGCGATCAAGACGCGGGCGGCCTACGACGCGACGGCGGACGAATGGGTCCTGAATGGGGTCAAGACCTGGGTTACCAACGGGGGCATCGCCAACGTGCACGTGGTCGTCGCGTCGCTCGACCCGTCGCTCGGATCGCGCGGTCAGGCGAGCTTCATCGTGCCGCCCGGTACGGCCGGGTTGTCCATGGGGCAGAAGTTCCGTAAGCACGGGATCAGGGCCTCGCACACCGCCGAGGTCGTACTGTCCGATGTCCGCGTGCCTGGCCGGTGCGTCGTCGGGGGCCGGGAACGGCTCGAAGAGCGGCTCGCGCGGGTCCGGGAAGGGTCCCGCGGCGGCGAGCAGGCCGCGATGAAGACGTTCGAGGCGTCGCGGCCCGGCGTAGCCGCGATGGCGGTCGGGGTGGCGCGGGCCGCGGTGGAGTACGCGGCCGGGTACTCGCGCAACCGGGTCCAGTTCGGCCGGCCGATCGGGCAGAACCAGGGCGTGGCGTTCATGCTCGCGGACATGCGGGCCTCGGTCGACGCGGCTCGCCTGCTGACCTGGCGAGCGGCCTGGATGGCCCGGCAGGGCAAGCCGTTCACCGGCGCGGAGGGATCGATGTCCAAGCTAGTCGCGGGGGAGACCGCGGTCCGGGTCACCGAGCAGGCCATCCAGATCCTGGGCGGGAACGGGTACACCCGCGATTACCCGGTGGAGCGCTGGCACCGGGACGCGAAGATCTTCACCATCTTCGAGGGGACGAGCGAAATTCAGCGGATGATTATCGGCCGGGCGGTCACTGGGCTGGACGTACGGTAGCGGTGAACTGCGGATATACCTATCGTTGACCCGGGGAGTCAGGCCGTTCCGCTGGTGAGTGGGGCGGCCCCTTCTGGTACCTGTGGGGCGTGCCGGTCGGGGTGCGAAGCGGGCGGAAGCCTTCATTACCCTTGTTTTGCTTGTAGGCGTTCATGGCCGCCTGGATTTGCAGCCAGGAAGGGTCGGCTGACGTGGTGCTGGTTACCGTTTCCAGGTCGTCCTGGTCCCAGGTCCGTTCTCCGTCGGTCAGAACGAGGAGGTCTTCCAGGCGCCCGTCCGGGGGAGCGTCGTTGGTGCCTTCGAGGAAGGCGGTGACCAGTTCCCGGGGCGTTCTGCCTTCCGGCGCCCCGGCGGTCTCGGAACTGGTGGTCACGGAGATGACGGTGAGGTGGCCGTCGCTGGTGGCGGCGAGCAGGTTCCCTGACGGGGTGGCGCACAGCGCGGTGATGCTGGCGCCGGGCAGGGCGGGATGCACGGTCATGCGCTCAGTGAGGAAGCCGAGCTCGATGAGTTCGCCGTCTGGGGTGCCGATCCACAGGGCGCCGGGCTGGACTCCGAAGGCGATGTTGTGCCGGGACCAGGCGTTCAGCTGGTCAATCCATTCCTGGGGGTAGGGGTACCCGGGGCTGGGGTCGCACAGGAGGGTGCTGCGGCACGGCAGAGTTGGCCGCTTCCGTCCTGGATGAGGAATGCGCTGGTGCCGGCCCGTGCCCAGGCGTGCTGCCTTGCTTGGGCTAAACTCCGGCGGCCGCGGCCAACCAAAAATGGGATTTCATTGGTATGATAATCCCATGGAAGCTATAGTGGACCAGGCGGGTCGGATCGTACTGCCCAAATTCATCCGTGACGCGCTGGGATTGCTCCCTGGTACCAAGGTCGACATTTCGCCCTACGGTGCCGGCGTGCAGGTCGTTCCCGCCGGCCGGACCGCGCGTCTGGTCGAGGAGGATGGCGTGCTCGTGTCGGCCGGGGAGACGCCGGTCGATGACGACATCCTGTTCAGCCTCATCGACTCTGGACGCAAGTGACCATCGCGGTCGACACGAGCGTCGCGGTTCCCCTCTTGGTCCGCTCGCATCAGCATCACGGGGAGGTCGTGCGGTGGTGGGACGGGCGGGAACTCGCGCTCAGCGGGCCTGCTCTGGCGGAGACGTACTCCGTGCTTACCAGGCTGCCCGGTGATGCCCGGCTGTCTCCCGAGGATGCCGCGCGGCTGCTCGACGCCCGGTTTACGGCACCACTGACGTTGAGCCGCCCGTCCGCCGAGAAGGTCCACGGAACCTTGAGCCGCCTGGGTATTGCGGGCGGTGCCGTGTACGACGGACTTGTTGCCCTCGCTGCTAAGGAACACCGAGTGGCCCTGGCCACCAGGGACGCCCGGGCGCGAGGGACCTATGACGCGATCGGAATCGAGGTAATCCTCGTAGCCTGAACCCGCGTGCCGGACGGTGGGCTCAAGCTCATGTGAAGGTTCGGAACGCAGGTCCTCTGGCCCGGACTACTAGGCCGGGTGGATGCGCCCTTTGCTATGGCTGGCCAGGTGCCGCTGCTCGCCCTGTTCCGCGACCAGGTCGTTTCGTTCTGCGACCGGCTCACCTCGCAGGCCGACCGCAGCCGCGGCGCGGCGGCCGCCGGCGCCGGTATACGTCAGCGCGGTGGTCGAGGCTTGCCCACCTGGTGCGGGTTGTCTAGCAGTGCGCCGGTTAAGCACTCGTCACGGCCGGCACCGGCCAGCCCATCTGCACGGCGTTCACCAGACCCTGGAGATACCGGGCGGCCCCGTGCGGGTATGCCGATGACTCGGAAGGCAGGCCGGTCCGTAGAGCGGACCAGGCTGGTCTCGTGTCCTGTTTATCCGGAACGTGCCGGCGCCCGTCGTTCCGGATCGCGTGCTGAATCCGTGTTGATACCTGGCCAGCCACGAGCCTGTCAGGAAGGCTTCCCGTCAGTGAGCGGTCCGGCGGGCAGGGGAGGGCCGACGACGGTAGTGGCGTGCCGGGTGTTCACGGCGGTCAGTGCCTCAAGATCGAGCGGCTCAGCGTGCATGAGCGGCGCGGCTTCTTTAAAGAAGGGTTCCATCCCGCCGGGGATGAAGGTGAGCAGCATAGTGGAGGCCAGGTCGATCGCGTTGGTCCAGGTGTGGGCCGTGCCGCGGGGGACGAACAAGAAGGTCCCTCGTTCGGCGATGACGATGGAATCGGCGACCTTGAACCGGAAGGCGCCGTCCAGCACGAAAAAGCACTCTTCCATCCCGGAGTGCACGTGCTCGGGCGCGCCGACGTGGCCGGGCTGGGCCGTGAGCGTCAGCTGGTCGAAGGCGCCGGTGGTGGCGAGGGTGGCCTTCCAGTTCAGCAGCTCGGTCGGGCTGAACTGCAGGACGTCTCCGGCGCTGGCGGCGGTCACCATCGGCGTGATCAGCATCGAGAGCCTTTCGCTCGAGAGGCGAACGGGATCTTGGCAGGAATACGGCGCCCGGCGGGACGCCGCTCACTACCAGCTGGGCTCAGCATACGAAATCTAGTTGTGTGAAACAACTATCTTTCCGGTAGGCTACTTAATGTGATGTCGCGGAGCAACTACTTGGCCCGGTGGACGCCGTGACCGTTGAGCGCGGCGTGCCATCCGAAGGTCAGCTGACCAGCCCAGGACCTCACCGTCCATCTGACTAGGAGCGTGCCATGACCGTCGCAGCCTCATCTGTCACCCTTGTGCCGAGCGCGCGGCGCCGCCACGTGCAGGCGGGCTGGTATGACAGCCGGCAGTCGTTTTCCGGTCCGGGTACTGGCCAGTTCGGTCACCTCGTCGTGCACAACGAAAGCACCATCGCCCCGGTCAGCGGTTTCCCGCTGCACGGCCACCAAGACATGGAGATCGTCACCTGGATCTTTTCCGGGGTCATGGACCACGCCGACACCGAGGGCAACCAGACGACGATCTTCCCCGGCCTGGCCCAGCGGATGTCGGCCGGAAGCGGCATCAGGCACACGGAGATGAACCCCAGCCGTACCCAGCCGTCGCACGGCGTGCAGATGTGGGTGGTGCCCGACCAGCGCGTTGAGCCCAGTTATGCCCAGGCCGACGTGTCCGCGGACCTGGACTCCGGAGCGCTGGTCCCGGTAGCGTCGGGCAGCAACTCCGACGCCGCGTTGAGCCTGCACCAGCGGGGAGCCACCTTGTGGGCGGCCCGGCTGGTCGGGGGCGTCAGCGTCGAGGTGCCCGACGGCGCCTGGGTGCACCTTTTCGTGCCGATCGGGTCAGCTGACCTGGAGGCGGCCGGGCGGCTGTCGGCCGGCGATGCCGCCCGCATGTCCCGAGCCGGGAGCCGCAGGCTCCAGGCCGCCGCGGACCTGACCGAGATCTTGATCTGGCAGATGACCTGACCGTCCCGGCTACCGTCCCGGCCACCGTGGGGAGCCGCGGGGCCGCGTGAGTCCTGCTGCTCGCCGCCTTGCCCGTCTTGCATCGTCTTCACCCAGCCATCCAGTCAGGAGGCCCGATGGACTATCGCCCGTTTACCACCGGCAACGCGGCCATGCTGCTGATGGACTACCAGACCGGGACCATGCAACTGATCCGCAACCGGTTCCGTGATCAGGTGCACCGCAACGGCATCCTGCTGGCCCGGCTGGCCGCCCGCCTCGCCGCGACCACCGCCGGCGCCAGCCTGACGCCGCAGCAGCACTGGGTAGCGTCTGTGGTGTTCTCGGTGCTGCTGGGCTCGGCCGCGATACTGCTGGCCGGGCCGTTCCTGCCCGCATGGCTGGCCAGCCCGAGCGGCGGGAACACCGCATGACCACCGCCTATGCCTATTCGGCGCTGCCCTGGCAGACCTTCTTCGCGGCTGAGGTCGGGGCGGCCGCCTCGCTGACCGGGCTGCTGTTCGTCGCGGTGTCCATTAACCTGCGGGCCATCTTGTCCTTCCCGCGGCTGCCCGCTCGCGCAGGCGAGACGCTGGCGCTTCTGCTGCTGGTCGCGGTGATCGCCAGCCTGGCGCTGGTCCCGCAGAACCCGCGCGCGCTGGCCGCCGAGATCATCGCCTGCGCGGTCGGCGTCGCAGCGCCGGTCCTCACGGTGCAGGTGCGGCACGGGCCAGATGACCCGTCCGACCCGCTGTGGTGGTATCTCTCCAGGATCGCCACTATCCAGATCCCGGCGCTGCTGTTCCTGGCCGGCGGGATCACCCTGGCCGTGCGCCACGGCGGCGGACTGTACTGGGCCGCCCCGGCCACCCTGACAGCTTTCCTCGGCGCCGTCTACAACGCGTGGATACTGCTGGTGGAAATCATCCGCCAGCACCCCGGGTGATGACCTGGATCAAGGGCGTCATGCCGGAGCGGCGGGCTGCCTGTCCGCCGGGCCGGCGGACGCCGTGTTCCCGGCCGGGGCGGCCAGGGTATGCCGGGCGGCGGCCGTTACCCGCTCCAGGAGCCGGGCGACGACCACGGCCTCCTCCTCGGTGATATAGGCGGAGAAATGCCGCTCGATGGATGCGGCGTGGGACGCCTCGAGCCGGGCGAAGGCCTGCTCACCCGCCGGCGTGAGCCGGACGCAGACACCTCGTCCGTCGTCTCCGGAGGAGAAGCGCTCGACGAGCCCGGACTTCTCGAGCCGGTCGACGCGTCGCGTGATCCAGCTCCGGCTGAGCACCGCCGACTCCGCCAGCTCGCTCATCCGCAGCGTGTGACACGGAGCAAGCCAGATCCGGATCAGGACGTCATACACCTGCAGTGACGTGCCGCATTCCTGCTGCAGCTCGTCGTCGAAGATCCGCACCAGCGCGTTCTCGGCGAACAAGAGCGCACGCCAGGCAGCACGCTTGGAATCGGGCGGCAAACCTATCACTCTCCCTTGTGAAGATAACCGAGCTTAGTTGTGTGAAGCAATTACATCGGTATGATCGGCACCATAGTTTCCCTTTAGCGACCACCCGGGCGTCGTTGGGAGTACCCGGCCGTTCTTGGTCTCAGCGCAGCTGCGCTGGCCCTATCCGGGCCTGGTTCGTGAGCCAGAGCGACAGGTGCGCGGGCTGCGGCGCCAGGTCGGCGGTGGCGGCCAGGTCGGCTTGGACCGCGTCCAGGTCGGTGGCGTCCTGCAGCCGGGCCGCGAACGCCGCCGTCATCAGCTCAGCGTCGTAGCGAGTCCGGTTGAAACGGTGGTCCACCACGTGCTGGACCCGCCGCCGCACCGGACTGAACAGCGCCGCCACCACCAGCGTGGCCCCGGCCACCGTGATCGAATCATGCACCGGCAGCACGTGCCCGGCCAGCAGCACCAGCCCCGCGTACACCCCGACCAGCAGTCCAGTCACCACGGCGTAGGACACGGTACGGGAGATCACCCGGTCGATGTCGTACAGCCGGTACTTCAGGACCGCCACCACGCACGCCACCGGGATACCGGCCACCGGCGTCAGGACCATCACAGTCCACAGCACGGTGCTGAGAGTGTCGCTGCCGCCCGGCGAGAGGGCCGCGCCCGGGGCCAGCAGCACAATCCAGAAGACCGTGACGATACCGACGTAACCGAGCCAGGCCAGCTGCTTGCGCAGCTCGGGACTGGCCCCGCGCCGCCGGACGAACACCGAGGCGACGGCGCAGAGGGCGGCCGCGAAGGTGGCGATCACGACCGCGGCGACGAACCCGGCGAACCACCCGTGCTGGGGGAAGATGCCCAGCGGGTTCGGGTAGCTAGCCTTGGAATCATCCAGGATGTTGGTCAGCCCCCCGCTAATGCGCTGGCCCGCCTGCATCTGGCTCACCACGGAGGCAGCCATGACGACCAGGAATCCTGTCCGCACGGGGCGCCAGCGGCGGGACGGCAGCCGCCCGTCGGGGAACAACAGAACCAACAGGAGCAGCAAGAACACAGCCAGGACGGCCGCGAGCACGGAGAACCAGCCCACCAGCCGCGCCGCGGGCAGCGAGCCCGGGGCCGCGACCAGCCCGTAGAGGGGATACTGCTCAGTCAGCATCTCCAGGGCCAGCAGCAATCCGACCAGGGCCAGCAGCAGTCCGATAGCGTTGCCGGGGCGCCGCACCATGAGCAGGTGACCGGTGCCCGCGTAGGCCACGATGGCCACGGCCATCACGGCCTCGAAGCCGAGCTTGCCCGCGTCGATATACCGGGCGTTCAGGCCTAGCAGCGCCAGCGCTGTCGCGAGGACGAGCGCGGTCAGCCCGGCCAGCGTCCGGGAAGCGGCGCGCTGTCTCATGGCGCCACTTTAAGACGCGAGCGTTCCGGCAGCGTTACGGCTAGGGGTTACCATATACATAAGCAAATGATATAAAAATTGCTGATGGAAATCCCGGGCACGCCGGAGGGGCAGGCGCTAACGCCGGTCTGGCCTACGTGCGCAATGTCGAAGGCGCTGGCGCGCGGCCGGGCCTGCCAGGCTGCCAAGGCGGGAAAGCTCTTCTGCGTGGTCGGCTGGACCTGGCGGCCGGGCACTTTTGGGTTGCGCGTCGGCAGCAACACCTATCGGAATGAGGATTACCATGGCGAATCCCTTCGAAGACCCGGATGCTTCCTACCGGGTGCTGGTGAACGACGAAGGTCAGCACAGCTTGTGGCCGGCCGCCCAGCCGGTGCCGGATGGCTGGACTGTCGCGCACGACACGGACTCCCGGGCCAGCTGTCTTGAGTACATCGAGACGAACTGGACCGACATGCGGCCCAATAGCCTGATCCGGGCCCAGGGCGAGTAAGACACGGGATCTGCGGCCGCGAGATCTATCCAGTCGTCGCCACGACGGTCAACTGAGGCCGTTGCGGCCGGCTCAAGCGGAGCTGATCGTGCCCAGGACGGCGTGCAGGGTACGGGTGAGCCAGGCGGCGGCTTCGGAGGAGTCAGGGACGCTGGCGAGGCGGGCGGCGACATAGAGGTCGGGGCGGACCAGCAGGACTCCGCTATCGGAGATCTCGCGCAGCTCGGCCCAGGTGCCGTAGGGATCCTCGATGGGCTCGTGCGGGCCGATCGAGACCCCGGTGATCGGCAGGCCGGTCTGGTCGCTGAAGGCTGCCGCGGCGCTGAGCCAGGCTTGGCCGCCGATGCCGGTCCACACGCTGAAGGCGCCGCGGCCGGCCAGGTCCAGCGTCGAGACGCGGTGCCCGGCGCGCGTGACCCAGGTATGCGGGAGCTTGGCGCCGGGTCACGTCGTGGGCTGGGCGTAGAGCTCGTGGTCCCGGGTGAAGCCGGGCATGGCCGTGCCGTCTCCGACGACGGCCGTCGAGGCGTAGCGGTGGTTGTGCTCCACGCCGTGCGCGTCGAATTCGTAGGCCTTGTAGGCGATGGCCTCGCGGAGGTTCTCCCGGATCTTCTCGCCCTCCGGGCCGGGAGCGACGCGCAGCGCGAGTTGCTGGTTCAGCTTGGCCACGTCCGAGGTGTCGTCGATGCCCAGGGCCGCGACGATGCGCCCGGTGTCGATGATGCTCTGGTTGGCCCGCTCGACGATCTGGCGGGCGACCGGCGCCCGCTCGGCGTCATAGGACTCCAGCAGCGATGGCGCGGCCCAGCCCCGCAGGACGGCGTGCAGTTTCCAGGCCAGGTTGTAAGAGTCCTGAATGGAGGTGTTGGATCCCAGGCCGTTGGTCGGCGGATGCCGGTGTACCGCGTCGCCGGCGCAGAAGACTCTCCCGCGGGCGATGGTGGTCGCGAAGTGGTGATTCACCGTCCAGGGCAGCCGGGAGGTGACCGTCATCTCGAAGTCGTCGGTACCGACCAGCTTCACGGCTAGCTCGCGGGCCAGCTCGTCGGTGATCTCAGGCGGGCCGGCCGCAGCCTCGTAGCCCCACATCAGCATCCACTCATGCCACGGCTTGATCATCCGCAGCACCCCGAGCCCGACGCCTTCCTTCTCGGCGCCCGGCTGGAGCATCCAGTACAGGACCGAAGGGCGGTGCGCGACGAAGCGGCTCAGGTCGGCCTCGAAGATGACATGCAGGGCGCCCCCGACGGCGCCGGGACCCTCGAAGGGCAGGCCGAGGTCGGCCGCCACCACGCTGCGCGCCCCGTCGGCGCCGACCAGGTACTTCGACCGGATCGGGTAGACCGCCCCGGTCAGCCGGTCCCTGACCTGGGTGATTACCCCGGACTCGTCCTGCACGTGGGAGAGGTACTCCGTGTCGAAGCGCACCTTGGCGCCGCGGGCCTGGGCGGCCTGCATCATCACCGGCTCGGTGATGGTCTGCGGCGCGTCCAGCATCGTGCACGGGCTCTGCAGCTCGTAGTCGGCGTGCCGCCGGGTGTCGGTGCCCCACGACGGGATCCGGCCGAGCTCGTCACCGGCCAGGCTGGTGCAGAAGGTCGTATTGCCCATGTACTCCCAGGGCGTGGCCTCTCGCATCAGCCGCTGCTCTAGGCCCATATCCCGCAGGGTCTCCATGGTGCGCTGGTTAGTGATGTGCGCGCGGGGCGTATCCGACAGCTGCCCGTACTTGGTAACAACCAGGGCCGGGGTGCCGTAGGTGGCCAGGAACAGCGCGGCGGCGGCGCCGCCGGGTCCGGACCCGACGATCAGGACATCGATGTCCACCGCAGGTTCGCTGTCGCTCATCGTGCACCCCTAGCGGGTCAGTTGCCGATGTCAGGACAGGCCAACGTTACAGGTGCGCTCACCGCATAGCCGGTAGCGGTCAGGCAAGTTACCGCCTTGGCACCCCGGGTTTTGCCAGGGCCCGGGCGGGCAGTTCCTGGCGGTCAGGCCGGCGCCCGCACGGCCTGACGCCCGAAGGGGACAAGACCTGGCATGCTGGTCAGGTGGAGGTGCAGTGACCGACGTCAAGACCGACGAGTACTCGCCGGGTAAACCCGCCCCCGGCGAACTCCGGCCGCAGGAGATCGCGCGGCCCGAGGGCAGGCTGTCACGCCTGTGGAAGGCAGCCGAGCTGCGGAAGGTCCCGCTGCGGACGATCGTGGTCAGTGTCGCCGTGGTGGCCGTCACCTACCTGGGCGGCCAGCTGCTCTACCGGATCCGGGGCATTCTGGTGCTGGTGCTGGTGGCCGGGTTCGTCGCGGTGCTGCTCAATCCCATCGTGGTCTTCATCCAGCGCCACCTGTTCCGGCGTCGCGGCGTCGCCGTCGCGATCGTCACCTTCCTGGCGCTGGTGGTCTTCGTCGGTCTGGCGGTGGCATTCGGCTACCCGCTGGTAAACGGGATCACTCACCTGGCCGCTCAGCTGCCCACCTACGTGGCCAACGCGGAGCATGGCCGGGGCTGGATCGGCCACTTGGTGCGCAGATACCACATCCAGAACTGGGTCCAGCGGAACGCGCCGAAGCTGGCGACCTACGGACAGGCGCTGAGCAAGCCGGCTCTGAGCATCGGGGCGGGTGCCCTGTCCCTGGTCATCGAGCTGATCACGATATTCATCCTGGTCCTGCTCCTGCTGCTCGAAGCGCCCAAGATGCGGCGGGCCTTCCTCGGCCAGATGACGCGGGACCGGTCAGACAATGTCACCCGGATCGCCGGCGCCGTGAACCGCGCGGTCACCGGGTACATGCTGGGCAACCTGCTGACGTCGCTCATCGCCGGGATCATGGTTTTCGTGACGCTGTTGGTCCTCGGCGTGCCGTATCCGCTCCTGTGGGGGCTGTGGGTGGCGCTGGTGGACTTCCTGCCCATGATCGGCGGGGCCCTGGCCGGCATTCCGACGGTCCTGTTCGCGTTCACCCATTCGCTGACCGCGGGCCTGGTCACCGCGGTGGTGTTCCTCGTCTACATGCAAGTAGAAAACCACATCCTGAACCCGGTAATCATGAGCAAGACGGTGCGGATCAGCCCGCTGCTGGTGTTGATGTCGGTGCTGGCCGGAGCCTCGCTGGGCAGCCTGGTCGACGGGCTGTTCGGCGGGTTCGTCGCGGCGCTGCTTTCCATCCCCGCGGCGGGAGCGGCGCAGGTGCTGGTCCGGGAGGCGTGGCGGGCCACGGCCGCGCCGACGGCGGAGACAGAGGATTCAGGGGTACGGCCGGGAGAGCTCTTCCCTGTGACGGCGGATTCGCGGGAGCATGATTCTTAAATCTTAAATGTCCGAGGAGGCCCCGTCATGACTCAGCCGTCAGTCCTGGGAATCGTGCTGGCCGGCGGGGCGGGTACCCGCCTGAGCCCGCTGACCGCGGACCGGGCCAAGCCCGCGGTCCCGTTCGGCGGCCTGTACCGGCTGATCGATTTCGCGTTGTCGAACCTGGCCAACGGCGGCGTCCGCAAGATATGCGTGCTCACCCAGTACAAGAGTCACAGCCTGGACCGGCACATCACTACCACCTGGCGGATGAGCGCCCTGCTCGGCAACTACGTGACACCGGTCCCGGCGCAGCAGCGACTCGGGCCGCACTGGTACACCGGCTCGGCGGACGCGATCTTTCAGTCGATGAACCTGATCAACGACGAGCAGCCGGACATCGTGATGGTGGTCGGCGCCGACCACGTCTACCGGATGGACCCGCAGCAGGTGATCGACCACCACGTTGCCCATGGGGCCGGCGTGACCGTGGCGGCCATCCCGGTGCCGCGGGATGAAGCTTCGGCCTTCGGCATCGTGAGCGTCGGACCGGACGGCAGGACGGTGGACGCGTTCCTGGAGAAGCCCGCCGACCCGCCGCCCATGCCCGGTGACCCGCAGCGGTCCTACTCCTCGATGGGCAACTACGTGTTCGATACCGACGTGCTGGTGGACGCGCTCCGCAAGGACGCGGACGACGACTCGAGCCGGCACGACATCGGCGGCAACATCATCCCGATGCTGGTCCGGGACGGCTGTGCGCAGGCGTACGACTTCATGCTCAACAAGGTGCCCGGTGAGACCGAACGCGACGCGGGGTACTGGCGCGACGTCGGCTCGATCGAAGCCTATTTCGATGCTCAGATGGACCTGTGTGCGGTGGAGCCGATCTTCAACCTGTACAACGATCGGTGGCCTATCTTGACCGCGGTCCCCTCGCTGCCGCCGGCCAAGTTCGTGCACGAGGACGGGGACCGGACCGGCCGCGCGATCAACAGCCTGGTCAGCAACGGCGTCGTCGTCTCCGGCGGCCTGGTCCGCCAGTCCGTGCTCTCACCCGGGGTCCGGGTGAACAGCTGGGCCACAGTGGAGCGGTCGGTGCTGCTGCACAACACCAAGATCGGCCGTCACGCGGTGATCAGGGACGCGATCATCGACAAGAACGTGACCGTGCCTGAATGGGCTCAGATCGGCGTGGACAAAGAACGCGACAAGGCTCGCGGCTTCGTGGTCTCGGCCGGCGGTATCACCGTGGTAGGCAAGGGCCAGCAGGTCGTGCCGTGACCGGCAGCTCCCAGGCGGCCAAGCTGCGGGTCGCGCTGCTGACCCGCGAGTACCCACCCGAGGTGTACGGCGGCGCGGGCGTGCACGTCACCTACCTGGCCCGCGAGCTGGAGCCGCTCGTCGACCTGACGGTGCACTGCCAGGGCGCCGACCGCCCGGACGCGGTGGCGCACCAGCCCTGGGACCAGCTCGCCGAGGCCAACCAGGCGCTGCGGGTGATGTCCGCCGACCTGTCCATGGCCGCCGCTACCGGGACCGCCCAGCTCGTCCACTCGCACACCTGGTACGCCAATCTGGGGGGACACCTGGCCGCCATGCTCTACGGAATCCCGCATGTCGTCACCATGCATTCGCTGGAGGCGCTGCGGCCGTGGAAGGCCGAGCAACTGGGGGGCGGTTACGCCATCTCGTCGTGGTGCGAGCGGGAGGCGGCGACCTCCGCCGCCGCGGTGGTGGCCGTTTCCGAAGGGATGCGGGCCGATATCATCGCCGCCTACCCCGAGATTAAGGCCGAACGGATCCGGGTGATACGCAACGGGATCGACACCGCGGAATACGCGCCGGATCCCGGCACCAACGTCCTTAGCCGTTTCGGCGTCGACCTGAGCCGGCCCTACGTGATTTTCGTCGGGCGGATCACCAGGCAAAAGGGCGTACCGGTATTGCTGCGCGCGGCAAGCCGGCTGATTCCCGAGGCGCAGCTGGTGCTGTGCGCCGGCGCGCCCGACACGCCTGAGCTGCTGGCCGAGGTCACCGAGCTGGTCGACGCGCTCCAGGCGGGACGGTCCGGCGTGATCTGGATCCCCGAGATGCTCAGCAAGGCCGAGGTCATCCAGCTGCTGACGCACGCCACCGTGTTCGCCTGCCCGTCGATTTACGAGCCGCTCGGCATCGTGAACCTGGAAGCCATGGCGTGCGGCACCTCGGTGGTCGGGTCGCGGACCGGCGGCATCCCCGAGGTCGTGGCCGAAGGCGAGACGGGCCTGCTGGTCCCCCCCGACAATCCGGTCGAACTGGCCCGCGCGCTGAATGTGCTGCTGGCTGATCCTGGTCGCGCGGACGCCATGGGGCAGGCCGGCCGCCAGCGCGCGATCGCGGAATTCGGCTGGGCTGCCATCGCCGCCCAAACCGCCGATCTCTATGCGGAATTGACGAAATAGGTCCTAAATTCTTTTACTGGCCCGGATTTAACTAATCGGGTGTATATCGCTGTCTTGTCCGCTGGGTTCTCCAAACTGGTGTAAACCAGTGCAGACGCTGATGCGTCACGACATGGGGTAACAAGGGGACCAGTGCGATGTTGAAAGGCAACTGATGATGCAGAGATCTCGCCGCACCGCCGTTTACGCGGTTCTGACCGGCCTGCTCGCGGCCGGCACGCTCACTGCCACCATGTCGTCCGCGCACGCGAACGTGGCGGGCTTCTGTAACGGGTCAGGTACGGCGGCAACCTGCACCGTCACAGAACCGGTCACCGCGCCGGCCTCGGTGACGGTGGGAGCGACCGCCACCGACAACGGCAAAGCCACGCTGAGCTGGACGGTCAGTTGCACGCTGAGCGGCACGACGGCGACAACCTCCGGTGGTGCGACCTCTGAGACGCCGGTCTCCGACGCCCTCACGCTGCCCGCCACCGCTGGGGGTCAGTGCACCGTGTCGGCGACGGTGACCCTTCCCACCACCCAGAGCACCAGTGCCCTCAGCGTCGCGCTGACCTACACGACGGCGGCCAGTCCCTCTCCGTCCCCGACTCCCACGACCTCCCCGCCTGCTACCGGTCACGTGGTCAAGGGCTACGCCGGCAAGTGCGTGGATGACAACCGCAACAGCTCCGCCAACGGAGCCAAGATCGTGATCTGGACCTGCAACAACAGTGACAAGGCCCAGCTGTGGACATACAGCGGCGGCGAGCTGATCCACAACGGCAAGTGCTTGAACGACGCCGCCTGGGGCGGCAGCAGTACCAGGCAGATCCTGTACACCTGCAACCGCGCGCTGAACGAGCTCTGGACCCACCTAGCCAACGGTGAGTACGTGCTGAACGCGAAAGGCTACAAGCTCTGCCTCGACGACTCGGGTTACTCGACGAAGAACGGCACCCAGCTCATCGTCTACACCTGCAAGGACAGTTCTAACCAGCGCTGGGCCCAGCCCTAGGACCGCAGCGAGATACTGGCCAGCCGCACCGTCGCGGCTGGCCAGCCTGCGTTAAGACCGGACCCCTTGGCCCCCTTCGTGACAGCATGGCCGCATGAAGGCACTTCGCACCCCCGACGATCGTTTCGCTGACCTGCCGGACTTCGGTTACGCCCCGGGCTACGCCGACGTCGGTGGCCTGCGGCTGGCCTTCGTGGAAGCCGGGCCGGCCGACGGCGAGCCGGTGCTGCTGCTGCACGGCGAGCCGAGCTGGTCTTTTCTGTACCGGAAGGTCATGCCGGTGCTCGCGGACGCCGGGCTGCGGGCGATCGCGGCGGACCTGGCCGGGTTCGGCCGGTCGGACAAGCCAGCGGACATCGGCGATCACAGCTTCGCCCGCCACGTGGAGTGGATCCGGGCGCTCGCGTTCGATCATCTTGACCTGAGCGGCCTGACCATCGTCGGGCAGGACTGGGGCGGCCTGATCGGTTTGCGCCTGGTCGCTGAGCACCCGGACCGGTTCGCCCGGGTGGTTGCGGCCAACACCGGGCTGCCGACCGGAGACGAGCCGATGCCCGACGTGTGGTTGCGGTTCCGTGACGTCGTCCGGGCCGCGAGCACGCTGAGCGTGTCGCGGCTGGTGCAGTCCGGCTGCCAGACGCCGCTGCGGCCAGAGGTGCTGGCCGCCTACGAGGCGCCGTTCCCTGACCCGTCCTTCGCCGCCGCGGTCCGGGCCATGCCTGAGCTGGTGCCGACCTCTCCCGACGACCCGGCGGCCGGCGCCAACCGCGCCGCCTGGCGCCGGCTGGCTGCCTGGGACAAGCCTTTCCTAGTGGCGTTTAGCGATCGTGATCCGATCACCGGCTCGATGGCGCCGGTGCTGAAGCGGACCGTACCTGGCGCGGCGGGAATCGACCATCCGGTGATCACCGGCGCAGGCCACTTCCTGCAAGAGGACGCCGGTGAACGCCTCGGCACCGTCATCGCCGACTTCGTGCGGACCCACCCGAGGATGTAAGGCGTCAGCGAGCGGTTCTAAAGCTCCAGCGGCTCGGCGTTTTCCCGCGCGTCAAGCGGCTCGCCGCTTTCCAGCGGTTCGGGTGCGGCCGGCAGCACCTGCTCGACATAGGCCCGGGCGGCGGCGGTGGTACCGACGTCGCGGCCGGCCGCCTCGGACATGTACCAGCGGTGCTCGAGGACCTCGTGGAAGATCTCGGCGGGAGGCAGCCGCCCGCGTAGGCCCTCGGGGATAGCGGTGATGACCGGGTCGTACACCTCTTCCAGCCACTGGTTGGCCGCCACCACCTCAGATACCGGGCGGCCCTGCTTCTGCTCCAGCCAGGCGCGGAAGGCCGCGATGTCGTTGAGCAGCCGGCGCGCCTGGTGCTCGCCCGCGTCGATCCCGGTCCGCAGGAACAACTGCCTGGAGTCGTGCCCGGTTTCTGCCACCCGGGTCCGTATCCGCAGCCTGTTGCCCTCTCCGGTGCTGATCAGCTCGACTTCGTCGGCGTCGAAGCCGAGCTCGTTGAGCCGGTGCAGGCGCTCCGCGATCCGGTACCGCTGCTCTTCCGGGCGCAGGATCTCCTCCCGGGTCAGTTCCTGCCACAGCGAGTCGTAGCGCCGTTTGAGCTCGTCGGCGATTTCGAGCGGGTCCACTTCGGCCGGGAGCAGCTCGCCCGCCTGCAGGTCGAGCAGCTCACCGTAGATCCGCTCGGTGGCTAGTTCGACGTCCCACTGGCGCTGCCCGCCGGTCAGTTCCGGGTGCTGCTCGCTGGTTTCCGCATCGACGAGGTATGCCTCCAGTGTGCCCGCGTCGTACCGGAACAGCGTGTTGGACAGCGAGCAGTCGCCCCAGAAGAACCCGGACAGGTGCAATCGGACCAGCAGTTCCACCAGCGCGTCCAGGAGCCCGTCGGTGGGCTGCAAGCTCCGCGGGTTGGAAAACACCGCCCGGTACGTCGTGGCGTAGCTCAGGAACCTGGTGACCAGGATCGCGTCGGCGTCGTCCCGCCCGATGGTCGCCTCGTCCAGGTCGACCGCGATCCCGACCACCTCGACCGCGGGAATGGTGATCTCGGCCAGCGCCCGGAGCACCCGGTACTCGCGCCGGGCCAGCCGCTCGCTGAGCTCCTTGAGCGCGTACAGCACGCCGTCGTCGTAGATGAAGCGGACCACGTGCCGGGAGATGCCCCGCTGGCGGATCTCGACCAGCCGGTCCTCGTGCCACTCCGCCAGCGGCTCTGACCACGGCAGGGTAAGCAATCCGGCCGCGTGGTCGGCGGGAGGCGTGAAGACGAAGCGCACAGTTCCTTAGTCTCCCGCATCACCATCAGTACGTGCTACCGCCAGCCGGGACGGCGACATGTTGGCGCCACTGATCACCACGGCGACGTGCTCGCCGGGCGCAGCCTGGTAAGCGCCGGTGAGCAGGGCCGCGATCCCGACCGAGGCGGCCGGCTCGGCGGCGATCCTGAGCGCCTGCCACAGGGCCTGCTGCGCCACCAGGATCGCGGTGTCATCGACGAGCACGACATCCTCGACATAGGACTGGGTGATGGGAAACACCAGGTCGCCGACGCGCCGTGGGGCCAAGGCGTCCGCCGCGACGCTGCCGGCCGGGGCGTCCGCAGGCCGGCCTTGCGTCCGGGCGTAGTAAAGCGTCGGAGCACCATCCGGCTCGACTCCGATGACTCGCACGGTGCCCGCGAAATAGGCGGCGATGCCCGCGATCAGGCCGCCGCCGCCGACCGGCACCAGCACCGTATCCAGGTCCTTGACCTGCCCGGCCAGCTCGAGCGCCACGGTGCCCTGGCCGAGCATGGTTTCCCGCTGGTCGAAGGCGTGCACGTTCATCGCGCCCGAGGTCGCCGCCCAGGCCTGGGCGGCCGCCAGCGCGTCAGCGTAGCGCGCACCGGTCACCACCAGGTCGGCGCCGAGTGAGCGGATGCGCTCCACCTTGGCCGGAGCGGAGACGGTAGGCACGAAGATCTTCGCCGGCACCCTGTTGCGGTGCGCGGCGTAGGCGACCGCCACGCCGTGGTTGCCGCCTGAGGCCGCGACCACGCCCGCGGGCGGCACGTCGCGCAGCAGCAGGTTGGCGAACGCGCCGCGGGCCTTGAACGACCCGGCGCATTGCAGCTGCTCCAGCTTGAGCGTGGCCACCGGGAGCGCCGCTGCTGACGGGTCGAGCTCGCTGAGATCGGCCCGGATCACCGGGGTGTGCCGGATATAAGGCCGGATCGTCTCGTAGCTGCCGCGGATATCGTCACGGGAGATCACGCCCGCCAACATACCGCCCGGTCACTCCGCGCCCGGGGCCCGCAGCGGCCCGGGCCGTAGCCAGGCGGCGATCTGGATCCGGGACGACACGCCGAGTTTGGCCAGGATGTGCTCGATGTGCGAATCGACCGTCCGCTTGGAGATGACGAGCCGCTCGGCGATGTCCTTGTTGGACAGTCCCTCCGCTACCAGCGCCGCGATCTCATGCTGGCGCGCGGTCAGGGCGCTCTGGGGAGCATGCCGGTCACCAGCCCGCGGCGGGCGCAGGTCATCCTCGCCGCCGACGGCGGCTTTCACCACCGCCTCCAGCGGACATCGCGCCCCCCGGCGGTGCAGCACGGCGTACTGCTCGGCGCCGAGCAGCACGCTCACCGTCTTGTCCACCTGCAGGTGGAGCTCCTCCAACTGCGGCGTGCCGCTGAGCCTGATGCCTGCCCGCTCCCAGAGCGGGTCGGCCGCGCCGAGCAGCCAGGCGGCCCGTCCGGGCCGCTGCTGGGCCGCGGCTACCCAGGCCAGGACCTCCAGGCACCAGGCGGTGCCGACATCGTCATCGAGCTCTCGCTTCATCTCAAGCGCCTTGCTCAGCGAGTCGGCACTGGGCTCAAGCGCGCCCAGCAGGAACGAGCCGAGTCCGGCAATGGAGTTCAGCCAGCCCTGCATCCATCGCTCCCGGCTGTCTGCAGGCAGCCGGTCCAGGCCCTGGGCGCACCGCTGAATAGCCCGGTCCGGCTCTCCGGCCACCAGGTGCAGGTACCCCATGAAGATGTCCAGGCCGATCAGGCCCCCGGTATCCCCGGCCGTCTCCAGGAGCTCACCGGCTTTGATGCCCGCGGCCTCGGCTTCGGTGTGCTGCCCGGCGATGGCCAGGGCGAGCGTCCGGTGCGAGTAACCGCGGCCTGCGGCGGTGATCTCGCCGACCTGCTCGGCCATCGTGATGCCCTCGGCCAGCGCGGCGAGCGCGTCGCGGATCTCGCCTTGGAGGCTGGCCACGATGCCGGTCTGAACGAGCGCCCAGGCTCGTTCGGGTGAGGGAAAGGGGAAGCGGTCCAGGACTTTCGCCATCCAGTAACGGCCCTCGCTCAGGCCGGACGTCTGCCAGTACCCGTAGAGGTCCGTGGCCAGGTGAGCGGCTTCGGAATCGTGGCCCGGCCGGGCGAAGGCGTAGTTGAGCGCGGCCCGGACGTCGGCATGCTGGCGGCGGAGCTCGCGGTAGCGCGGGATCTGATCTTCGCTGGCGGGGTGGGCGCCTAGGTACCTGGCCATGGCCAGGTACCGGCTGATGTGGCGGTCGCGAACGGCGGCCTCGCCCCCGGCCTCGGCCAGTTTCTCGGCCCCGAACTCGCGGATGGTGTCCAGCTGCCGGTAGCGCGTCTCATCCGGGCCGTCCCCGGCCACCCGGAGCACGACGGACTTGTCCACCAAGCCGATCAAGGTGGGCAGGATGTCACGCGCGGCCAGCGGCTCCCCGGCGCACACCTGCTCGGCGGCGGAGGCGTCGAAAGGTCCGGCGAACACCGACAGGCGGGTCCACAGCAGCTGTTCGGCCGGCGAGCACAGCTCATAACTCCACTGGGTCGCGGTGCGCAGCGTTCGATGGTGTGGCAGTGCCGCGCGGCGTTCCCCGGTGAGCAGCCGGAACCTGTCGTCGATCCGGCCCGCCAGCTGCTTGAGCGGCACCGCGCGCAGCCGCACGGTGGCCAGCTCGATCGCGAGCGGGATCCCGTCCAGGCGGTGGCACAGCCTGATCACGTCGTCGCGGTTGTCCTCGGTGACGGCGAAGCCTGGCACGACCGCGGCGGCCCGCTGCGCGAACAATTCCACCGCGTCGCCGCGGCCTGCGTCATGCGAGCCGGGCACCGGCACCGGCAGCGGCTGAATCCGGCAAAGATGCTCGCCGTTGACATCCAGTGGTTGCCTGCTCGTCGCGATCACGGTCACGCCTGCCGTCTCGCGAAGCACCATGGTGACGAGCATCGCGGACGCGTCTACCAGGTGCTCGCAGCCGTCGAGGATCAGCAGCAGCTGACGCTTGCGCAGGTAGTCCAGGATCGCGTCCAGCTGGGACCGGGTTTCCTGATCGGGCAGGCCGAGACAGGACGCCACGGTGAGCGGCAGCAGTTCCGGGTCGCGCAGCCCGGCCAGCTCGGCCAGGCACAGGCCATCGGCGAACTGGCCCGCGCATTCGGCCGCGGTCCGCAGGGTGACCCGGGTCTTGCCGACTCCGCCCGGGCCGGTCACCGTCACGAGCCTGGTCGTCCGCAGCTGGCTGGCGAGCTGGGCCAGCTCGCTGCGCCGGCCGACGAAACTGCTGACCTCAGCGGGCAGCGCACCCGGGCGGCGCGGGGTCTGCGGGATTAAGCCGATAGCCATGACATCCTCGACGGCGGAATTGTGTTGACCGCTACGCTACATTGCGGCCAAGTCGCGCGCAGCTATTGCACCGGTGGCGGTACCAGGCGGGACGCGGGAGACTAGGTGTCATGACTGAGCACGCGCACGAGGAAGACACGGCCTGTGCGGTGGCGCACAGCGCCCCGGCCGCGCCGGCCGGGGCCCGGGAGCCGGGGGCCCGGACGCTGGTCGCGGTGTTCGCCTCTCCGGTGGCCGGCTACCTGTTGAGATACGCGGCTGACATGGGATTCCGCGGTCTGCTGCTCGAGCCCGACGAGGCCAGGGCGGCAGGCGCCGCTGCCCTCGGGTTCCCCCTGCTGACGGCCGTGCCCGGCGATCTGGATGACGCCGCGGACCTGGTCGTCACCGACCACCACCGCCCCGAGCTCGGCGTCGTGCTTCGTGACGCGCTGCTGACCAAGGCCAGGTGGATCGGGCTGATGGGCAATCCGCACCACGCCGGGCCGCACGTCCAGATGCTCACCGAGCTGGGCGTCCCGGCCGGAGAGATCGCTCGCGTGCACCGCCCGATCGGCCTCAACATCGGCTCGCGCACCCCGCCGGAGATCGCCGTCTCCACGTTGGCCGGCCTGCTCGCCGACCGCTACGGCCGCCCCGGCGGTTTCGATTTCTGAGCCGGACGCCTGAGCTGGACGCCCGCGGCGGAGGTAGCAACTCGCCCCGGGCGGAGCCGGATCTGCGCCTGTCCCGCCCGGGGTGGCCAGGGCCCGGGTGATCCGCTACGCTATGGCGCGTGATGCGAATTGCTCGCTTTCAGTGGTGGCGCCGCTTTCAGGCGGCGTGCTGACCCAAGCTGTTTCGCGACACAGTCAGGCAGAGAAGCGACCGCCCGGGGACCGGCGGCCGCTTTAATTTTTCCCCGCCGTCACCCCGGGCCTGAAACCTAGGGGCCATCGTGGACTCCCAACCCAGCGAACTACTGACTCGCGGCGGCGTGCGGGTCACCCGTACCGCCACCCCCTTCGAACCCGCCGAGCTGGGCCGGATCGCGGCCGTCGTGGACGAGCGCCGAGGCGGCGTGATGAGTTCGGGGATGGAATACCCGGGTCGCTACAGCCGCTGGCACATGGCCTACGCCGACCCGTGCGCAGAGATCGTCACGGCCGGCCGGCAGGTCGCCGCCCGCGCCCTGAACGACCGGGGCCGCGTGCTGCTGCCGGTGATCCGCGCCGCCCTGCTACGAGCCGGCAGCCCCCCCGTAAGCAGGGGGGGTCTGGGGGGGATCGTTCCCCCCGAGGAAACACAAATCAGCGTGCTCATCCCGGAGGGTGACCGGGAGTACACCGAAGAAGAGCGCAGCCGCAGGCCGACCGTGTTCACCGCGCTGCGGGAGATCGCGGCGGTGTTCGGTTGCGAGGATCCGCACCTCGGGCTGTACGGCGCCTTCGGTTATGACCTGGCGTTCCAGTTCGAGCCGGTCCGGTTGCGCCTGGACCGTCCGGCAGGCCAGCGCGATATGGTCCTGCACCTGCCGGACGAGATCTGGGTGCTGGACCGGATGCGTGAAGAGGCGATCAGGTACTCCTACGAGTTCGAGGTCGGGGGCGTCTCGACGGCCGGGCTGGACCGCCGGACGGCTGGCACGGTCGTGGCCGGAACACCACGGTCCGTTGCGCCGGAAGAGCTGCCTGCGGCACCGCGGCCCGGAAGTTACGCGCAGGTCGTGGCCAAAGCACGCGCGCGGTTTACCTGCGGTGACCTGTTCGAAGTCACCCCTGGTCACGTGTTTTACGGGCGGTGCGCATCGCCGGCCGCGTTCTACGAGCTGCTGCGGCAGCGCAACCCCGCCCCGTACGAGTTCCTGTTCAACCTGGGGGAAGGGGAGTATCTCGTCGGCGCCTCACCCGAGATGTACGTCCGGGTCACCGGGGAACGGGTGGAGACCTGCCCGATCGCCGGCACGATCGCGCGCGGCGAGGGCCCGCTCGAGGACGCCGCCAACATCGCTACCCTGCTCGGCTCGGCCAAGGAGGAATCCGAGCTGACCATGTGCACGGACGTGGACCGCAACGACAAGTCCCGCATCTGCGTGCCCGGCTCGGTGCGGGTGATCGGCCGGCGGCAGATCGAGATGTACAGCCGCCTCATCCACACCGTCGATCACATCGAGGGCCGGCTGCGGCCGGGGTTCGACGCGTTGGACGCACTGCTGACCCACATGTGGGCGGTCACCGTCACCGGCGCGCCGAAGACCTGGGCCATGCAGTTCATCGAAGATCACGAGGAGACCCCGCGCCGCTGGTACGGCGGCGCGGTCGGGAAGATCGGCTTCGACGGCTCGATGAACACCGGGCTCACGCTGCGCACCGCGCACATCACCGGCGGGATCGCGGCCGTCCGCGCGGGCGCGACGCTGCTGTACGACTCGGTGCCCGAGGCCGAGGAGAAAGAGACCCAGATCAAGGCCCGGGCCCTGCTTGAGACCCTGGAGGAGGCCAGCAGGGTCGCCCAGGGGCTGGCCGGACCGGACTCCGCTGCCCCGGTGGCCGGCGACGGCACCGTGCTGGCCGCCGGAACCATCCTGGCCGGCGCCGGTGCCCCCGGGACGGCCGGCGAGACGGTGCCCAAGGTGCTCCTGGTGGATCACCAGGACTCGTTCGTGCACACGCTCGCCGACTACTTCAGGCAGCGCGGCGCCGAGGTGACGACACTGCGGTCCGGGTTCGCGCCCGGGCTGCTCGATTCCTACGCACCCGATCTGGTCGTGCTCTCGCCTGGGCCGGGACGGCCCTCGGACTTCGGCTGCGCGGAGCTGCTCGACCAGGTGTACGCGCGCGCGCTGCCGGTCTTCGGCGTCTGCCTGGGCCTGCAGGCGATGGTGGAGCACGCGGGCGGAAAGCTGTCCCTGCTGCCCGAGCCGGCCCACGGCAAGCCCGGGCTGGTCCGGGTGTCCGGCGGCGCCCTGCTGTCCGGGCTGCCCGCCGAGTTCGCGGCGGGGCGGTACCACAGCCTGTACGCGCAGCCGGCCGAGGTCCGCGGCGGCTTCCGCGTCACCGCGTCACTGGGCCCGCCGGAGCAGGCGGACGGCGTGGTGATGGCGATCGAAGACGAGCAGGCCCGGCGGTGGGCCGTGCAGTTCCATCCCGAGTCGATCCTGACCGCGTCCGGCCGGGCCGGTCACCAGATCATCGGCAACGTCCTGGAGCTATGCCGTGCCCGGGAGCCTGCGCGTGTCATTCGGTGAGTCGCCTTCGCCGTCGGTGCGCGGTTGTTACTGTGCTGTGCCATGAGGAGCGTTGAACCTGAGGTATTCCTGGTCGCCCGGCCGAAGGTCGACTACGACGCGATGGCCGCTTACCTGCGCGAGGTGGGCGGCGAGCGCTGGCTGGAGCGCTTCGATCGCGACCAGCTCGGCCATGACGCGCAAGACCTCGCGGAGTTCGCGGGGAAGATGTGCTACCGATCCTGGGAGCCCGGACTCAACCCCAATGTCCGGAAGGTCCGCGACGACCAGGAAGCCTACCTGCAGAACATCCTGAAGCAGCAGCACGGCTCGGTGCTCGAGCACGTCAGCTTCACGTTCGTGCTGCACAACGTCAGCCGGGTCTTCACCCACGAGATCGTCCGCCACCGGCCGGGGACGGCGGTCTCGCAGGAGTCGCTGCGCTACGTCCGGCTCGACGAGCTGCCGTTCTGGTTCCCCGACTGGGCGCAGCAGGACGCCGAGCTGATGAAGCGGGCGACGGCCTTGCTGGCCGAGCTCGAGCAGTTTCAGCAGTGGATGTCCGGGCACTTCGGCCTGGATGAGGACGAAGCCAAGATGCACGAGAAGAAGGCCAAGACCTCGTTCATGCGCCGGTTCGCGCCTGAGGGCCTGGCCACCGGGCTGGTCTGGACGGCGAACATCCGCACCCTGCGGCACACCATCGAGGCCCGCACCGATTCCGGGGCCGAGGAAGAGATCCGCCTGGTGTTCGGCAAGATCGGCGAGCTCATGCTCGCCGAGGCGCCGGCCTTGTTCGGGGACTACCAAGTGACCGCTGGCACCTGGGTGCCCGGCTGGCGGAAGGTGTAGCCCGGGTGCCTGAGGTTTCCATCCCGCCCACGCGGGGCTACCTGGCGGTGCCGGAGGGCGAAGGGCCGTGGCCGGGCGTCGTGGTCATTCACGAGATCTTCGGGCTGAACGCCGACATCCGGAGCAAGGCAGATCAGCTGGCGGCGCAGGGCTATCTCGCGCTGGCGCCAGATCTGTACCGCGGCCGGCCGTGGGTGCGCTGCCTACGCGGTGTGTTCCGGCAGCTGCACGCGGGATCGGGGCCAGCCTTCGACGGCATCGCCGCGGCCCGGGATCTGCTGGCTGCGCGGGTGGACAGCACGGGTAAGACCGGGGTGATCGGGTTCTGCATGGGGGGCGCCTTCGCGCTGCTGAGCGCGCCGCTGGGCCAGTTCGCCGCGGCCGCCGTCAACTACGGCGAGGTACCGCAGGACGCCGAGCGGGTACTCACGGGCTCGTGCCCGGTGGTCGCGAGCTACGGCGACAAGGACCCGATGGGCGCCGGGCACCCGCGGCGGCTCGAGGCGGCCCTGACCGCCCTCGACGTGCCGCACGACCTGAAGGTTTACCCGGGGGCTGGGCATAGCTTCATGAGCCGCAAGCCCGCCCCGCTGGCGCCGCTGACCGTGCTGGCGCGGATGGACTTCAAGCCAGAGGCGACCCAGGACGCGTGGCAACGGATCTTCGCCTTTTTCGGCCAGCACCTGCGCTGAGCCCTGGATTCTCTCACTGGCTTCCGCGCGCTCGGCGAAATATGGCGTAATTTCGGTGTCCACGCGAAGAGCCGACCGTAGAAGTATGTCATTGCCGCGTCAACGTCCGGCTCGAGCAGCCAGAATGAGACCGGCAAGTCGGGTGTAACGGGCGGCGGGAGACTTTCACGGTGGGCACGCCTGGCCTGGACGTGATGGACCATGATGGGGCGTTGGAATCTTACGTGCGGGAGGACGGATGGGCCGGCCGATCATCGGCATCACCGGCGAGCTTGAGGCCGCTCGGTGGGGCAACTGGATTCGCGAGGCCGTTGTCTCGCCGGTGAGCTATACGCGAGCCGTCGAGCGGGCGGGAGGGACCCCGGTCATATTGCCGCCCGTCCCCGCGAGTTCGGTACCCGTGCTGATCGCCGGGCTCAACGGCCTGTTGCTGACCGGCGGGAGGGACGTCGACCCCTCGCTCTATGACGAGGCGCCGCACGAGCAGACCGACTTGCCTGACCACCGCCGGGACCGGTTCGAGTTGATCCTGACGCGAGCCGCGATCGATGCTGATCTTCCTTTCCTGGCGGTCTGTCGCGGCATGCACATCCTGAACGTGGCCCGCGGCGGGACCCTCATCCAGCATCTGCCTGATCGCCTTGGCAACGAGAGCCACCGGCCCGACACGGTCAAGATGACCACCCATCACGTGCAGATCAGTGCCGCGAGCAAGCTCGGGCGCCTGCTCAGCGAGTCCGCCCAGGTACCCGCCGCCCACCATCAGGGCGTCAGCAGGCTCGGCCACGGGCTCCTCCCCGTGGCGTGGACCACGGACCAGGTGGTGGAAGCGATCGAGCTGCAAGGGCACAGGTTCGGGCTCGGCGTGCAGTGGAATCCGGAAGATGGCGATGACCCGCGGCTCTTCGAGGCCCTGGTGACGGTGGCCACGCCGGCCTCCGCCCAGGCTGCCGTGTCCCCGCCCGAAGTGAGCGCGCGCTCGAAGCGCGGCGCGAAACGCCACGCGACCCGCTCCTAGCTGTCGACCCACATCTGTCATCGTGGATCGTTACCGTCTCGTGGCGGGGGTAACGATCCACGATCACGCTTTGGTGCCGCTGAACAGGCGGGACTGCAGGGGTGGAGGTTGCCTTTCCAGCCGTGGCGGCGCAAGACCGCTGCGATTTCGAGGGCGGTCCGGCAGCGGTGCTCCGTGGTGTCGGGCCAGCCGTACCTGAGCGTCTCGGTCCCCTGGACCAGGTTGGCGTTGTCCCGGTGGGTGTCTTGCCAGCGGTTTTCCGCCGGATGGGCCGCGACCCCGTCGAGTTCGACGCATACCCCGTAATCTTCATACAGGTTGTCCAGGTACCGGTTACCGCTGCCAAGCCTGCGCTTAGCCTGGCGGAGTGCCCTGGGTAGCCGATGAGCGACTTCCACGCCGTGGACGTAGTTGCGTTCCAGCGGGGAATGCACGCCGTCGGCGGCATCTTCCAGTGCGGCGGTGATCCAGGCGCGCCAGCGCATCCTGCTACGGGCGGCGAGCGCCTTACTGAGCGACTGGGGTGAGGTGAGGCGCCGCCCGACGGCCCTGGAAATCCAGCCGTAAGCGTCGTCGAATGTCCTCGCCACGGTGACCAGGTCCAGGACCGTGTCCTCCACGGTGGTTCGAGGTAGCCGCCAGGGCGGCTGCCACTCTGGCGTCAGGCCGCGGCACCGGTGAATGGTGACCCCGGGGATCTTCCGGTGCTGCACCGGGCGACGTTCGGCCGGGACGCTGATATGGATCTGGCTGACGGGCCGGTCGATAAGCCCGTGCACCTCCGCCGCGCTCTGGTGGCTGAGCGCCGCCCCGGGGCCCGCGCGCAATACGGCCGCCCACAGCCTCGCTTCCCGGGGCGGATCCCCGGTGAACGTCGCGTATGCTCCGCGGTGCAACCGTTGCCAGCTGCCCGTCCGTAGCCTTCCGTCAATGGTTCCCGCTGGCCAGCCCGCATCGCGTGCCTGCTGCCGGGAGACTACCCTAAATTGCGCCTGCAACTGGCTGCGCCAGCGCATACTCCGTTCATCTTCCACACCATCTAGCGTGACCCGGACCGCCGCCCGGCGCCACGGGTCACTCTGAGCCTGTGGATAACCCGGAACGCATCGTCGTGGATCGTTACCTCTGTCAGAAGGAGGTAACGATCCACAATGTTGGTGACCCGGTTTCCCGGCGCGCTAAGCGGGTGAAATGTGGGGCTTTTGGTAGGTGCTGAAGGGCGAATGCTTTAGGAACGGCTAACGCGGGGGGCTGGCGGTGACGAGGAAGGGATTTGGGCATGCTGGGTTAGGGGCGCCTAAGCATGGGCTAGATCGGGGACTGATAGCCGCTCACCCAGTGGACTTGCAGCCAGATCATGAAGGTCGACCAGGCGCCGGTCACCTCGAGCAGGCCGACGCAGACCAGCATGGCCCCGCCGATCCTGGTGACCAGGCGGGCGTGCCGCCGGGCGAACGCTGACGCCCGCACGGCCACCTGGAAGCCCAGCCCCACCAGCAGGAACGGCACGCCGAGGCCGAGCGCGTAGACGAAGGCCAGGATCGCGCCGCGGGCCACGGTGCCGGTCGAGACCGAGAGGGCCAGCACGGCGGACAGCGTGGGGCCCGTGCAAGGTGCCCAGCCGAGCCCGAACAGCACGCCGAGCAGGGGCGCGCCGGCCAGGCCCGCCTGCGGCCGGGCGGACGGGCGCACGATCCGGCCCGCGAACGAGAACCGGTCGAAGGCCCCGGCAAAGAGGAACCCGAGCAGGATGGTCACGCCCCCGAGAACCTGGGTCAGCAGGCGCTCGTGGCCGGTCAGCAGGTGTCCGAGGCCGCCCAGGAACGCGCCGACCGCGACGAAGACGATCGAGAACCCGAGCACGAATAGCGCTGTCCCCGCCACGATCCGGCCTCGGGAGCCGCGTGACGGCGCAGCCGCGGTCACGGTCCGGGCCGCCACCGCAACCCCCGACCCGTCCGCTGCCCCGGGACCGGCCCCGTCTGCCGTCCCCGGGCCGGCTCCGTCCGCTGGGGCCCGCTGGCCGGGGGAGGCGCTCGCCGCGGGCTGGGCCCCCCCGGCGCCGGCCATGCCGGTGACGAAGGAGAGGTAGCCGGGCACGAGTGGCAGAACGCAGGGCGACAAGAACGTGACCGCGCCGGCCGCGGCGGCGACCGGCAGGGCCAGGATCAGCGGACCGGACGCCACGAGCTGGCCGATGCCGCTCATGAGGTCCCCGGCGCGATCACATCAGGTCCGGTCCGGTCAGTCATGAGATTACTATGCCACGGGTCCCCAAGCTGGTCGACGCGTGCTACTACATCGGGTAGTCGATCCGCGCCCGGCCGGGTGGCCGAATTCACCTCAGGCATCCCGCACCTCCGAGAACGGAAACCTAGCGGGAACCGCTAGGGTGGCGAGGTGAGATCGGTCCTCACCCGCCCGCAAGCGCCCGCCGGGGAAACGAAGACGCCAGGCAGCCGTCTGCTCCTGGCGGGCTTGGTCGCGTTCGCCGTGGCTCTCGGCGGCTACGTCATCTACGCGATCATCCATCCCAAGAGCTTTACCCTCGATCCGGTCGACCTTGCCGTGTATCGCTCCGGCGGCCTCATCGTCCGGCACATCAGCCCGCTGTACAACCCGCACCTTGGGGCGCCGCTATATGACTGGGTGGGGTACGGCAACCTGCACCTGCCGTTTACCTACACGCCGTTCGCGGCCATCGCGTTCGCTCTGGTCTCCTTCGTTCCCTGGTGGTTGTCCCAGCAGCTTTCGGTGGCGGTGGACATCGTCGCGCTGCTGGCCACGCTGTGGTTCACCCTCGGCGGCTTGGGTTACCGCCGGGACCGGGGCAGGCTCGGCGCTACGCTGCTCGGCGCGGCCGCGGTGTACTGGACCGAGCCGGTGCTGCGCACCATGTATCTCGGCCAGGTCAACCTCGTGCTGATGGCGTTGATCAGCTGGGATCTGTGCCAGCGGGACACCGAGAACAGCCGCTGGTGGAAGGGGTTCGGTACCGGCGTCGCGGCCGGCATCAAGCTGGTGCCGCTGGTCTTCATTCCGTACCTGCTGGTGGCCAGGAAATTCCGCCAGGCGGCCATGGCCTGCGCGGGTTTCGCGTTCACCGTCGCAGTAGGTTTCGTGATCCTGCCTGTCGATTCGACGAAGTGGTGGTTCGACGGCCTGTTCGTCCAGGGCGGCCGGACGGGATTCACCGGCTGGGCGGGCAACCAGTCGCTCGACGGTGTGATCACCCGGCTGACCGGCAGCGTGGCCGGGGCCAAGCCGGCCTGGATCGTGGCGGCGATCGTGATCGGGATAGCGGGCGTGGTAGGCGCGGGCCTGCTGGACCGCAAGGGCCATCCGGTGCTCGGGCTGCTGATGGCGGCCCTGACCGGGTTGCTCGACTCGCCGATCAGCTGGGACCACCACTGGGTGTGGATCGCGCCCGGTGCGGTGGTGGCCGCGCACTACGCCGTGCGAGCGTGGCGGCGCGGCTCCCGGCAGGCCGCCTGGGCTTGCGGAATCGTAGCGGCCGCGATCGTGGCGTGGTTCGGCGCGTGGCCGGCCAGCCTGTTCACCTCGGCGGTCAACCTCGGCCACGACTCACTCGGCCTGATCTGGATCCCGAAGAACACTAACCCGGTCTACTACGAATCGTACGGAGACCGGCCCTGGTTCAACGAGTACCACTGGCACGGCCTGGCGCTCATCTTGGGTAACGCCTACATCCTGGCCGGGCTGGCGCTGTTCGGGCTGCTGCTCGGCCTAGCGCTGCTGCTGCCGCCCGGGACTAAGGAGCACGACGATGAGCCTCGGCGACATCATCGAAGTCAGCGAGGGCGTCTACGCCTACCTGCAGCCTGACGGCAGCTGGTACATCAACAACACCGGCTTCCTGGCCGGGGGCTCCGGCGTGATCAGCATCGACGCCGCCGCCACCGAGCGGCGTACCCGCGCCTACCTCGAAGCCATCACCACGATTACCGCCAAGCCCGTCCGGACCCTGGTCAACACCCATCACCACGGTGACCACACCCACGGCAACTACCTGATGAGCGGCGCCACCATCGTCGGCCATGAGCAATGCCGGGTAGCCGTCCAGAACACCCCGATGCCGCCGCCGCCCGGGATCTGGTCCGAGGTGGACTGGGGTCACCTGGAGCCGGCGCCGCCGTTCCTGACCTATACCGAGGGCGTCACGCTGTGGTCAGGCGACCTGCGCTGCGACGTCCGCTACGTCGGCACCCCGGCGCACACCACCAACGACTCGATCATTCACATTCCCGAACGTTCCGTGGTTTTCACCGGCGACCTGCTGTTCAATGGCGGCACCCCGTTCGCGCTGCAGGGCTCGGTCAGCGGCTGGATCGAGGTGCTCGAGACGGTGCTGCGCCCGCTCGGCGCCCAGACGCTGGTGCCGGGCCACGGCCCGGTCTGCGGGCCCGAGGTCATCGATGACATGCTCGCCTACCTGCGTTTCGTGCAGCAGACCGCGCGGCAGGCGAAGGCGGCGGGCCTGACGCCGCTGGAAGCCGCCCGCGCAACTGACCTAGGGGCATTTAAAGATCTTCTCGATTCCGAACGGATCGTGGGTAACCTGCACCGGGCCTACCTCGAGCTGGACGGGGCCGAGCGCGGGGCCCCGGTCGACCTGGTCCGCGTCCTCGGCGAGATGGTGGCCTACCACGGCGGCCGCCCGCTCAGCTGTCATGCCTAGGCTCCGCTCGCCCCGGGCTGGGGACGGTCTCCCGGACGCTTCGAGGAAATAGGACCATGGCCTGGCTCAACGAGGACGTCGCGGCGCTGCTGCGGGAGTATGCCGAGCTGACCCAGATCACCGGCGGTGACGTGTTCCGGGCCCGGAACTACGAGAAGGCGGCCCGCAGTGTCCGCGGCTGGGGCGACGATATCGGTCCGCTCGACGTCAAGGCCCTGCGGGCCATTCCCGGCGTCGGCGCCTCGATCGCCGCCAAGATCGCCGAGTACCGCGACACTGGCGCCATCCAGGCGCTCGACGAGCTCAGGGCCCAGATCCCGCCCGGCGTTCTCGAGCTGACCAGGGTGCCCGGCCTCGGGCCCAAGCGCGCCCTGCAGCTGAACCGGGAGCTGGGCGTGGAATCGGCCGAGGATCTCGGGACGGCGATCGCGGCGGGCCGGCTGGACGAACTGGCCGGGTTCGGGGCCAGGAGCGCAGAACGGATTGCTGGCGGCATCGAGGTATACCGGCAGGGGCGCGCACGGGTCCTGCTCGACGTGGCGAGCCGGACGGCGACCACCATGGTGGCGGTGCTGGCCGCCGTGCCCGGCTGCCAGCGCTGCGCCTACGCCGGCTCCCTGCGGCGGATGCGGGAGACGATCGGGGATGTCGACATCCTGGCCGCGGCCGATGACTCGGCCCCGCTGATGGCGGCGTTCGTCGCCCAGCCGGAGGTGGCCGCCGTGATCGCGAGCGGCCCGACCAAGACCTCGATCCGGACCGCGGCCGGGCTCCAGGTGGACCTGCGGGTAGTGCAGCTCGACGCCTGGGGCGCGGCCCTGCAGTACTTCACCGGCTCGACGGCGCACAACGTCGCGGTGCGCCAGATCGCGGTGCGCCAGAAGCTCAGGCTGTCGGAGTACGGGCTGTTCGAGGTGGAAACGGGGGAGCTGATCGTCTCGCGCACCGAGGAAGAGGTCTACGCGAGGCTCGGCCTGGCCTGGGTGCCACCCACGATGCGCGAGGACCACGGTGAGATCGAGGTGGCGGCCCGGGGGGAGATACCGCGGCTCGTTCGGGAAGATGACCTGCGCGGTGATCTGCACACGCACACCGACCTGACCGACGGCGTCGCCAGCCTGCAAGACATGGTGGCCGCGGCGGCCAGGCGCGGATATGAGTACTACGCCGTCACCGACCATGCGCCGAACCTGATCATGCAGCGGATGACCGACGAGAAGATGCTGGCGCAGCGGGACCGGGTCCGGGGGCTCGAGGCGGATCTGGAGGTGCTGCACGGCACCGAGCTGAACATCGCGCCCGACGGCTCGGTGGACTGGGAGGACAGCTTCCTGCAGGGATTCGACCTGTGCGTCGCCTCGGTGCACTCCCACTTCGACCAGTCCCGAACGGAGATGACCAGGCGCTTCATACTCGCGTGCGAGAACCCGTACGTCAGTGTCATCGGCCATCCCACCACCCGGCGGATGGGCCGCAGGCCGCCGGTCGACGTGAATTTCGGTGAGCTCTTCCGGGCCTGCGCCCGGACCGGCACCGCGCTTGAGGTCAACGCTTCGCCGCAGCGGCTCGACCTGCCCTCGGACCATATCCGCGCGGCCCGGGACGCCGGGGTGAAGTTCGCCATCGACAGTGACGCGCACTGCGTCCCGGACCTCGGCAACATGCCTTACGGCATCGGCACCGCGCAGCGCGGCTGGCTCACCCCCGCCGACGTCATCAACACCTGGCCGCTGGACCAGCTGCGCGCTTTCCTGCGCAAGGGCCGCTGAACTAGGCTAATCCGGCCACCGGTGCGGAACGGAGCCCGATCCGGATCCCGGCCGGTACCTGGAACACTCCCGCGCGGTCCAGGGTTAGTTACTGACGAGTAGCATTGGTCTCAGGCTTGTGATCCTGACGGCTCAAGGGAGGCTGACCGTGCCCCGTACCGCACGCGACGTCGTCTTCGTAGACGGCGTTCGAACCCCGTTCGGCAAGGCCGGGCCTCATGGCCTGTTCGCCGAGACCAGGGCCGACGACATGATGGTGAGCGTGATCCGCGAGCTGCTGCGGCGCAACCCCGCGTTGCCGCCCGGGCGGATCGGCGAGGTCGCGGTGGCCGCCACCACTCAGAGCGGTGACCAGGGCCTGACCATCGGGCGCAGCGCCGCGATCTTGGCCGGGCTGCCGAAGTCCGTGCCCGGCTACGCCATCGACCGGATGTGCGCCGGCGCGATGACGGCCGTCACCACGACCGCGGGCTCGATCGCGCTGGGCGCCACCGACGTGGCGGTGGCCGGCGGCGTCGAGCACATGGGCCACCACCCGATGGGCTCCGGCGTCGACCCCAACCCCAGGTTCATCGCCGAGCGTCTGGTGGATCCGTCCGCGCTGTCGATGGGCGCGACGGCAGAAAACCTGCACGACCGGTTCCCGGCCATCACCCGGGCCCGGGCCGACGCGTACGCGCTGGCCAGCCAGCACCGGGTCGCCGCGGCCTACGCGGCGGGCCAGATCCAGGCTGACCTGGTGCCGGTCGCGATCCGCAGCGCCGAGAAGGGCTGGGGCCTGGCCACCGCCGACGAGCCGCCGCGTCCCGGCACCACCCTGGAGGCGCTCGCCGGGCTCAAGACCCCGTTCCGGCCGCACGGCCGGGTCACGGCCGGAAATTCCGCCGGGCTGAACGACGGCGCGGCCGGCTGCCTGATCGCGGCTCAGGACGTGACCGCCGAGCTGGGCCTGGACGCCAGGATGCGGCTGGTCGACTTCTCCTTCGCCGGGGTGGACCCCGAGGTGATGGGCATCGGGCCGGTACCGGCCACGGATACCCTGCTGGCCCGTAACGACCTGGTCATGGACGACATCGGGCTGATCGAGATCAACGAGGCGTTCGCCGTCCAGGTGCTCGCCTTCGTGGACCACTTCAAGATCGCCGACGACGACCCGCGAGTGAACCCGTGGGGCGGCGCGATCGCCCTCGGCCACCCGCTCGCGAGCTCGGGCGTACGGCTGATGATCCAGCTGGCCCGCCACTTCGCCGGGCGGCCCGATGTCCGCTACGGCCTGACCACGATGTGCGCCGGGCTCGGCATGGGTGGCACCGTCCTGTGGGAGAACCTCAATGCCAACGCCCTCTAGTCCCAACGATGCCGGGCTCGACGATCCGGACATCACCGCCTTGTTCCCCGGTGAGGTCGTCACCAGGGCCTTGGTGCGCGACGTTCAGCTGCCCGGCGGAGCGGGCACGATGGCGCTCATCACCTTGGACAACGGGCACGATCACACCCGGCCGAGCACCTTCGGCCCCGGCGGCCTGCTCTCGTTGCGGGACGCGCTCGACTCGGTGGCGGGCCGGGCCACGCCGGAGGCCGGGGACGAGCGTATCGTCGCGGTCGCAGTCACCGGCAAGCCGTTCATCTTCGCGGTTGGCGCCGACCTGACCGGCGCCGCGCTGATCCGCGCGCGGGACGAGGCGCTGGCCATCGCCCGGCTCGGGCACGCCGTCTTTCGCCGGTTTGGCGAGCTGAGCGTGCCGTCGTTCGCGTTTGTCAACGGCGCCGCGCTCGGCGGCGGCCTGGAGCTCGCGCTGCACTGCTCGTACCGGACGATCTCCTCCGGAGTCTCCGCGGTCGCGTTTCCCGAGTGCTTCCTCGGCCTGCTCCCCGGCTGGGGCGGCACCTACCTGCTGCCGCGCCTGATCGGCCCGGCGCAGGCCCTGAAGGTCATCGTGGAGAACCCGCTCAGCCAGAACCGCATGCTGAAGGGACCGGACGCTTTCGCACTCGGCATCGCCGACGCGATCTTCGAGCCTGCCGACTTCCTGGCCGAATCGCTCCGCTGGGCAGGTCAGGTGCTGACCGGTGAGGTCTCGGTGACCAGGACTCCGGTCGAGGAAAACTGGGACACTGCGATCGCCGGGGCGCGGTTCGTCACGGACGGCAAGCTGCACAAGGCCGCCCCCGCGCCCTACCGGGCCATCGACCTCGTGGCCGCCGCGCGCGACCGCTCGCGGGACGAGGGGTTCACGGCCGAGGACGAGGGCCTCGCCGACCTGCTGATGAGCGACGAGCTGCACGCCGGGCTCTACGCGTTCGACCTGACCCAGAAGCGGGCCAAAAAGGCCGCGGGCGCGCCGGATAAGTCGCTGGCCCGGCCGGTGACCAAGGTCGGCGTGGTCGGCGCGGGCCTGATGGCGGCGCAGATCGCGTTGCTGTTCGCGCGGCGGCTCGAAGTGCTGGTGGTGCTGACCGACCTGGACCAGGCCCGGCTCGACGCCGGAGTCGGCCAGGTGCACGCCGAGATCGCCAGGCTGGCCAGCCGCGGCCGGATCAGCGCGGACGCCGCCGCCAGGCTGACCGCTCTGGTCAGCGGATCGCTGACCAAGGACGCCTTCGCGGACGCCGACTTCGTGATCGAGGCGGTGTTCGAGGAGATCTCGGTCAAGCAGCAGGTCTTCGCCGAGGTCGAGGCGGTCGTTCGGCCGGACTGCGTGCTCGCCACCAACACCTCCTCGCTGTCGGTGACCCAGATGGCGGCGAAGCTGGCTCACCCCGAGCGCGTGGTCGGATTCCACTTCTTCAACCCGGTCGCGGTGCTGCCGCTGGTCGAAGTGGTCCACGGCGCCCGGACCGACGACGCGGCACTGGCCACCGCACTGGCCGTCGGGAAGGCACTGAAGAAGAACTGCGTGCTGGTCCAGGACTCCCCGGCCTTCGTGGTCAACCGGCTGCTGACCCGGTTCCTCGGCGAGGTCACCGGATGCGTCGACGAGGGGACGCCGTTCGAGGTGGCTGAGCATGCCGCCGACCCCCTCGGGCTGCCGATGCCGCCGTTCCTGCTGCTCCAGCTGGTCGGCCCGGCCGTCGCGCTGCACGTCGGCGAGACGCTGCACGCTGCCTACCCGGACCGGTTCGCCGTATCGCCCAAGCTCCGCGCTATGGTGGCGGCCGGTAAAACCGCGGTCTACCGGCCCGATTTCTCCGTCGACGAGTCGGTCGCGGCCATCTTGGCCGGCGGTGACCGTCCGTCCTCAGCGGAGCAGGTACGCGAGCGAGCGCTCGAGGCGCTGGCCCAGGAGATCAGGCTGATGCTCGACGAGGGGGTGGTGGCCGCGCCCGAGGACATCGACCTGTGCATGATCCTGGGGGCCGGCTGGCCCTTCCACCTCGGCGGGATCACTCCTTACCTGGACCGGACCGGGATCGCGGAGAAGGTGACGGGTACCCGGTTCCGGATCTGAACCTCCGCGGGGAGCCACCGTCAGGGCACAGAACCGGCTTGCCGGTCAGGGCGGGCGGTGGTCGACGATGCGGCGCATCTTGCCCGCCGACCGCTCGATGGTGTCCGGCTCCAGGACACTGGTGATGACGGTGACGCCGATAGTGTTCTTGATCAGCGTTGACAGCTGCGAGCCGGCCTGCGTGGTGTCGGATCCGGTCGTCCCGACGCGGCGTTCGACGTGAACGGTGAGTTCATCCATCCGGCCGGTCCGGCTCAGGTGCAGCTGAAAATGCGGTGACAGCGCCGGGATGCTCATGATCAGTTCCTCGATCTGGGTGGGGAACAGGTTGACCCCCCGCACGATGATCATGTCGTCGGTGCGGCCGGTGATCTTCTGCATCCGTCGCATGGTGCGCGCGGTCCCCGGCAGTAGCCGGGTCAGGTCGCGGGTCCGGTACCGGATGACGGGCATGGCCTGCTTGGTCAGCGAGGTCAGCACAAGCTCGCCGTCGGCGCCGTCAGGCCGCACCTCGCCGGTGAGCGGGTCGATCACCTCAGGGTAGAAGTGGTCCTCCCAGATATGCAGGCCGTCCTTAGTCTCCACGCACTCCTGGGCCACGCCCGGGCCCATCACCTCGGACAGGCCGTAGATGTCGGTGGCGTCGAGGCCGAGCCGCCGTTCTATCTCGGCGCGCATCTCGTTCGTCCATGGTTCCGCGCCGAAGATGCCGAACCGCAGGGACGATGCCACCGGGTCGTCGCCCTGGCGCTCCATCTCGTCGACGATCGCCAGCATGTAGGACGGCGTGACCATGATGATGTCCGGGCGGAAGTCCCGGATCAAGGTGACCTGCCGTTCGGTCATCCCGCCGGAGACCGGGACCACCGTGCAGCCGAGCTTTTCCGCCCCGTAGTGCGCGCCCAGGCCGCCGGTGAACAGCCCGTAACCATAGGCGTTGTGCAGGATGTGGCCGGGCCGGCCGCCCGCGGCCCGGATCGAGCGGGCCATCACCGTAGCCCACACCTCGATGTCGTCGCGGGTGTAGCCGACTACGGTGGCCCGGCCGGTGGTCCCCGACGAGGCGTGGACCCGCACCACCTGCTCGCGGGGGACCGCGAACATGCCGAACGGATAGTTCTCGCGCAGGTCGGCTTTGCCGGTAAACGGGTATTTAGCCAGGTCGGCCAGGTCCTTGCAGTCATCCGGGTGGACCCCGGCCGCGTCGAAGGCCGCGCGGTAGTGCGGCACGTTGGTATACGCGTGCCGTAGTGACCAGCGCATCCGGTCCAGCTGGAGCGCTCGAAGCTCTTCGGCCGGCGCCCGCTCGATGGGATCGAGGTCTCCCGACGGCGACGTGAGGTCCTGCATGTCCCGAACTCCTCGCTGGCTAGGCGTCGTAGTCGACGGTGATCCGGTCGGAGGTGGGAAGAGCCTGGCAGGTGAGCACGTAACCCGCCTCGAGTTCCGCACGTTCCAGAGCGTAGTTGCGTCGCATGGTGACCTCACCCTCGACCAGCAGGGCGCGGCAGGTACCGCACACACCGCCCTTGCAGGCAAACGGCAGGTCAGGCCGGACCCGCTGGGCCCCGTCCAGGATCACGGTGCCGGGCTCGACGGTCGCGGTGCTGCTGCGGCCGTCGAGCAGCACGGTCACCTCGGCGCCAGGCCCGGCGGGCGCATCGGCGTGGGTGGCCTCGGCGGGCGGCTCGTCCTCGACGTAGAACAACTCCCGGTGGACGCGGTCACGTGTCACGCCGAGGTCGGTCAGCACCCCGATCGCGTCTTGGACCATGCCGAACGGGCCGCATAGCCACCAGTGGTCCACCCCGGCCAGGTCCACGGTCACCGGCAGCAGCGAGCGCAGCTTGGCGGCGTCGAGCCGGCCGTTGAACAGCTCAACCTCCTGCGGCTCGCGGCTGAGCACGTGGACCAGGCAGATCCGGGCCGGATAGGCGTCCTTGATGTCGGCGATCTCGTCGGCGAACATCACCGAGTCGTTACGCCGGTTGCCGTAAAGCAGGGTGACAGCCGAGTCGTCGTGCGCGGCGAGCACAGATCCGGCGATGGACAAGACCGGCGTGATCCCGCTGCCCGCGGCGATCAGGACATGATGCCCGGGTTTTCCCAGGTCCGGAACGAAAGATCCGGACGGCGCCTGAGCCTCGATCACGTCGCCGGCCTTCACTTCGTGTACGAGCCAGCCGGAGACCGCGCCGCCTGCTACCTCGCGCACGCCGATACGCGGCGCGTGTCCCCGGACCGCGCAGATGGAGTAGGAGCGGCGCTCGCCGCCGCGCCGGATCGTCATCGACTGGCCAGGCGCGAAGGTGAACTTCTCGGCCAGCCGGGCTGGTACCTCGAAAGTCACCGCGGCGGCGTCGTCGGTGAGGGGGTCCACCCGGGTCACGGTGAGCGGGTAGAACCCGGTCCTGGACGGGGCCGGGCCTGGACCCAGAGCCATCAGATTTCCTTCACGTATTCGAAGGGCTCACGGCAGGCATCACACCGGAACAGCGCCTTACACGCGGTGGCGCTGAACGCGGCGGTCTGCGTGGTCTGCGATGAGCCGCATCGCGGGCAGCTCACCGGCCCGCGGCGAGCCGGGGTGAGGGTAAGCGGGACGGGGCCGGGCCGGGCC